>JAWXBF010000287.1:0-32612 GCA_034439895.1 Deltaproteobacteria bacterium
AGTGCCAGCTTTTCGACCTTCTCGAGGATGGTCGCGATATCAGCCATGCCGATATCGTCCGCCCGTATCATTGCGACGGCGCGCTGTCCGTCCACGTCACCCAATACCGCACGGAATCCGATTGCGGAGGCGAGTGATGGGTTGGTCGGTTGAAATTCTTTGGCACGCGAGACTGCGAGGGCCTCGACTGTGTTGCTGAACGTGTTGGGCGGGGTGCTTGCCATAAAGGCAAGGGGTTTTGCCCACTGTTCGGTGGTCGCATCGGTCAACGCTTGAAAGGCTGCGTCCCGTTCTCCGCGGTTTGCACCCTTTGCGATGGCAAGCTCCGCCGCGGCAATCGCCACATCGGGCTGTGCCATGTTGCCCTGCAGGCCCACCAACTCACGTTCGGCACCGCGAAGATCGTTCATGCCCACGAGGGCACGGGCGCGAGCTGCTCGCACGCTGATGTTCTGCGGATGCGCCTTGAGTTCCTTGTCCGAAAGGGTCCTCGCCACCTCGAATTCACCGACAGTCAATGCAATGCTAATCTTTTGGTCGCCCGGTGTTTGCGGGTGGGTCCAAACCGATTGTGCAAGCTCCTTTATCGCCGTGACTTTGGTTCCGAGACCACTTGGGGCCAAGGCCATGGCGCTGGCAGCAGCAGCGATATCCCCTGACGCTTCGGCATTGGACGCCGTTGCGAACAAACGAAGATGTCGCATCGCGGTCGGTTCAATCGCCTCGAAGCTACATTCCAACACCGTCGCGAGCTGCCGGGCGATCTGCTCCGCAAGGTTGTGAACGGCGCCCGCAGGTGCGTATGCGGTTATGGACGCCAGGGTTTCGCTCTTGTTGTTGAGCACTTGCCCGGACATCACCAGCCGCCCATTGGCGAAGTTGATTTGGCCAAGGACGACCCGGTCAACCAAAAGTTTCTCGATGAGGGCCGTTGCCGTACCACCCGGTACAGACAGGTCGCGCCTATTCTTGATGCCTATCGCATCGAGCGCAAGTGAGAGCTCTTTTCGTGATACGAATTGCCGCTTGAGCGGCTTGAGCATCGACCGCACCAACAGGCCGACGGCCGCACTCTCTTCGCGGATGGCTTCGCTCGCGGGAGCGAAGTCGGGCAAAAGCGCAGGAAGCACGGGCCCCTGTGCGCGCGTGGGGTGCGCGCTGGCCAAGAGGCATCCAAACAGCGCAAAGGCGCAGATACGGGACATTCGATTTGACGCGATGCTCAGTTTGCGAAACACAATGGCACCCCCTCCATCGGGTGGATGAGCCCCCAAACTAAGCCAAGGCCACGTTTTTTTGGGAAGTTTTGGTAGTAACCCCATCCCGCGCCTCACTCGGCTACACCAATCCGGACTTCACGGAAGGTTGAGCCCTCTGAAATAGGCGACGGTTTGCGCGAGTCCGAGCTCGACCGGAACCTCGGGGGTCCAACCGTTGAGGAGGGCCTTGGCCCGGTCGATGTTGGGTCGCCGACGGGTGGGATCGTCGGTCGGAAGCGGCCTGTGCTCTATCTTTGAGGTGCTGCCGGTCAGATCGAGGGTCAACTGTGCGAGTTCCAGCATCGTCGATTCGCGGGGGTTCCCCAGATTGACCGGCTGTGAGCCGTGCTCGCTTTTCATCAGGCGGATGAGTCCCTCGACCAGATCCGAAACGAAGCAGAATGAACGGGTTTGCTCTCCGCTTCCAAAAATCGTGAGCGGCTGCCCCTGCAGCGCCTGGCAAACGAAGTTGGACACAACCCGGCCGTCGTTCGGATGCATGCGGGGGCCGTAGGTATTGAAGATGCGGGCGATGCGCACCTGCACGTCGTGCTGGGTTGAGTAGGCCATCGCGAGGGCCTCGCCGCATCGCTTGCCTTCGTCGTAACACGCACGGGGTCCAATCGGGTTCACATTGCCCCAGTACGATTCCTCCTGTGGGTGCACCGCGGGATCGCCGTAGACTTCGGACGTTGAGGCGATGAGGATTCGAGCCTTCGATTCGCGCGCAACTTCGAGCATGTTCAGCGTTCCCTCTACCGCCGTACGAATCGTACGCACTGGATTTCGCTGGTAGTGGACCGGCGACGCGGGGCACGCGAGATGGAAGATCCAGTCTACCTCCATCGTGAGCGGCTCTTGAACGTCATGGCGATGGAGTTCGAACGCCGGATTGGACAGCAGTTGCGCAACGTTGGCGCGGGTCCCGGTGAAAAAATTATCGAGGCAGACGACCTCATGACCGTCGGCGATCAATCGATCGCACAGGTGCGAGCCAACAAAACCGGCGCCGCCGGTTACCAATATGCGTTTCATGAAAGCGAAGCCTCGGATAAAATGGGGTGTACTGTGAATTGGGGCGTTGTTGGGAACGGAAAAAACAAACGATTGGGTCAGGGAGCCGCCGCAGCGCGTGCTGCGGTTTGTGCCGCGGTCAGGCCCCTGGCTGCCTTGGCGTTGCCTCTCTCCAATTTCAGGGCTTTCCTGTAAGCAGCGGCAGCTTCGACTGGCATATCACGGTGCAGGAACACTTTCCCGATCAACAAGTACGCGTCGACTGAGGGCGCAATCGCAATGGCCTTCTCTGCCAGCATCGTCGCTTGCAAAAGCTGGTTGTGGCGAAATGCGTCCTCTCCCTCGCTCAAGATGGATTCGTACTTCGCATCGCGGGCGCGTGGGGCCGGATGATCTGTTTTTAACGCAGTACGAATGATGGGTGTTTCAGGCTTGCCGAATGCGGGCGCAGCGGTCGGAGGTGAAACCTTCTGCAAAATTACAGGCAATGTCGGTTTTTGAGCCGCGACTACCGGCGCCAACGGAGCGGGTGCGGGAATCGACGGCGCAGGGACAAGCACCGCAGCGGGTTTCAATTTTGGGGTGCCCGGTTTTTCGGCGCTGGTTGCCCACCAAGTCATCGCCCCACCCAATAACACAATTCCAACGGCAGCCACGAGCCACACAGAACGTGTTTGGTTTCCGGGCGGCCGCGTGGACTTGTCCGTGTCAGCGCCGACGGCGTCGACCTTGGAGGTCTCGGAAGGCGCCCGCATCGCGATGATGCTTGAACCGGCCTGGCGTACCTCTTCGAGGAGCCGAACCAGCTGGCGCTTTAGTTCCTCCATCGACTGCGGCCGTTTTGCGGGGTCACGGGCCAGACACCGCATGGTCAGTTGCGTGAGGGCATCCGGCAGATCCGAACGCACCTTGGAAATTGACGGTGGTTCCTCATTCGTTTTTCGCCGCCACAGCTCGTGAATGCTTTCGGACTCGAAGGGTGCACGGCCCCCCGACAGCATCGCGTAAATGAGTCCACCCACCGCGTAGGTGTCGACGCGGAAATCGATGCCCTTGCCCGATTCGATCTGTTCGGGCGCCATGTATCGCGGTGTTCCAACCGTTGCGTCTGCCATGGTCAACTCGATGGCCTCTCCCTGATCCTGTCGAAGAAACTTGGCCACGCCAAAGTCGAGCACCTTGACGAGTTCTTCGTCTTCGCGATCTCGAACCAACATCACATTCGAAGGTTTGAGATCGCGGTGGATGATTCCCGCCTTGTGGGCCGCCTCAAGACCGCGACAGATCTGAATCGCGATGAGCAAGCAGCGATCGAGTGGCAGTCCACCGGAACGTCGCAGCACCTTGCTGAGGTCAACGCCGTCGACGTACTCCATCACGAAAAAGAAATCGCCTCCGGGCGTCGTGCCACAGTCTGTCACGTCGGCAATGTTCGGATGTCCGATCTGAGAAGCCGCATTGGCCTCGAGCCGAAACCGCTGCATCAGCTTTTCGCGGCGACGTTCCGAGCGATGGGGAATCTTGATCGCCACCCGTTTTCCAACGCCCGTGTGATGGCCTTCGTAGACCAGTCCCATCGAGCCTTCGCCAATTTTTCGTTTGATGAAATAGCGATCCGCCAGGACGTTGCCAATCATGGGATCGCGTGCGGCCGCAATGCCGCCGGGTTCTGTCAAGCCGTTCTCCGGATCTTGGGTGTTTTTCTCGGCCGCAACATGCAATGCGGTCGCCCGGGCCAAAAGGTTCTTTTCCTCTTCTTGTTCCTGAACTGCATCGCTTTCGAAAAGTCGCATGACGAATCGTGCGGTTTCCGGTTTGGTGGCGTCGCGGGGTATGAGGGCCATCAAATCGCGCGAGAACGCCGCTGCATTTTCGTAGCGATCTTCCAGATCTCCGGCAAGCGCCCTCAGCACGATTGCGTCCAGGTCGGTAGAGATCGTCGGATTGATCTGTGAAGGCGGTGTGATCTGAAGCGTAGCACGACGAGATTCTTCGGAAGGGAAAAGTTGCCGTCCAGTCAGCAGTTCCCACAGAATAACGCCAAGCGAATAAACGTCGCTGCGGTGATCGATGGCGCGACCGAGCGCCTGTTCCGGCGACATGTAACTGAGTTTGCCCCAGTTGACACCCGATGCGGTGTGGGACGCTTTTTGGCTCCACTGTGCCAGACCAAAATCGATAAGCTTCACTCCGCCTGTGTAGGTAAGCATCACGTTCGACGGCGATACATCTCGATGCACAAGCGACACATCAGGCAGGGTATGGGCATAGCCGAGTCCAGCCGCGATCTCGGCCACGACAAAAAGCGAAACTCCAACCGGAACCCCGATCCGCTTGAGGGCGCAGCGGTTCCACATCTCGGTCAGCGTCTTGCCGCGCAGATATTCCATCGCGAGGTAAGCCGAATCTCCGCCCGCGTCGGGTTCCTGCTCGGCCGCTTGATTGGCGGCGGCCGCGTTCGCCGGAAGCAGACCGAAGTCAAAGACGTACACCAGGTTTTCGTGTGACAGTTTGGTGACCACCCGGGCTTCATCGACGAATCGACGGCCCAGTTCCTGTGGGCTGCGACCGGCGGTGTCGAGTTGTCGGATGATCTTCAACGCACAAACTCGCGCGACATCCTTGCCGCCCGTGACCGCCATGTACACGTGCCCCATGCCACCCGCGCCGAGCTCGCGCAAAAGCACATAGCGATCGCCGTATCGCCGGGGATACTCGTCCGCCCGCGTCTGGTCCGCCTGCTGGGGTTGGCTGGTCTGGGTCAACGGGTCGCTATGGTACCCGATCCGTTGCGGGATCGCTGTTTTACGATCCAATGCGCTCAGACCAAAAGATCGGTGACCAGGCCCTGCACGTATTTCGGGTCGGCAAACCCTTCGATCTTCTCGACGCCGACGGCGTGCGCCAGGGTCAACAAAATCTCGTGCAGGCGTCGATTCTTGGGGTTGCCGAGGGCCTTGATGCGATCCTTGCCTGCGTCATCGTAGGGTGCTCGCACGTACTGACCCATTTTCAACTTGCGTCCGGGTAGCCCACCGAAAAGGTAAATTGGGATGTTGTCCTGATCGTGTTCGAGGGGCGTCCAGCCAATATCGGTCGTCCACACGATGATGGTGTTATCGAGCAACGTGCCTTCTCCTTCCGGGTACTTGTCAAGTTCGTCGAGTAAGAACTTGATGCGGTCTCCGTAGTACATATCGAAGGCCCGGTAGTGGTCGATGGCCGAGTCGTCGTGGTTGTGATGATTGTGTTTGGTACCAGGCAAGGTCATCGCGGACCCAATCCCCGCCATCACGTAGACGCCGATCTGCGTTCGACCACAGGCCAAGGCGGCCGCCAGAATGCTGGATTGCAAATCGTGATGCTGCTGGTACTCCTCGTGGTTCGGCACCGCATCGACAAGGGCATCGAAAGTCGGAAGCTTGCAACTGGGGCCGTTCCGGATCTGCTTCGCTATCATCGCGGGGGTTTCGGAAACGACGCGTTGGTAGACTTCGGATAGATGGGTTTCGTAGGCGACGAGTTGTTCTTGTTCGGGTTTGCCAAGCTGGCGCTTGAACGCGGTCAAATGGTTGCGTGACAGGCCCAGGACCTCTTTTTCCCACTTCAACGCGCGCTCGATTTCTCTTGCATCGCGCGATTGTGAAAGCGCACCGCTGCCCCCGTTTCCAAAAAGCGCAGCGAAAGTCTGGCCCGGCTCGTGGATGGGAACCTGTCCGGTTTTAGCCGCGATCCAGCTGCACATGAGGGAATTGTTGTTGTTGTTGCGGTCGCGGCCGCCGATCACGATGTTGCGAACCGGCGAAAAGCGACCGAGGCGATCGGCGAGCAGGTGATCGAAGCTGCGTTGCGCACCCGTGGACAGTGCGCCGCCCTCGTCACCGGGCAACCGCAGCGGGGCCCAGCCACCCAACATCGTGTGCAATGGTCCCCAGTGGGCATTGATGTGGTATCCGAAGTTGACGGTTGTGAATCCGTCCATGATGGCCGTCCGACGCCTGTAAGGCTCGAGCATCGTCATGGTCTGCCCAAACGTGAAGTTGGATCCGATCGTTCCGGTTCTCCAGGAAGGTTCGCGCCCGCAGGGTGTGTAAACGAAGATGAAACGTGGCTTTGCCGGTGCGCCGTCGGCGCGCGCCCGCAGGCGATTGGCGAGCAATCCCAGGGCACTGCCACCCACGGCGCTTGTGAGAAATTTTCGTCGTTGCATCGTGGTCCTCAACCGCTCTTTTGTTAAATGTCCCGGGGAATGTTGGCGCTGCCCGCGCGGGCCGAGAACACATCGGATGTGATCGTATCTTCCACCAGATCGTCGAGGCGCCCGGATGCCATGAAGCGCCGTGCGATTCGCTGAAGGGCGCAGTTTTCGACGTGCTCGAAGACGCGGGCCGACAGCAGGTAGTTGGTCAAATTTCGGGCGAAACACATCCGCGCTTGTGGGCTGTGGGCAAGCCATTCCGACATCTCGGTGATCCCCTCCCAGTCGCCCATCCCGGGGTACGGGTTTTGGCCGAAAAATGGGGGGATGCTGCCGGTTGCGTTGATGCGTCGGCCTTTTTCTATGTCGCGGTAGCGTCCGTATTGATCGAAGTGCTCAAACAGATATCCCGGTGGATTGATAACTGTATGACAGGAACGGCAGGATGGGGCTTCTGCAAGTGTCTCGAAACGCTCGCGCGTTTGCATGTGAGGCGTCGTCTGCACCTTGCTGAAGTCAACGTTGGGCACCGGCGGTGGCATCGGTTCACAGAGGATTTTCAGCCGGATCAACATGCCCCGTTGCACCGGATCGCTGGCGTTGGCATTGGCGTGTGCGGCGAGGACGGCGGCAAGGCCGAGGACGCCCTTGCGCTGCCTTTCGTCCCACAAAATGGTATCAGGCGGTACGAAGCGACCGTCGTAGATATGTTCGAGTCCCGGCAGCATGCGCGACTTCGTGGCTGTGAAAAGTCGGTCGAAACGGCCGTCGGGTCCCAAAAAGTTATCGCGAATAAAATGTTTGAATTCAGCGAGGACCGCCGGACCGATGTCGCCACCGTTGTTGTCTTCCGTGGATGGGCGTATCAGCTTGTCCCCGAGATGCGATACCCCAAGCCACTCCTCGGCAAAGTCGGCAAATCGCTCCGTGAAGGCCTCGGTGCCCGTCCATTGCCGGGCGATGGCTCCGAGTGCCGGACGGAATTCGGTGCCGGACGAAGCAAGGGCGATGTCGCGCTCGTCGCTGTTTGGCGCGTGGCCGCGAATGGCAAAGCTTGCAAAGGCCAACATTTCATTCTGGGTGAGTTTCGTGTCGGTCTTTTGTGCAGGGTTCGCTCCCGATTCGGTGCGGTACAGAAATCGCGGAGAAAGCAGCGCCGACGTGATGACGCCCTCAAGCGCCGAACTCGGTCCGAATTCGGCGTTGAGGTTGCGATAGAGGGTCGAGAAGCCCTGCCATTCCTCCGGCGGAAGGAGGCCCCGTAGCAACTTACCTACCAGCAATTTGAGTGGCCCGTGGATACAGGCGCTCTCGGAATCTTTTCGTGTGCACGCGGTTTCCGGTGGCAACGCGGCGACGTAGCGTGACGCCAGCGTTCGGGCGGCTGATTTGTAGGACGCAAAATCCACGGAGTTGATGGGCCGCGCATCGGCCACCGCTGTGTGATCGCCTTGCAGGTAGAACGCAGGCGCATCCTTGGCACGCACGATCTCGCGACCGAGGGCGTCTTCAAGGGCAGCGGTCACTTCGGATTGAGCGAGACGAACCAGGCGTACGCCAACGGGATTGTCTTCGCGGCAAACGCCGCCCCCGACAAGCTCGTTTGCCTGCGCCAGCTTCGCTGCTGGTTTTTCGACAGACTGCGGGGCACCCCGGCATTGTGCAAAGAGAACAAGGGCCGCGGTCGCCGACAACACCGGTTGGATGGATCGCATGGGTTATAGCCTCACTTCGTCGATGACACGGGTGCCAGGCTCGATGGTTCGCATGACCGTTCCACGAACGGTGATCTGGGCGCCTGCGGTTTCGCGATAGCCAAACATGCGCCAGAGCGAGGCATGGAGATCTCGGATGTGCATGGCGTTTTCTATCGGTGTAAGACCGAAGTCGTCGGTCTTGCCGAAAACCGTTCCCACTTTCGTGGCGGCACCGGCCAAAAGGGTGCAATAGGCGTGATGGTGATGACCCCGGCCGTTTGGTTGTTCTGACGTGGCGACAGGGTTGCGACCAAATTCCGTCGTGACACAGATCATCGTGTCGCGCAGCAACCCGTTGGCCTTCATCTCGCGGACAAGCGACGCGATGGCCTGATCGGTGTTTCGTGCGTGTTTTTCGATCGAACGGAGGTCTCCGTGGCAATCCCAGGGCAAACCGTTGCCATCTTCGCCGCTATCCTGAATCTCGACAAAACGGGTTCCGGCGGCAACCAGATCGTGGGCGAGTCGACAGCTTTGACCCATGAAGGAATCGCCATAGATCCGCGCACGGCCCGCGCCATTCTTTGCCGTCGAGAACTCGCGAGCGTGTTGCGAAACGCGTGCGGCGAGTTCGGCGGCCTGGGTTCGGGCTTCGAGAAATTCCCACTCACCCGAAGTACGGTTGTGGTGTCGATCGAGCTGCGTCCGGAGTTGCGAAAGTTCGGACGCCCCGGGCGACTTTTCGCTGCGAAGCCGGGTGAGGAGTTTGGGAACCACGTGGGTCCCCGCAAAAATCGCTGGCAATGGACCACTGCCCCAGGCGGCCGATCCCGCGGTCCCGTCACCGGCCGCGAGCACCACGTGGGGTGGCAAGTTCGGGTTGCCGGTTCCCATGCGCCAGGTCATCCATGCGCCAAGGGAGGGATGGGAAGCATCGCCATGGCCGGTTCCGACTACCCGCAACGAGGCGTCATGGTTGTGGGTGGTTCCGGCATCGTTGGCGCAGCGATCCGTCGTCATCGAGCGGATGACACAGAAGTCGTCGATCTGGCGGCCAATCTCGGGGAATAGCGTGCTGACTTCGATGCCGCTTTGTCCCTGCTTCGTGAACTTCCAGGGTGAGGGCAAGATGTTTCCGTTGTAGTTCGGAAACGTCGTACGGAAGGCGCGCGGTAGCGCCTTTCCTGCTTGCTTTTCTAGCTCTGGCTTCGGATCGAAAGAGTCGATGTGCGAGAGGCCCCCGCGTAATACGATAAAGATGACGTGCTTCGCCGTGGGTTTCTTGTCGTCGGGATCGATGGGCAACGCCCGGTTCGACAGCAGATCGGCCGCGCGGCCGGGGGAGGCGTGTAGTGCCTGGACAAGGCCCGCACCAAGCGGGGCCAACAGACTTCGTCGATGGATCAACATGGTTTTCACATCAGCACCGTAAACTCGTTGCAGGTCATGAGGGCCAGGGTGAGTTCCTTGCCGCGTTTTCCATTCTTTCCGACGAACGAGGTCGCGATGCGCCGCTCTTCGGCGTCAGGGGCACGTCCGAGCACGCGCTCGTACATCGCCTCGATCTGAAGGACAAGCGGACTGTCTTTTCCTGCGGATCGTTTAATCGGCGCAGACGCCGCCCATATCTCGGCGGCTCGTGCTTTCACCCAGGCGTTCTGGGCGACGGCGCCTTGAAAGGCAACGGTTCCCGTGTCGAGCGCGAGGAGTTCTGCCAGTAGGGCGGTGCGATCCTGTGAGGGGGCTGCCGTTCCGGCCAAAAACGCCCAGCTGTCAAACAGCGCATCCGAGCGCAAGACTCGCGGAGTCCAGCGCCAGAAAAAAACGTTGTCTGCATCGCGTACGTCGTTTGGTCCCGCGTGTTGGGCCTGGAAGCTAAAGGCAGCCGAAAGCAAGAGCTCGCGATGCAACCACTTGAGCGACCATCCGCTTGAAACGAATCCGGCCGCCAGATATTCGAGCAGCGCAGGATTGGTCGGACGAACGGCGTTGCGGCCGAAATCATTTTCACTGTCGACAAGAGGCTGCCCCAGGTGGTGCTTGACGACCCGGTTGACGATGACGCGCGCCATGCGCGGTGCGGCCGTGGTGCCGAGCGCGCGCTCGAAGATCTTGCGGCCATCGAGTGCCTCGGTGGTAGAAACTGGCTGTCCTGCGAATGCGTTCATGAGTGCCCATCCCCCCTCGGTCACATCGGTTGAACGGTTTGCAACCGTGGCAAACGAGCCGGCCAGCCGGTTGTAGTCCGCCAGTGTGATGGGATCGGTTGGATGATCGTGGCAACGTGCGCAATCGAGGCGCATGCCGAGAAAGGTTCGACCCATCCTGTCGACAACACCCGTGTGGGGATCCCGATCGGTCGTTGCGAGTGCGGTCGCCGGGGCCGCGTGGAGATGTTCAACCGCGAAGGATGAAAACGATCGATCATTGCCAAACTGGTCTTTTACCCACTGTTCGTATGCTTTCAGTGCTTCGCTCGAACGGCCGCCCAGCTGACTGTCCCTCAACCAAAGACGTGTCCAGTGTGATGCGTAGTCTGGCTGTGACAGGAGATCCTCGAGTGCATGGGCCATGGCCTTGGCATTCGAGTCGGGGTCCTTTTTGAAGGCCAGCATCTGGTCGGGCGAGGGCGGATGGCCGAGGAGGGCATAACTTGCCCGGCGCAACCATGTAGTACGGTTACTCTCGGCCGCCGGTGTCAGGTTGAGCGCTTCGAGCACACCGAGGACAAATCGGTCCATCGGACGTCGGATGCGTTCACGCAACGCCACCATCGAAGGACCCCCGTTCATATTGGCGGTAGAGGCGAGGGGTTGCATCGACCAGATCTCGCGCAACAGCTGTTCGCGGGTGCGCCTGTCCGTCGCAACAATCTCGGGCTTTTTCTTTGGCCAGGGCGCGCCGCGCGCCACCCATTCCTCGAGCAGCGATATCTCGTCTTTGGGTAGTTTCTTTTCGAGCGGCATCTCGAATTCCGCATGGGTCCACCGTACGGCCTGGATGAGCAAACTGGCATCGGGCTTGCCCGGAACAATGGAAGGCCCGGTCTTGCCACCTCTAAGCAAGGCCTCGCGCGAGTCGACCCGTAGATCGTTTTCGGGTTCGTCCGCGCTGTGGCAACTGAGGCACGACCTTGCGAGGACGGGAAACACACGGTTATGAAAGAAGGCCTCCTCCGATTCGGGCCACACTGCGCCCTCGGCAACCCAGCGTTCGAGGATCCGAATTTGCTCCTCCTCGAGGGCGCCGTTGGGCGGCATTTCAAGGTCGGGGCCGGCCTGATGCCGGATCGCCTTGATGAGCAAACTCTCGGACGGTTTGCCCGGCACGATGACCAAGCCCGAACCCCCGCCCGCGAGCGCCCGGGTCCGCGAATCGAGCCGCAATCCCCCCTTGGCTTGGTCGCTGTGGCAGGACCAGCAGCGGGACGACAGGAGCGGTCGGACCTTGTTCTCGAAGAAACGGTCCTTCTGGTCCGCGGTTTGGGCCGTTGCGTTGCTCGCCAGCATAAGCAGGGTGCCCGTCACCCAGAGGGCCGCATTCAATTTTCGTCGAATTCGACCCGCTTTGTTCCCGTGCATCCGCATGCACCTATGATCATTGTCAATTCAGCGGTGGGGTCAAGGCGCAAACGCGAATTGCGGAAGCACGCCCAACAAACATCAAGCGGCCTGGGTCACAGGTGCCGCGTTGGATGCGCGAACGGTTTGGGTCTACGCCTCTTGAACGACAGGATTGCGCAGACGCCCGACGCCGTCGATTTCGATGTCACACGTGTCTCCGGCCTCAAGCTGTCCCACACCCGAAGGCGTCCCCGTCACGACAATATCCCCTGGCAAAAGCGTCATGATTGACGAAACGTACGACACGATTTGCCACGGATCAAAAAGCATCTGATCGCCGCGGCCCTGCTGCCGAATTTCGCCATTGACGAGGCAACGGATGTTGGTGGCGTTGATATCGACGGGGCCTTCTTCGATCCAGGGTCCAATCGGACAAAAGGTGTCAAACGCCTTCGCGCGAAGGTAGTAACCACCCTCTTCTTCCTGGATGTCGCGTGCGGTCACGTCGTTGACGCAGGTGACACCCGAGCCGAACCCACGGGCATAGGCCGCCGTCACCCGGTGGCAACGCCGGCCAATTACGATGCCGAGCTCGGCTTCGTGTTCCACGCGCTTCGCGGCTCGCGGCAGCACAATCGCCTCGCCAGTTCCGATTACAGCCGACGGGGGCTTCAGAAAGATGAGGGGCATTCGAGGATCCCGGGTCTTCCGCTCGCGCGCGTGCCCGGGGAAATTGTGCGCCACACAGACGATCTTGGACGGTTCACACGGGGCGAGCAGCCGGATCTCCTTGATATCAAAGGAATCTCCGGTCGGCTGACCTCCCATCCAAGCGGGACCCGTCAGTGCCTCAATTGTCCCGAATCCGTCGGTTCGACCGTATTGAACGCCGCGGGGACCTGAATATCGAACGAACTTGGCCATGGTTATGGATCGTTTGTACTTTGCCGTCGCGCCCGCCACAAGTTCCATGCACCCTGGCGGGGAGGGATGTAGGGAAAAACCGTTCCTTTTTCCAGGATAGCCGAAAATTTTGGCCGGACGCAATTGCCCCGGATACTCGCCGAGGCGCATCGCCGCGTTCCGATTTATGGGCAATCCCCAACGTAAAAACAGCACCGTTTGGCTCTTCCGTCTCCTGGGGGCGGGCGTGTTGACCTGCGCGTTTGTTTATGTGCCATTTCATTTGTATCACAGATCGGGTTTTGCAAAATACCTGCAACTGAAGGCCGAGCACACCGCGATCGTCACGGCGAATCAGGCCCTTCTGGCCGAGATTGCGAACTTGCAACGGGAAGCAACGGCGCTGCAAAGCGATCCTTTGGCGGTTGAACGGGTGGCGCGGCACGAGCTCGGATGGGTTAGACCGGGCGACCTGCTCATTGACTTTTCGGAGCGTGCACCGTGAGTACCAACACGGTGGTACGACGCCTGGGTCGGCCGATCGTTCGCGTGTTGCGAATGGTGTGGGGGTTTGCGGCCGTGGCCTTGTTTGCCGTCCTTTTGTGGGAGGGGTGGTTCCCCGGCGTCTGGGGTGAACGCGCGGCGGACTTGCGCACCGCCACGGGTGCAGCGGTTCTGGCGGGAATCCTGGCGGCCAAGCTGGCAGGTCGCATGAAAACGCCCGAACGACGCCGCTCGCCGAAGCGCGAAGCAACCAGCGACATCGAGCTTGGTTTGTTGTTGATTGCGGCCGCGTACGTGTTCATGTCGATTCTCGGTGGGTCGAGTGTTTCGATTCACCCACTGGTTTATGCGCTCGTAAGTTTTCTTGTCACCTTCCACAAACTGGGCGTGGGAATCCCCTTGGCGGCTGGTGCGATCGGATTCGAGGCGATTCTTTCGTTTGCGCCGCATGTTCCAGCGGGCGCCGGTCCAACTTTCTGGGTTCATACTGGATTTATCGGCGTTTTTGCGCTTTTGAACGTGGTTTTTCTTCATGCCGAGGTGGCACGTCAGCGCGGCGAGCATCGCAAACGCCTCGAACAGGATCTGGCCGCGATGCGCGAAGAAGCGCGCGACTTTCGCCTGATCTCGTCGTCGCTGAACAGCGATGGTCGGCAACGTTCTCGCGCCGAGGACGAAGAGAAACTCTCGCTCGGTTCGATCGAAACGATTCACCAACAACTATACGCAACGCTCGATCTCGTCCGTCGATCGCTCGGCCTTCAGACCTGCGCACTTTTGTGGCTCGACGCCCGGGGCGAACGGCTGAAGATCAAGGAGCTGACGAGTGAATCCACCAACGTCATTGAGGAGGCGATGCCTGCCGGTATTGGCGCAGTCGGTGCGGTCATCAAGGATGCTCGGCCGGTGGTATTGGCCCGTCCCCGGGCCGAGTTGCTTTCGTATTACGATGGCTCGGTCGAAGTGGTTGCCTTCGCGGGCGTCCCCGTTCTCGAGGGAAAAACGGTACGGGGTGTTCTTGTAGCGGATCGTGGCTCGGGCGCGCCGTTTGAAAAGGCGGAAGTCGAATTGCTGACTGCAACGGCCGATCAGGTGACCCGCATCGTGCAGTCGGAACGGGTTTTTCAGGCGGTGGAGCGCGCGAAACACGAACACGAGCGTTTCTACAAGGCGTCATCCGAACTCAATCGTGCGTTCACCCTCGATGAGGTGTACGACGCCGCGTTGGCCGGGGCACGGGGTGTTTGCGAGTTTGATCTCGCGGTCATCGCGACCCACGATCCTCGAACGAATACACACACGATCTGCCGTGCGGACGGTGAACTTTCACACCGTTTGACCGACAAGGAGTTTCGCGATCCGGCGGCGTTGGTTTCCATGGTTGTGAAGAACAAGATCGCGCTTCCTGCGGGTGGAGACTGGCGCGAGCGCAACGATGACGTGTTCGTGTTCGATACCTCCGTGCGCTTGCGGCAATTTGAATCGCTGCTTTCGTTGCCACTTATCAGCCAGGACAAGGTAATCGGTACCTTCACGGTGGCTGCGAAACGCCCGGGCGCCTTTCCACGCGACCGACGCGAGATGCTTGGCGTCATCGCGAATCAGGTTGCCATTTCGTTGCAAAACGCGAAGATCAACAAGGCACTCGAAGAGCAGGCGACCACCGACGGTTTGACCGGTCTCGTGAACCACCGGACCTTCCAGGAACGACTGTCGGATCTGCTCGGCCGGGCCGAACGCGTCGGCTTCCAGGTTTCCATTCTCTTGACCGACATCGATCACTTCAAGAAGATCAACGACAACTATGGTCACCCGACCGGAGACGAGGTCCTTCGCCGTGTGTCACGTTTGTTGAAAGACAACGCGCGCAAGGTCGACATCGTCGCGCGATACGGTGGCGAAGAGTTTGCCATCGTGCTGATGGACAATGGTCGCGACGATGCACGCCTGAAGGCCGAACAGATTCGCGAGGAGGTCTCGCGGCAGATCTTCGAGTCCTCAAAAGGTCCCTTCAAGGCGACGATGTCGCTTGGCATCGCCGTCTTTCCCGAGGATGCCCGCTCGAAGCAGGAGCTCATCACCAGGGCCGACCAGGCGCTCTATGCCGCCAAACACGGCGGTCGAAACCGGGCGATGACCTGGAAGGACGTCGAGCAGACGCCGCGCCGCGCCGTCGGTTGAAATCGCGCCGTGGCCCCACGGAACCGCCCTGGTCATATCTAGAATCCGCCTTCATGTTGAAAATAGTGCGGAATTGCCAACGGACGTCAATTGGTGCTTGGTAAGATGTCCGCATGAAGCGAACGCGGCCTGTTTTCCGTCGTCAATTCCTACAGGGTGCCGGGGGCGTGTCCCTCGGTCTTCCCTTTTTGCCTTCAATCCTGAGTCGGCAGGCCTACGCCGCTGAACCTCTGCCGGGCTTTCGCCCCAATCTGTGGTGGATGACCACCGATCACGGCGGCGCGTTCGAGTCCAATTTCTTTCCTAACAAATCGATGTTGAATACACCCTTCAACATTCCGAACGGACACGCGGCAAACTGGGGCGCGTTGAAGGCGACCAATCAAGGCGGCAAGAACGTTCTGTCGCCGATTCTTCAAGCCGATGCAACCAAGCTCACCGACGCGCGGGTCGCGAAGATGAACGTGCTCTGGGGCCTCGACATTCCGTTTTACATCGCCCACAACACCGGTGGTCACCTCGGCAACTTCGCCGCCAACAACGGCGACGGCGCTGAAGGTAAAGCGGTGCAGAGTGATCCGCGTCCCACGCTTGACCACATGCTGGGATGGTCGAAAAACTTCTACACGGACATGAACGGAATTCTGCAGCGTCACGTAAGCTACGGATACGGACGCCAGGTGACGTGGGCTTACTCGAATCCCAGCGCCATGTCGGGTGGCGTGCAGCCGCATATCATCGTCTTGTCGGCTAAAAATCTCTTCAACCGGCTCATCAGCGTGAATGCGCCGGTGAATCCCAATCCCGTGCCCAATCAGCCTCCGGTCGCGCAGCGGCCGTCCATCGCCGATCGCGTCAAGGTGAGTTACGACCGATTGCTGAAGGGTGACCGACGGTTGTCTGCGCGCGACAAGGTGCGACTTTCGGATCACCTCAGCCAAATCGACGAGCTTGAGCGCAAGATCAACGCGGCGATGTCGATTGGGGGAGGCGGTGGCGGCGGTGGTGGAAGTGGAGCCAAGTGCAGCCCGGTCGCGCCCGCCGAGGACACCACCCTTCTCGTAAACCAGAATAATCCGACGGCCTATTCGAAGCTCGCATCGATCTACAACGACGTGGTTGCCGCATCCCTGGCCTGTGGTACCACCCGCGTTTTGAGCTTCCCTACGACGGCGGCAAATCAGGCCGTGAGCTTCTCGGGAAACTGGCACCAGGATGTTGCCCATCAATGGGAAACGGCAAACGGACAAGACCAGTTGCGCCGCTCTTATCAACTCATCTTCGAGAAGTTCTTCGTCGATCTGATGGTGAAACTCGACTCGGTCGAAAGCGCACCAGGACGCACGGTGCTCGATGACACCCTGATGGTTTGGTCGCAGGAGTGTGGAATGAGAACCCACGACTCGACCTCAATTCCGGTGGTGACGGCCGGAAGTGGATTCGGCAGCCACAACACGGGTCGCTTCATCGACTATCGCAACGGTGGCGGCCCCAATGGCTCGACGAACAACGACAAGTTCGGTTTGCTCTACAACCAATTCCTGGCCAGCGTTGCGCAGTCGATGGGCATGCAACGGCCCGAGTTCGAGCGCTGGGGCCACCGAGGCATCGGGGTTCCTTATGTCAGCGGCATGTACCGAGGCCACTACGTCAACACGACCTCGAAGTACTTCCAGATGGCGAGCGAAAAGTTGCCCATCTTCGCGACGTAGGGAGCTGCTCGGGCCGAGAAGCGGCCTTTGGCGCGAAGGTGTTTGGTGCGCAGACCGGGTTCGCGCTAGGGTCACGGCGCGTGACCGACCCTTTGCGACCCACCCGATCACAACGCGCTGCTGTGGCCTGTTTGCTCCTGCTGGGCGCAAGTGGCGCGTGGGCCGACGAATCGCCGGTTTCCCGCATCAGGATCAGCAAAGACCGGTCGGAAACGTCCACCTTTGCCCCGCTTGAACGGGTCGTCGCGATCGTCGAATCCTCCGATGCCAGGGCGCGAATCCGTGTTACGGATGGCAAGGGCCATCGCTACGTCGACGGGCTCGCCGAAAAAGGTGAGCTGCGCTTTCAGATCCTGGGTGCGCTCGGGATGCATACGATTGAGCTCTACACGAAAAAGGCAACGCTGCTGCGGCAAGAGATGGTGGTTGACGCCGAGACTCAGATCGAAACGGCCTCTCGAACTTATGACCGATTCTTCCTCGATTTGAAGGCGACGGTACAACAGACCGATTCGTTGGTGGTGGATGGACGCAGTGTTCGGTATTTCTTGCCGACGTTGCGGGGCAATACCCAGGTGCTGCGTGCAGGTCGGTACCTTGACGACGACGTTCACGGACTCTTGCCGCTTCTGCTGAAACACCAAAAAGAAAATGGATCGTTGCTTTCCCGCGTGCGACGCGACGACGCCTTTGATCCTTATTCCGGGACGTACCCGGGTGTCGATGCCATCCGAGATGTTCTGGGCGAAGCGTATACCGATCGCAGTCAGGACAAACGGACCGTTTTTTCACGCATTCCCGTGGACGCAGACATTGAAGCGCTTGCGGTTTCACATTTGTACTGGTCGTGGCAATCCACGGGCGATGATCGTTTCATGGCGGCACAGCTGCCAGGGCTCGAAAAGGCTCTGGATTACCTGATGTCCGATCCCGTGCGGTGGGACGCCGAACACGGGCTCGTCAAGCGTGGGTTCACCCTCGATCTTTTCAACGTTCAAAATATCGAGGTTGCGAACCTCAGTCCCACCGGCAATCGCAATCCGGCGGGCTGGTCAGACTGGCAATGGGTGGACGAAAAGACCCCGATGGGGATCATGCACGGAGACAACTCGGCCCTGTACGAGGCTGCAATCCTCATGTCTCGCATGTTGGCGCATCTGCGTCGCGACGAACGTTCGGCGCACTACCAGGCGGTTGCAGCGCGAATTCGCGAAAGCCTCGAGCGTGTCTCGTGGAATGGCAATTTCTATCGCCACCACGTGCGCCTTTGGACCGCGCCCGATGGCCTGGATCTGGGCGCCAATGAAGGCCGTCAGATCTCATTTTCAAATCCCCTCGCGATCCGGCGCGGCATTGCGACCCACGCCCAGTCGGTCGCTATCATTCGCGAGTATTTGCGTCGACGTGAACGACACCGGGACGATCGGATGGCCGAATGGTTCACCATCGATCCTCCGTTTCAAAAGCGTTTTGGCTTTATGGAACCCGGTGAATTCGTGAACGGAACAATCACGCCGGCCCTGGCGGGCGATCTGGCTTGTGCTGCGTTTGAGCACGGTTTTGAAACGTACGGCGTCGATATTCTGAACCGCGTTTCGGGACTGATGGCGAAACGCGGGCGCCTCGCGCCGATATACCCTCCCGGTCGCCGTCCATTTGACTGGAAGCCCGAGTCTTTCACGACGATCGATCTCCGGGGTGTTGCGAATCGCAGCTTGCGGGGTGACGACGAGTATAGTTTTATTGGCCATCCCAGCAACGATCTGCGTGAATTTCCAACCGGACGGCGCGACTTTCTCGGCAAACCTTTCGAGGTGGTGGAGCCACGTACCAATGGGGGCCGTGCCGCGGTTGTCCTGTGGGCCGAAGGCAACTTGGGCCCGCGCGAAACAACGCTAACCGGGATCACGAGGACGGCCGGCAGCGTGTATTTTCTGCAGAGCTCGGGCAACCACACGCCCGGTGCGCGCGTGGGCGAGTACGAGATCCGCTACGAAGATGGCTCGCGCATGGTGTTGCCTCTCTGGCAGGGTCGAAACATTGACACCTGGTGGGCCGAACGCGACGCCAGCCACTGGCAGATCGCCTGGCGTGGTCGCAATCCACATGTGTCTCGGGTTGCGATGGGCGTTTGGGGGTGGACCAATCCGTATCCGGACAAGATCATCAGCAGCATCACGGCACGGGCGATTGGCAACGGAAGGCTGCACCTTCTCGGCATCACGTTGTCGAACGTCCCTGTGCAATTCGAGCGAGA
The DNA here is from genome assembly GCA_034439895.1 of Deltaproteobacteria bacterium. GTDB lineage: Bacteria > Myxococcota_A > Polyangia > Fen-1088 > Fen-1088 > JAWXBF01. The sequence continues at coordinate 19,289 of JAWXBF010000287.1, forward strand.
CGAACTCAAGGTTGGGTTTCCCGACGCGTGGGCAGGGGCTCCCGTCTTTTCGTCCCTGGTCGAGGGCTTGGCTGGCGTCGCTGACAAACACAAGGTGATGGAGCATGTGCTGTTGTCACCCCGGTGGATCGCGGCAGGCGAGAAAATGGCCCACGTGACGATTCGATACCCGTCGTCAAGTGGTTATGTGTCCTACACATGGGAACACGTTGTGGCCGAGCGGCGTTTGGTGCTCGCTGTCACGGGAAGCGGTGCCCGCATCGATCTTCATGTGCAGCTGCCGCAAGACGCACAAGTCCGGAAGATCACGTACAACGGTGCAGACGTGCGATTTACGCCGACACGCATCGAGGAAACTCCGTACGCAGATCTATCAATCGAAGGTTTCGCTGGGGGCGCGATCGAGATAAGATACTAAAAGGCCTGGGATGTTTTGCCCGGGTCGATTGAAAGGATTCTTCCATCATGACCCGTTTACTCTCGCGCGGCTCACTCGGGTTCCTGGCATCGTTGATCTTTGCATTTTCGTGCAACGACAGTGGAAAAGTCACGGGGGTCTCCGATGGCACCGACGGCGGCTGGTATTTCCCAGACGACGCAGCGGCTGGAAACGGTCTGGGTCAGGATGGCAGCACCTTCGGCGTCGAGTTTCCGGATGCCCTCGCCGATGCGATGAAGCAAGAGGTCGAATGCAACACCGCGAAGCCCTGCCCTCTTGGCAAAGTCTGCCTCGCTGGCAAGTGTCAGTCGGATCCTTGTCTGTCGGCCACACTCGACTGTGGTACGGATAGAGCCTGCCGCGCGCAATGTGTTACGACAGTTGACCGCTGCGCTGACGTAAAGTGTCCCAACAAGGAAACCTGTTTGGATGGAGCCTGCGTCGCCGGTTGCTTCGCCTCACCTTGCACGGGCGTGGTGTGTAAGGCCGGCCAGTTTTGCCAACCATCGAATGGAAAGTGCGCGGACATCACGGCGTGTGATGGCCTTTGTCCTGACGGTCAGGCGTGCAATGCAATCTGTGTCGCCAAGAGCCCTTGCGCGGACACAAAATGTGACGCGAATCAATTGTGCGTCAATGGCGCCTGCATCGAAAATCCCTGCGCAGGCGTGACCTGTTTGCCGGGCAGTGTGTGTCAAAACGGCATGTGCGTGGACACCTGTGATTGTGGAATGAGCTGCAATGAAAATTCCCGCTGCGTCCAGGGGTTCTGCGTTTGCGCCCCCAAGTGTGAGGCGGGCAAGTGTGGCGACGACGGATGTGGAGGCAAATGCCCATGTCCGGGTGGATCAAAGTGTTACAAGGACTCTTGTTGCGTCGCGAACTGCCCTGCGAACGGAACCAAAGCGTGCATGGACGACGGTTGCGGGGGCACCTGTGGCTGTCCCGGAGGACAGGGCAGCTGCTACGAAGGTAAGTGCTGTGTTGCGAACTGCCCTGCCAACGGCAGCAATGCCTGCAAAAGCAATGGGTGCGGCGGTACCTGTCCCTGCCCGGGGGGGAAATGCATCACGGACCAATGCTGCAAGCCAAGTTGTCCAGCGGATGGCAGCAAGGCCTGCATGAGCGATGGCTGCGGTGGAACCTGTGGTTGCCCCGCCGGACAAGGCAGCTGCTACAAAGGCACGTGCTGTGTTGCAAATTGTCCCGCCAACGGCAGCAATGCCTGCAAGGACAATGGCTGTGGCGGTACCTGTTCTTGCCCGGGCGGCAAGTGTTACGAGGGAGCGTGTTGCAAGGCGGATTGTCCTGCGAATGGCAGCAAGGGCTGTATGAGCGATGGCTGCGGGGGCACCTGTTCGTGTCCCGCGGGAACGGGGAGTTGCTACAACAACAAGTGTTGCAAGGCGTCGTGCCCGGCCGACGGCTCTTGTGGCCAGGGGGATGGCTGTGGCGGGATCTGCGCCTGTCCCCAGGGATCATCCTGCAGCAACAACAAGTGTACCCCCAAGAAATGCTCGCCGGCCTGTAAGTGCGGCGAGTTCTGTTACGATGGTCTGTGCAGGCCCGTCGAATGTGCGGCTGACGAATCGTCGTGTGGCTGCGGATGCTGTCGCCTTGGCTTCATCTGTGAAGCGGGCCAGTGCAAAGATCCCGGCAATCCGGGCTAACAGGGACGGGCGCTCGCGCCGTCCGAACTGGGCTAGAACTGCCAGTCGGGCGGCAACCCGCGCGACACCAACAACTCGGCGTCCTCGATCGGGACTGCCCGCGAATACAGAAATCCCTGGATCTTGTAACAGCCGAAGCCACGGATCTCGGCCAGCTGTTCCAGCGTTTCCACACCCTCTGCCGTGATGCTGAGTTCGAGGTTTTTCGCGAGGGTCACAAGTGTCCGCACAATTTCGCGCGTCTTCGGCGAGGTGCCCATTCGACTCACAAAGGCCCGGTCGATCTTGAAGCCGTCAATGTTCATCTGTTCGAGCTGGCTGAGCGAGGAATAACCCATTCCGAAATCGTCGATCTGAACGCGGATCCCCAGATCGCGAATTCGCGCAATCAATCGAATGGCGCACTCAAGGTTGCGCATCAATGCTCCCTCGGTGATTTCGAGAATGATGAGCGTGGGATCCGCGCCGGTCTCAGCCAGAACGCGCTCGATTTTCTCAAAGACGTCCGGCTGAGAGAATTGTCGCGGCGAGATGTTCACGCTGATCGTGGGCAGCGACGGTACCGCGAGATTCTGTTTCCAGAAGGTCAACTGTCGACAGGCTTGCTCAAGACTCCACAACCCGATGTTGCAAATGAGACCGGTTTCTTCGGCGAGACCAATGAACTCATCCGGGTACACCAGTTTGCGTTCCGGATGTTCCCATCGTAGCAAGGATTCAAAACCCGCCAGACGCTTGCCCTCGATGTCGATGATTGGCTGGTAGTACACGCGGAATTCGCGTCGATCGATGGCGCGCCGCAAGTCGGTTTCAAGGCGCAACAGGTTCCGGGCGCGATCATGCATCCCCGAACTGAATACGACGTGGCGCGAGCGGCCTTCGCTCTTGGCCTGCGACATCGCGGTATCGGCGTCGCGCAGAACATCTTCGCCCTTCTTGTAGAAGTCATCGGCAAAGGCAATTCCGATGGATACGGAACAGTAAAGTTCAGTTCCCATGACATCGAAGGGCGTCTGCATTGCCGCATGCACGCGATCGGCCACGAGTTCTACGTCCACCGGTTCGGCCAGCCTATCAAGCAAGATGGCGAACTCGTCTCCGGACAGTCGAGCCACGGTGTCACCGGGTCGCAGACAGGTTTCAAGCCGGCGTGCCATCGCCTTCAACAGGTGGTCGCCCATGCCATGGCCGAGGCTGTCGTTGATGCCCTTGAATCGATCGATGTCGAGAAAGAGCAGTGCGAAATGTCCGTCGCTGCGGCGCCGACCGATCTTCAACAACTGCTTGAGTCGATCCATCAACAACGCCCGATTGGGCAGAAGGGTCAGGGGATCGTAGAAAGCCTGCTCGTACAGTTGATTCTCGGCGTTTTTACGCGCGGTGATGTCGCGTGAGATGCCGAAGGTACCAACGATGCGTCCCTCGCGATCGCGCAGTGGCAACTTTGTAGATGAAACCCAGCGCACACCGCCTCCGGAATACGTTTCGCGTTCATCCTTGCCGACAAGAGGTTCACCGTTTTTCATCACCTCCTGCTCGTCACGGAAGGCGGCCTCGGCATGAAATTGTTCAAAGAAATCGAAATCGCTTTGCCCGATCGCATCGTTGGGCGAATCAAGTCCGAGGTAGGTCGCCATTGAAAGGTTGATCCGAACAAACCGGCTGCGAGAATCCTTGAAGTAGATGTTGTCGGGGATGTTGTCCATCAACGCCGCCAACAAGAAGGCGTCCGTTTCGGCGACATCGAATAAGCCTGCGCCCAACACCGCCGGTAGCTCAGCGGTTTCTTCGTGCCCTCCCGATCCCTGCTCCACCTTCCCCGCGACCTCCGGGAGCGCTTCCTGTAGGGGCAGACGCGCCTTCATCGGTTTCCTTCAGGGTGGCTTGGGTGCCACCGCAATCCATTGTTTCACGAGGCGTCCTTGAAGGGCAACACGCGCGCAACGAAAAGTCCCGATTGGGCGTGGCATTCTGCCACCCATTCAAGGGTGACATAGGCGGCTACTTGCCTACATGAAGGGTCAGCGCCGGTATCAGAGCACGCGGGTTCCGGGAGGGACATCGGTGTCGATGGTCGCAAGCCCCAGCACGCTGGCTTCACCGGCAGCGAGCACCATGCCTTCGGACACGATGCCACGCAGTTTCGCGGGCTTGAGGTTGGCAACCAGGATGACGGTTTTGCCTATCATCGCATCGGGTGCGTACGCTGCGGCGATCCCGGACACGACCGTTCGTTGTTCGGTACCGAGATCGAGGGTGAGTTTCAGCAGCTTGTCTGTCTTCTGGACAGGTTCGCAGGCGATGACGCGAGCGGTGCGGAACTCAAGCTTTTTAAAGTCTTCGAAATCGACGAGGCTGGATTCGGGCTTGGCCTTCGACGGTGAACTGAACACCTCCGGCGGAGGCGTGTCGCCGCTACCCCCCGGCGTTTCGCCAAGCAATCGAGCGATGTGAAGGGCTCGAACGATCGGATCCAATCTTGGAAAGACCGGGTGTGGTTCGGTCAGTGTCCCGCCCCGCCAACCGTGCCACGTTTCATCCGGCCAGGTGCCGACGTCTTCGCTGCGACCGAGCTGTCTCAAGATCTCGCGGGAGGCTTCAGGCATGACCGGTGCCACCAACAAGGCGGCAATGCGAACCAGCTCAAGGCTGTTGCAAATAACCTCCATCAAGCCCGCCGTGTCATCAAGTTTGGCGAGGTTCCAGGGGGCCGATTGATCGATGTAGACATTCGTGCCGCGAATCAGCCGCCAGGTTTCCTCGAGGGCACGCGAAGGGGAAAATTCGTTCCAGTAACGGGTGGCGCTTGCGACCGCAAGATGAATGGATTGACCCCCGGCAAGTGGTGCCGGCCGGTCAAGCGCAGGCAGTTTTCCACGCAGGAACTTGTGCGCCATCGAAATGGTGCGATTGAGTAGATTGCCCAGATCGTTGCCAAGATCCGATTCGTGGCGCTGAAACAAGGCTTCGTAGCTGAAGTCTCCGTCAGAGCCGAACGAGTACTCGCGCAACACGAAATACCGAAGCGCGTCCATGCCCAGAATATCGGCGATCGCGTTGGGATCGACCCGCGTGGCAGGCAATCCCTTGGAGATCTTTTGACCTTTCACGGTCAAAAATCCGTGGCAAAAAATACCGCGTGGAACCGGCAACCCGGCCGACATCAACATCGCCGGCCAGTAGACAGCGTGGAAACGCAGAATGTCCTTTGCGATGATGTGATGCGATTGCGCCCACAGTGCTCTTGCCCGTGGATCTTTTTCCACGGCATCCGGACCGCCAAGTGCCGTGAGGTAATTTGTGAGCGCATCAATCCACACATAGACGGTGTGCTTCGGATCGCCGGGGACAGGAATTCCCCATTTGACAGACATGCGTGAAACCGAAATGTCGCGCAACCCCGAGCGAACAAACTCGGCAACCTCGTTTTTTCGCGATTCGGGCGCGATGAAAAAACCGGGACTGTCATACATCGCGAGCAAGCGATCGGCGTAGCCCGACAGACGAAAGAAATAGTTGGTTTCTTTGACCCGCTCGACGGGTTTTCGATGGGTGGGACAAAGCTTTTCGTTGCCCTCGACGAGGACCTCTTCCTCGGTCTTGAATCCTTCGCATCCAACGCAGTACAGGGCGTCGTAGTCCGCCTGGTAGATGTCGCCTCGTGCGGTCATGCGATTCCACATCGCCTCGACTGCGGCTTTGTGATCGCTGTCCGTGGTACGGATGAAACGATCGTAGGCGATGCCTGCGCGTGCCCAGGTCTTTTGGAACTCGCTCGCGATGCCATCGCAATAAAGCTGCGGCGGGAGGCCCTTTTCGCTGGCGATGCGCTCTATCTTTTGACCGTGTTCGTCAAGACCCGTCAAAAAGAACGTACTGTCCTTGCCGCGTGTGGCCCGGCGGAAGCGCGCGAAGGCGTCAGCAACCACCGTCGTGTAGAACGTGCCAAGGTGGGGCGTGGCGTTGACGTAGTAGATGGGCGTCGTGACGTAGAACGCCTTGTCTGTATTGCCTTGCGGGGACTGCGATGAAGTTGGGCTCATGGGCTTATCAGCGCGGTCAGACTACACCCTTGCGGCCGCTTTGGGAGGGGTCGTCAAGCGGGCCGTGAGACGCGGCTTTCGAGCGCTGCGAGCCGGAACAAAAGCACCTCGGTCAAAAGCGCCGGACTGACGTTGCCGTCGAGTGCTGCCTGCGCCTCAAATAGCGCATTGAGCGCCTTCGTGACGGGGAGGGTCGAGCCCCCGGAGGCCGTTGCGAGCGCTGTGATCTCGTCGCTTTGCGCTCGCATGACGATCAAGTCCTCGGCACCGGCGGTGGTCACCATGACATCTCGATAATAGTGCGACAGGCGCGTCAAAACCTCGGACAGTCGGGCCCGGTCTTCTTTCGTGCCGGAAAACTGAGCCGCTGCATCGAGCATTGGGATGGCGGCGCGCGAACCCGCGGCCGTCCGAAGGGTTGTCATCAGCGATGCCGCGGTTTCCCGGGAAGCGTCCGTCGATTCTGCCGAAAGCGCGTCGAGGGCGCGACCGATCGATCCGCCGGATAGGGCGACGGCAGCCTGTGCCGATGCGGCGCCGAGTCCCTGTTCTGCGGCGCGAGCTTCGACCAGGGTTACGAGCGGTCCCGGTGGAATGGGCCCGAAGCGAATGCGCTGGGTTCGCGACCGGATGGTCGGCAGGAGACGGTCGGGCGCCGACGAAACCAGCACAAAATGGTTGCCGGAATGGGGCTCCTCAAGCGTTTTCAGCAGACAGTTGGCGGCACTGGCATTGAGTCGGTGCGCTTCGTCCAGGATGAGAACTCGACCCGGGGCCTCGTGGGGGCGTTGGCCACCGAGCGACACCATCTCTTGCGCATCGTCGATCTTGATTTGAGGACCGTCGGGCGCAAAGAGACGCACATCGGGGTGGTTGCCGGAAAAGGCTCGACTGCAGTCATCGCACGCGCCACAACCGATGCCGGGTTTGCGTTTGCAGACCATCGCGGCGCCGAGCGCGATGGCTGTCGTACGCTTACCAACCCCCTCAGGCCCGTCGAAAAGATAGGCGTGCGCAAGGCGCCCCGAGCCGAGCGCGCGTTCAAGAAGCGCGCGCGCAGTGGGCTGGCCGACGATTGCGGATAACACCATGGCAGGGCGCCAGTGTATGCTGATGCCATGAGCGTACTCAAGCGGATGTCCACTCTCATCAAGTCAAACCTCAATGATCTCATTGACGGGATGCAGGATCCGGGCAAAGAACTCGATCAGATGGTCCTCGACATGGAGGACTCCGGCCGGAAGGCGCGCGGTGAAGTTGCCTCGGCGTTGGCCGATGAAAAACGCTTTGCCAAACATATCGAATCCCTGAAAGGCGAAGCGGCTTCCTGGGAAAACAAAGCAGAGCAAGCGGTCAAGGCAGGCGATGATGTGCTCGCGCGGGCAGCCCTCGTGCGCGTGGGTGAGAAGAACACCGAGTGCGCCGAACTGGAGAAAAATTTCCAGGAACAACAGGTACATGTCGACAACTTGACCACCGGACTCAAAGCGCTGGATGCCCGCATTCGAGATGTGAAGTTGCGGCAAGGCACGTTGCGTGAAAAGGCCCGTGCAGCCAAGGGCGCAAGTCCCCTGTCGAACAAGTCTGGGGCCTTTGCCGATTTTGATCGCATGGCCGGTAAGATCGACGCCATCGAAGCCGAGGCGGGCCTGGATGCGGAACTCGGCGGCCACACCCCCGAGCAGCTCGCGGCGGAAAGCAAACTGAACGCGATGTCCGAGGACGGCAAGGTCGATGACGCGCTTGCCGCATTGAAAAAGAAACTGGGCGGATAGTCGTATCCGGACGACTGGTTAGCCCTCAGTTGGCTTGCGGTCGATTGGCTTGCCGGGCGCGGGGCGCCTAAACGCGAGTTCCATGTCCCAGTCGATGGAGACTGGCGCTGGCGTCGCATCGAAGAGTCCGATGGACTGGTAAGAGCGCGTCGCCTCTTGTTCCCAGGCCGCAGCCGGATTTTCAATCTCGCGATTCTCTTTGGTCGTCATGTTTCTCCCCCCATGGGCGCCAGGCGCCCTTTCTCCCGCCCATTATGCAGCGCGAAATACGCGAACAAAGTAAACAACACGTAAGGAATTGGCAACTTTTTCGAGACGCTATTCGGTCGGGACAGGCTGCGGTGGGCGAATCGCCAGCTTTCGGGCCGTTATCAGCAGCAACACCGAAAGCAGCGCCAGGAGTCCCACCCCCAGTGCAAACGCCGCCAACAGGATTGGGCGAGACGACGGTGCCACCCACAACGGTCCGAGGGGAACAACCGCGGTCGAGGTCGCGGCTTTATCGGGGGTGGCGCTCAGGACCACGGAAACCCGTGACGATTCAAGCCCCGCCACGCTGCTTGCCACCAGCGTTTTAACGTCTGCGATGGCGATCGGTGCCGTGCCAGCGTGAACTTTCATCAATACGGCCGCGCTGGCAGCCGTCGTGGGTGTTTCATCCGTTGCAAGCGGATCCCTTTGTTCAAGCACAACGTGGATCCGCGCATCGACCACGCCATCGATGATCTCAAGCGTTCGTTCCAGCTCACCGGTCAACGCCTCAACGTATCGTGCCTGTTCTTCGGTGCGAGTCGGGATGAGGCTTGGCTTGCCGTAGACACTGCCGAAGCTGCCGTGGTTTTCGCGGGGCAGACCCTGGGATCGCAGTGTCTCGAGCGCTTGGGTCACATTCGAGCTTGCGACCTCGACCGTGAAGGAGGGCGGATCACTTGCGGGATCGACGACCTTGTTGGAGGAGATTCCGGCACCTTCAAGCGTGGTCACAATCTGATTTGCAGATCCTTCGTCAAGTCCGTGTTGCAAGGTACTGTTGCAGCCAAGCAGTGCAAAGAGTGCAAGGCTCGCACCACAAGTGGGTCGGAATAGATTCCACGCGGGTTTCGACATGGCGCGGTCTTATCGCAAGGCGGGCAATTGGGGCAAGACCTAGCGCGCTAAACTTGCGTGTTCAGAATTTGCTTGAGGCCTCCCAACAGTCGATCCGTCGTGCGCGACAACACCTCGACCGATTGCGAATAGCGAGACACGTCACATTGAAGGGCCAGCAGCTCTGCCGGGGAGAAGGTCTTGCCCCTGCGCACAGCTGAGAGCATCGCATCGACCCTCGTTCCGGCACCAATCGTGCCCTCGACAAGGGCTGTGAGCGCAAGGGTTGCTGGTCCGGGACCATCAGGTATTGGATTGGTGAGGGTGGCCGTTTTGTTTTCAACCGGGCTGTTCGCCGGCGGGTTGGTCCCTTTCAACACCGTTGAAAAGTTCGCATTTTCAGTGTTGGGCGAAAGGGGCTCGGCCGTCGAAACCATTCGAATGCGATCTGCTGCGATTTCCATCCCGCCCTTGTCGGCAGGTCAGCGCCCGGGGTTGCTTCAATCGTCTTGCAGGCGCTTTCGCAACAAATTCACGGCTCGGGCATGCAGCCTGCAGGCCCAGGACTTCGACAAACCCATTGCGGCGCCCGCTTCCATGAGGTTCTTGTCACCGAAATAATGCGCCTCCATTAACTGCCGCTCCTTGTCGGGCAGGGACTTGACCGCACGTCGAATTCGCTCGGCTTGTTGGGACTCGGAGAGTGCCGCGTCGGCTTGAATTGCCGAGGGATCGGCCGGTTCCACCGCGTCGGGCAGATCGAGCGAGACAAGCGAAATGGTTGCGATGCCCGACAGGGTTTCCGCAATGCTGGCCAGCACTTCGCCTGGTTTTTGCGATGCACCGGAATCATCAGCCATCGCGGCCGAGCTGTTGTCGGCATGGTCTTGCAAGTACGCATGCGTTCGCTCAGCGGCACGCTGGTGGCGAATATCCGCGCGGCTGAAGGGACCCATGGTGCGCAAGCCATCCACCATGGCGCCGCGAATGCGATAGTAGGCAAAGGTCGAGAATGCCGCGCCCCGTCCTGCTTCAAAACGGGAAGCGGCTTCGACGAGCCCGGTATTGCCAAATGCAACCAGATCCTCGTGTTCGAGGTGTTTGCCGAACTGAGCCCGCACCTTCGCCGCGATGCCCTGCACCAGGTCCAGATGTTGTCCCACCAGCTTGTCGCGTTCGGCTGTCGCGCTCATTCAAGTTCCGACAGGACTAGACCAAGCTGCGCCCGTCCCGTCAAGCGGGTATAACGCGGGGCGAGGCACATACCCTGGGATCCTTCACGCAACTGAGCCCTGCAGATGTCCGGTCAATACTCGAAGCGTTTGGACGTGCCGACTATCGGTCGCACTCGCCCATTGCAGCCGGGACCATCAATACGAACGTTCGGGTGGAATCTGGCAGCGGGCCGCTCTTCTTGCGCATCAACGAAGGCAAGGTGCGGGACGCGGTGCAGCGCGAGGCCGCGATTGTCGAGTATCTATCCGCTCGCGGCGTTTCCACGCCGATGCCGCTGCTTGCCCGTGACGGCCAGCGATTCGCGGTGTTTGGCGCCTCGTTCGCGTCGGTATTCCCGTGGGTCGACGGGCAGGTCTTGTCGCGCGAGGGCGTGGGGTCCGTGCAGGCGGCTTCGGTCGGTCGGGCGCTTGCCGAACTGCATTTGAAAGGTTCACAATTTTCGGATCACCGCGCGGGTCGTTACGAGCCTGACGAGATCGCGCGGCGACTCGGAGGGATCGTGCGACGAAACGATTCGCGATTGACCGCCGCGGTCGAACTTTTGTCCCTCGAGCTGCGCACTCTGGAAATCGAACGACAGGGGCACGTGCCGCTTGGCTTGATACACGGCGATCTGTTCATCGACAACGTTTTATTCAAGCCATCGGGCGAGGTGGCGGCGCTGATCGATTTTGAACAGGCTTCGTGGGGGCGTCTGGCCTATGACGTTGCGGTGACACTGCTGGCCTTCACATACGGCAAGGACGACTTCAGATCCGATCGCGTTCGTGCCTTTCTCGATGCCTACCGGACGGTGCGCCCGCCTTTGCCCGAGGAAAGCAAGGCCTTCCCGACCGAGCTGCGTTTCGCCGCCTGCCGATTCGCTGTAACACGAATAACCGATGTTTTCCTTCGGCAGCCGCCCGGAGCTCCAGGCGGCAAAAATTATCTGCGCTATCTCGACCGACTGGCGCAGGTGAAGTTGCACCTTGCCGCTGACGACGGGTTGCTGGTGTTCTGAGGCGCGGCTACGGATTTTTGGTCGTGAGCTGGATGTAGTGGCGCAACGTCTCTTTGTGTTCGCTGTCGAGTTCGACAAATCGGATGCCGATGTCCATGGGCGGATCCGGATTCGCCCAGACCACTTCGCCGCGCACCGAGATGGCGTTGTCGAGTTCAGGGAAATTGATGACCAGATCGACGATGGTGCCGAGATCTTCCAGGGTGTCGGTCTGAATGCAGATGCCACCGAGCGAGATGTTTTGAATCCGATGGTTCAACAGCACTTCGGTGCCGGTAAAATCCACATAAGCATCCAGGTCAAAACGTGTGTGCTGTCGGGGATGTTCTTCGTCGGCCATCGGTTGAGAATCACCTCGTCACCGGTAAAAAGCAAACCTGGATTCCGCGGCAAACGCGTGGGATCGGCTGGATCCCTGTTCGGCCCCGAGGTCGACGGGCACTGCGATCCCGACGATCGCAGCGCTCTGCCTTGAAGCACACAAACCCCTGAAAACAGGGGGTTCGGACCGCTGGCACGGCCGTTGCTTCACCCCAGACCGAACCGCACTTCCAATTCGCCACCGCGATTGGCGCGAGCGCCTGCCAACAACCGCCCGAGCTTCCCCCCGGGGACAGTTCGCGGCGGTGTTGTCCGACGGGGCCGAGCACGATCGCGGCAGCGATACGTGGACCTGGGAAAAGACCATGCCGCTTGCAGGCTGGAAAGGTCGCATGACGGGCAACCGGCTCCCACGATCTCGACAGTGGCCGCTGGCAGATCTTCGCCAGGGACGTCTCGGGTCCCGTGTTGAACATCGACTGGGAACGCAGCGATGAGACCAACAAAAAGGTCTCGTTCACGAACGTGACGACGGGGACGCTGGAATCCGGTGATACGCTTTTGTATGTTCTTGCGGGCAACATCGCCAGTATGACGATTCGCGATGCCACCGGCTCCGATGGAAAGCCGGCCTCGTTTTCGGTGTCCTGGGATGTCGTCGAGGGAGAAGGCCGCATCGAGCGGGGTGGTTTGGCACAATGCTGGGATATGCTTGCCAAGGGCCAAATTGACATTCCGTGTCCGACCGGTGTCTGGCCCTCGCCCTGAGTGGAAAAGGTTACGGCAGGTCAAGCTGGTGTGATGGAAGTATCCGGGATATGAATTGGTGTGCCTCGAAACGCACGCGATCCCGGAAGCTTCTCACATGAACACCGCCTGTCCCTCTAGTCCTTATCATCATCGGTCAACGGTTCGATGCGCGTCGCTCGCGTTGGCGGTGGCATTGCTTTTCTCGGCGATAGAGCCGGTCCAAGCGCAAGACCCCACGCCTCCTGGTGCTTCCACCAACGTCGACGCCGCGGAAGTGAACGTTCCTTCGCCACCGCCAGTCGAGGTCGAAAAGCCTGCCGAGCAAGACCCTGCGATCGGACCGCCTGTCGACCGCGCCCTTGCCGAGGCGCTGGCCATGGCCTTCGATCCCTGGCTCTCGTCCGGGCAACGTACAAAGGCGATCGCAAGTGCAGCGATGTCCGATCTGCGTGCCACCGGTGCGCTGGTTTATCTGCTACGCGATGCGGATTCGGAGATTCGCGCCGCCGCTGCCGCCGCTCTCAAGCCGTTTGCATCGGTGTTCCGTGTTACGCATGCCCTGTCCGATATCCTGAATTCTCGGTACCAACCCGACGCGGTTCGCATCCAGGCCGCCCTGTCCCTTGCGGCGGGCGCTTCCGGCGCCGGCGTGGTACTCGGCGATGTTTATCGGGATGACGAGCAGCCGCTCGCTGTGCGCGAAGCCGCTCGCGTTTCGCTTGAGGCCTCCTTTCCCGAGCAACTCGCGCGGAAACGGGATACGGAACTGGTGGATCGCAAAGGGCGTACCACTTTGATACTAGGCTCGGCGGTGCTTGGCTCGTTCGCGCTTTCGGCCATTGGTTCGCTGGGTGAAAACCAGGCTGCCATCGGCATCGGTGCCGTGGGCGGTCTTTTCCTGGGTGGGGCGACGGCCTACTTGTTGACCCGCAGGGGTGAGATCACCCAGGCGCAATCGACCTGGATGGTAAGTGCTGGCCTGTGGGGCGCTTTCCTGTCGACCG
>JAWXBF010000288.1:0-6974 GCA_034439895.1 Deltaproteobacteria bacterium
GCGGTGCACCGAATGCCGGTGGCACCATGGGCAGCAGCGGCGGAACCTCAGGCACCGCAGGATCAAGCGGCAACGCGGGCGACAACGGCAACGCGGGCGACAACGGCAACGCGGGCGACAACGGCTCAGGCGCTGGCAACGGCAATACAAATGACACGGGCGACAGCGGTTGCGGTTGCCGCTTGAGTGGCCGCGGCGAGAAAGGTGGCAGCCTCTTGCTCCTTGGCCTCGTCATCGGCTGGATGTGGCAAAGGCGCCGCGTCCGCTAGGACTACTTCAGGCGTTTCCAGGCGACCGCGAACCCCGTGCTACGCAAGCTGGGTGCTTCTCGCGAAAGAATGTAATCCACGCGCCGATTGCGGATCTCATCCGTCTCGTCGGGCGTGGCAACCCGCAAGCTGGTGTCGCCGAACCCTTCGAACAAAATTGGAAACCGCAGCCCACGCTTGCGAAAATACCCGGCGATGGCGCGCGCGCGCCGCATCGACAGGTCGCGGTTGTAGATCGGATCGCCACGCGTATCGGTGTGTCCTGCAATGAACAGGTTGGCCGGACCCACGTCCTTGTAATGATTCACCATCGCGACGATCTCTTTCAGACTCGCCTCCAGTTTCGATCGCTCGCTGTCGCGAACGGCATCCGAACCGGTTTCAAAGTTCACTTCCTCGTGCGGAATTGCAACCCACGGGAACATCGACATCCCCGCAAAGTAGCCGTACACGTCCGTGACCTTGAGATCGATCCGCGCAACCGCACCTGTGACCGCTGGCCACGACAACACAATCGGCACGCCGGCCTTGTGTCCCTGAAGATCGTGACTGTTCTCGGCCAGCGTGCTGCCATTCAGGCCGCGCACCACAATCTCGACAACCCGCGGATCGCGCGACACGGTCATCGAGAAATGACGGGCCGTCACGTCGACGCTGGCCCGATCGATCTGCAACCGCAGCGCATCGGCAACCACCGCTTCAAAAGCGATGGATTCGTCGTGTCCCACCCCACCCTGTTCGACGCGCACCGTCCCGGTGTAACGATGGACGCCGACATCCGACGGCAGCAAAACCTCCTGGGTTGCGCCCGGACCGACGGGTCCAAAGCCGGTTTGAACCAGCTTGCCGTCGTCCCGAACCATCTCGATCCGCACCTTGCCCACCGATTCTGTGGTGCGAATGCGCAGGCGCGGCTTTTGGCCAGCGGATACCCGGGTCAGGTATTCGATGGATACTGAAGATGATTCGCGGGCGATGACGGACTGCGCCGCGAAAACCGGCCCCACCAAAGTTCCCAACAACAATAGCGTTCTCATACAGCTCCGAGCTTAACCACTGGCCGAATCATCTTCGAGGTAGAAATCTTCCCAGGCCGTTTTTCTCGGGTATGCTTCCGCCCATGAAAATACTGCGCGATTCATCACCGACATCCATCATGGCGGGCGCATGCCTCGCCCTTTTTATCGCGGTTTCCTGCTCATCGGGCAGCAGCACCAACGGCGGCAGCGGCGGCTCGGAAGCCGGCGGAGCCGGCGGCAAGACGAACACTGGCAAGACCGGCGGCAAAACCGGTGGAACTTCGGGCGCGAGCTGCACCAAGCTCGATGCCAAGGCCGGAATGGATCCCGTTCCCGCCCTCGTGATGTCAGAGATCCGCCCGGGCGAGAGCATCGAGGTTTACAACACGACAGCGGCTGCAATTGACCTGTCAGTCAAACCCTCGTGGTACCTTTGCGCCTTTCCGTTCTACCTGACTGGCGATATCTCGACGCTCACGGACAAGACCTCCATTCCAGCGGGCGGAAGCATCAAGCTGACCTGGCCCGCAACCTGGCTCGACAACGACAAGGTTACGCTTGTGCCCGGCGTGGAAAAGGGTGAAATGTTGCTCTACACGGGCGGTCTGCTGCCCACCAACAACAACAATCTAAAAGACTACGTTTGTTGGGGCAGCCACACGGGTGGCCGCAAGGACAAGGCGAACGCGGTTAACGCCGAGGATGCCAAGATCTGGTCCGGTGACTGTGTCGCACAGCCAACCAGTGGCTCCATCGCGCGCAAGGTCGGCACCGACGGTGAGAGCAAGGACTCGTACGACCCGGCCGCGGAAGACGGCGTCATGGATTGCCCTTAACCTGAGCCGGTTGGGGATCTTAAAGACCGCAGGTCGCGCTCCAAACGGCGCTCTGCGGTTTTTTTTTGGCCAAAGCGAAAAATCGCGGGCGCAGATGAACCAATTTCGGGCCATTCGCTGTCCTTTACGCTAGCCTCAGCCGACTACCCCATCGCGCCGCATATCCCCGTGACCCGCCAAGGTAATCCCCGCAAGAAAAAGAAAGCCGTCGGCGTACGACAGGCGCGATCCAGTCCAGATCATCGCGCCGTGCGCGAAGCGGTTTCCGTCTCTGAATCGGCGGCGCAGCAAGGGGCACCGCAAGGGGCGCAGCAAGGGGCGCAGCAAGGGGCACCGCAAGAGGCTCAACAAGGCTGGCAGCCGGTGGATGGCGAAGATCGCCATGCGGCGTCACCCTTGATCGCGGGTAGCACCCTCGGGCCACCGCCCTCGGGCGTCGCCTACGAACTCGCGCTCGACACACAGGGACACGAGGGTGAGCTCCAAGATCTCTTTTTCCAGCGTGGTCTGGATGAGGCACACCTGGCCGCGCACCACGCGGATCACGATCATTTCAAGAGCCCTCCGCGGTGGAACCGACTGGCCATCGGCATCGGTGCGGTGGGATTGCTCGGGGTCGTGGTGCTGGCCTCACTCTCAACCGGCAAGACCAAGAAACACAGGGTCGAATCGCCTCCGGTTGCTGCCGCGGTGGCCAGGCCCGAAGCGCACGCTGCACCACCCCCGAAAGCACCGGAGCCCGTGGAAAAACCGATGGCCGCCGCCTCGGTCGACGCTGGTTCTGAACCGCCAGAACTGAAACCGACAACGACGACGCCCCCGACCGTCTTGACCGAAGCCGCTTTTTCACCCTTCGTGCTGGACGAAGCCACGGCCCTGGCCTGCAAAAAGGCCTACAAAACGCAAAAGTACGGCGAAGTCGTCAAGCTGTGTGGCGCGATCATCGACGGCGACGCGACACCGGCCGTGACGCCCGAAACGGTCGAGTTGACCTCGTTCGTCGCGCACGCCTTCCTGCTGACGAACAAGCTCAACGAAGCGGCTGCAACCGCTGAAAAAATAATCGCAGTCGCGCCCGACCATGCTTTTGCCCATGTGGTGCTCGGGATGGCAGAACAAGAGCGCGGTCACGCCAAGGATGCCCGGCGTGCTTATACGCGATACCTTGAGCTTGAGCCGAAGGGAACTTACGCCGCGGACCTTCGGGCTGTGTTGCGCGGACTCTGAGCGCAATCGTGTTCGAAAAATTGCCGTGAGCATGATACGGCCATTCAATCGATCACGGAACGATGCCGTTTCGTGCAACGCCAGTCGAGCGAATCAACGACGCAATCACGACGGCGGGACAAGCCGTCACGGCGCGGGTTGCGCTCAAGGATGCTGTCGCCCATTGCAAGACCGAGCTTTCCCTCTTGAACGATCGGGTCCGAACGCTGAAAAAGCGCCTGCGCGACGAAGAGCGCCGTTGCCACCGCTTCGAGCGTGTCACCCTGCCCTCGCTCATCCACGGCGTGCTCGGAACCCGGGAAGTGAGGCGAAAGGAACGGCAGGACGAATACCTTCGTATCCGCGAGGCGTTGCTTTCGGCCATGGCCGAACGCGATCAAAAAGTCGTCGAGGTTGAGCAACTGCAAGACCGGTCGGCCCCCCTCGAAAACGCCGAGCACTTGCTCGCGGAGGCCCTGCAAACCAAGGCACGCTGGCTGCGCGACAACGATGTCGAAGCCGGCAGTCGACTGTGGGAACTGGCGGAGGGCGAGCAAACCCTGCTCGTCTCGTTGCAGAAGATCGAAAAGGCGCTGCAAAACAATCAGGACAGGGGCACTTCCCGCCCCACGATGATGCGACAGCTTGCTATGTTGCAAGACATGCAAATGCGCAAACGACAGCGTCTGCAGATCATCTGGCAAGAACGGCAATCGCTTTTGCTGGACGGCGCCCGGCTCCCAATGTCAGAAACCGCAGCACAGGGACTTTAGCCCGTGCCTAACCCCACCGTGGCTCTGGATCAGTTCCCGCGCACTGCCGTCGTACGGCAGCGATTTCCGCGCGCGACCGAACTCGACATTGAAGCGATTGTCGAGGCGGGTCTCGCCAAGATCCCGTTTAAATCGGGCGAGCGCATTGCGATTACGGCGGGCAGCCGTGGCATCGTCAACGTCGCGCGCACCGTCATCGCGGTGGTTGCCGCACTGAAAAAGCGCGGCGTCCTGCCCTTCATATTGCCAGCCATGGGCAGCCACGGCGGTGCGACACCTGAAGGACAAACAGAAGTCATCGCCACCTGGGGCATCACACCCGAAAGCGCCGGCTGTCCGATCGTCGCGGACATGGATGTGACTCAGATCGGCGAGTCGATCGATGGGGTTGCGGCCTATTGCAGTACACCCGCGCTTCGCTGCGATGGCATCGTCGTCGTCAATCGCGTCAAACCCCATACCGATTTTGGCGGACCCTACGGCAGCGGCCTACTGAAGATGATGGCGATTGGCCTTGGCAAGCAGATCGGAGCCTCGGCGATCCATCACGCTTCGGCCCGCCTTGGACTTGCAAAGTCGATCATCAACGTCGGCAAGGAAGTGCTTGCGAAAGCGCCGATCCGGTGTGGCGTGGCACTGGTTGAAAACGCAGTTCACCAAACGTCGCACGTCGAGGTGATTGCGCGAAATCAGATCGAAGAACGCGAGCAGGCGCTGTACGAACAAGCGGAGCGAAGCATGGGTCGATTGCCCATCGACAACATCGATCTGCTCATCGTGGATCAGATCGGCAAGGACGTAAGCGGCTGCGGCATGGATCCGAACGTGATTGGGCGCAGCATCTTCGGGTATTCGGCAGCGCTGTTCGAAACGCCGACCACTCGCCCCATCGTGCGGCGCATCTTCGTTCGCGATCTGACCCCGGACACCCACGGCAACGCCTCGGGACTCGGGATGGCCGATTTCACGACCCGGCGGCTGGTTGACCAGATCAACTGGGAGGTGACCCTGATGAACGCCCTCACCTCGCTCGCGGTGACCGCGGCCAAGATACCGATTTGCCTCGAAACCGATCGGGAGATCATTGGCATCGCACTGGCGACGCTCGCACTGCCGGACCCCTCCCGCGCCCGGGTGGTCCGGATCCGTGACACCCTGTCGGTGGAGATCCTTGAGCTCTCCGAGGCCTGTTTAGAGGACAGCACCGTGCGTGCTCTGGAACCGGCCCGGCCGCTGGGCGGGATGCAATTTGACCCCCAGGGCAACCTGAATGTGCTTTTCTAGGGAACGATGACCGAGCCGAAGCCAACCGTCGCGCCGATCTATGTCAGGGCCCTAAAGCGTTTGCTCGACAAGGAACAGCCCGATGGGCTCTACCTGTTGTTTTCGGTCGAGATGTGGGAGCGCTTTTCGTACTACGGTATGCGGGCGCTGTTGGTTTTGTACCTGACGGCCACCGTAGGCGGACTCGGATGGAGCAAGGAAGACGCCGCCAATCTCTACGGCAACTATACGGCGCTTGTCTATTTGACACCGCTCATCGGTGGCTACCTCGCCGATCGCTTCATCGGCATCCACCGCAGCATGGTGATTGGTGCAACGCTCATCACGCTCGGGCACTTCACCCTCGCGCTGCCAAGCGAAAAAGCATTCTTCATTGGGCTTGCGCTCATCATCATCGGAACTGGCTTTTTCAAATCGAATGTTTCGACGATGGTCGGACAGCTTTATTCCGAGAACGACCGCCGCCGCGATTCCGGATTTACCGTGTTCTACATGGGCATCAACATGGGTGCCTTTATCGGACAGATCGTCTGCGGCTCCCTCGCCGAAGATCCACGCCTCGGCTGGCACTACGGATTCGGCGCAGCGGGCGTTGGCATGACGCTCGGACTCATCGCCTACCTCCGCAACAAGCGCAACGTTCTGGGCACCATCGGCGAGCGCCCGGCGGAACGCGCCAAACGCACCACCGATGGTCAGCTTCCCGCAACGGCGCCGCTGTCGCGGGAAGAGAAACACCACGTCGCGGCCATCTTCATTCTACTTTTTTTCAACGTGTTTTTCTGGCTCGCCTTCGAGCAGGCCGGCTCGTCGATGAACTTTTTTGCCAACGAGCGCACCGACCGGCTCGTACTCGGCTACACCATTCCCGCGCCCTGGTTTCAGTCAATCAACCCCCTCGTCATCATCCTGTTCGCGCCGATTTTTGCGCGGCTCTGGGGCTGGCTTGCAAAGAAAAACCGGGAACCCAGCACCCCCGTCAAGATGGCAACCGCGCTTTGGTTGCTGGGCTTCGGCTTCGTGTTCATGGTGCTTGGCGCCAGCAACTCGGATGGTGGCTTGCAGGTCAGTCCGCTCTGGTTGATCGCGGCCTATACCTTTCAAACCTTCGGTGAGCTGTGTCTCTCTCCTGTCGGGTTGTCGATGGTGACCAAGCTTGCCCCGCTGCGTTTCGCGTCGCTCCTGATGGGATCCTGGTTTCTGTCGAGCGCGATCGCACACAAGCTGGGCGGCACCATCGCCGCCGCGGTCGAGCGCATCGAGCGCGGCGAGGTGTTTCATTTGCTGGGTGGTCAGGCCGATTTTTTCCTGATCTTCGTCGTCACCTCGGGGGTAGGCGGCGCCCTTTTGTTTGCCGTATCACCCATTGTAAAAAAACTGATGCACGGACGCGCGTAGGATAGCGATTGTGGTCGATCTCCAAGTTTTGTATGCCCTCTTCATGATCAACGCGGCCGCGGGACCTCCTCCCACTCGCACCGACAAAACCGTGGACACCCTGCACGGGGTGAAGGTGGCAGATCCTTACCGCTGGCTGGAAAATGCCGAGGCATCCGAGGTCAAGCAATGGACCGCAGCCCAGAACGC
>JAWXBF010000289.1:0-5617 GCA_034439895.1 Deltaproteobacteria bacterium
CTGCAGCTATGACGCCAGTTCTGGCGGATGCCCGGGTCCAAGATACATGTGTTCGAGTGGTCGCTGGTGGCGTTCGGTATCGTCCTGCAACCCGCCGTTTTTCTTGTCCCCCGACGCAGCCGTTACCAACCCGATTGATCCCACCGACGCCGCGGTCGATGCAATGAACAAAAACGGTGACGCGAGCGAGGATTGATGGCGCAGATGGAAGAGCCTGCGCCTGCAAGCGTTGCGGTTGAATGGTCGAGACGCATCGTGGCCGAGTACCGCTCAGCGGCTCTGACCAGTCAACTGGCGCACTGGATGCTGCAGGCGGTGGCGCCGGTTGACTTGATCGACGAGGCACTTGCCATCGTGGGCGACGAAATGAACCATGCGGCGCTCGGTCACGATGTTGTGGTTGCTGCGCGCGGTACGCCGGCTTTACCGGCCATGAACCAACGTGAATTGCAGCTGCCGCGCGATTTGTCAGCACCGCTTGAACACGATCTATTGCGCGCGACGTTGGGCATATTCGTGCTCGGCGAGACGGTGGCTGTGCGCCTTTTCAAGCGCTTGCGGCAGCAGTGTTCGGTTCCGATTGCACGAACGGCGCTCGATACCATTCTTGCCGATGAGGTGCGCCACCGCGATTTCGGTTGGAGCACGCTCGAGTGGTTGCTCTCAACGCCTCGTGCGCCCGAATATCGATCGATCATCCACAACGAATTGCCGGGCATGTTGTATGCGATCGCGACGGGTTATGGCGAATCCGTCGTGGGCGACGTGGCGGTTGAAACCGCGCTGTTCCCCAACGCCGCGCGCGCCTGGG
This sequence comes from Deltaproteobacteria bacterium, assembly GCA_034439895.1. Taxonomy (GTDB): domain Bacteria; phylum Myxococcota_A; class Polyangia; order Fen-1088; family Fen-1088; genus JAWXBF01. The sequence goes on from JAWXBF010000289.1 coordinate 812, forward strand.
GCCTGATGCCAGTTGCGGAATATCGCGCCGCCGTGAGGCAATGCTGGCAAGACGACTACACCCCGCGATTTGCCGCCCTGGGAATCACGATGCCGCCACCGCGAACCCCTTGACGACTGCGATGTCCACATGCGGCCAGCCAGGATTTTCGCAGGGTATTCGCCCGCGTTTGATGCTACGGTCGGCGCGGGCCCGATTGGGGCAAATCGTGATGCGGATGGGTTCTACGGGCCGACAACGTCTGGGGTTTGCAATTGTCTGATTCGAGCGCGTATCGCGTCGGACGGGTCCTTGGCAGCGGCGCGATTTCTGTCGTACACGAGGTCATTGACCAGGAAGGCATGGTTTTCGCCGGAAAGTTCCTGCACGCGTCCCATCAGGGCGACGCCTCCGCCACCGCTCGTTCCGAACAAGAAGCGCGTCTGTTGGCCGGGCTCGATCATCCCAACCTCATCAAGGTCTTCGGGCCCTGCCACGCACAGCTCGACAACGGAGATGTGCGACGGTTTATCAGGATGGAGCTCGTGCAGGGAACGCGCCTTGACGAGCGGATCGCCCGTCGCGCTCCCATGGCCGAAAAAGAAATCGTTGCACTCGGCCTACAAATGGCCGAAGGACTGGCGTTTGCCCATGCCAACGGCATCGTGCATCGGGATCTCAAACCCGCCAATATGTTGCTGACCGACGACACGGACAACGCGACCCTGAAGATCGCGGATTTCGGGATGGCCCGCGCAAGTGCGTTGTCGGGGGTATCCGGTGACGGGTTCACCATACTTGGAACCCCCGACTACATGGCGCCGGAATCCGTTGATCCGCTGGCCGTGGATACCCGCACGGATCTGTACGCGATGGGCTGCATTTTGTTTGAGATGGCAACCGACGCCGTTCCCTATTCCGCAGCGACGCCGCTTGGGATCCTTCACGAGCATCGCACGGCACCCATTCCCGATTTACCCGAGGCGGTGACGCCACAATTGGCGGAATTGATTCGCGCACTGCTTGCGAAAAACCCCGCGGATCGACCTGCTTCAGCCCAGGTGGTGATCTGGCGTTTAAAGAATTTGTATCACAACGCTGAACTTTCCAACCGCGGTAGCATGGCTGTTCCTCTGACATTGCGCGCACCCCCGTGTCGCGTCTGCCACCAGCAGCTGATATCGAATCTGCCGGTGTGTCTCAATTGTGGTACGGAATCAATTCAGCTTCACCCGGGACGATGCGCGGTGTTGATTCTCGGGCCGGGCAGCGCCGGAGACAAGCTGGACAGCGGTTTGCGCGAACGTCTGCGCCAGTGGTTGCGTGATAACCCGCAGACGGGTCTGAAGGGTGGCAAATGGCTGGAAGAACATATTCCGCGCGTCCCATTTCTGTTTCTGAATCGCGTCGATGTTGAAAGCGCCAGTGCGGTTGCGGCTGCGTTGAAGGAAATCGGGTTCCAGACCGCGACCTGGGAGCGCCACCCGATGCGTCACCCCGCCATGCAAAAAAAAGCAACCAAGCTGCTCGGGAGAATCGGCCTTGTCGGTTTGTCGTCTAGTGTCTGGGCCATAAGGTACCTCGCAGCATTCTGGCCTATCAGCGCGATCGCCTCGTTGACTGCCGCCGGGGCTGTGCTGAATCATTGCAGTCGCAGTGTGACCGTATCGTCAGGCAATTCGCACGCATCCCTTTCCGTATCGTTGCAGCACGCCCTCAATCGTATTGCCGAAGTTGCACCTTCCTTGCGACCCCGACAGCGGGAAGAACTTCGTGCCGTTGTGACCCGCTCGCTCTTGGTCCGCGCGCAATTGGGAAATACCGACACCCACGACGCGGATGTGATCGCTTGCCTGGACGCTGCCCTGGATACAGCGGTTTCATTGTCGGAAATCGACGACCGCCTCCGGCACCTTGATCTGCACCACGCAGACGATTCCACCCGGGCGTTGTTGCAGCGACGCGATCGCAACGCCTTTGTCCTTTCGCGCATTTTGGGCGCCCTCGACGAACTGATGTTGCGTCTTACAATATCGGGGTCGAAAAACTTGGATGCGCGGGCCTCGCTGGCCGAGTTGAAGCACCAGGTGGACGCGCTGGAAGAAGTTCATAGATCATGAATGCCAGTGCCGAGGACGCGCTGGCACAAGCGGGCGTCGCGTTGCCGATGCAGGCCGAATCCAGGCGCGACGGCAACGAAATGTGCCAACGGGTGGTTGATCGCGCTGGTCGTACGCTTGTACTGGCGCAGTTGGTGCAAGAGTTGACGGCTGACACCGCTGTGCGGCGCCGCTATCGCCGTGACATTGAGCAACTGGCACAAATCCATGCCCCTGGCCTCGCAACCCAGTTGGCATGGGGGCCCGAAGTCGACGACGGAACAGCACCCTGGCGCTTGCGCGTGCAACCCGATGGCGAAACCCTCGATTCATTTATTCGGCGCCGGGCGCCGGTTGCGAGCGACGAGACCGTTGAGCTTCTGATACAACTTTGCGACGTCCTGACGCCTTTGCACCGGGCCGGACTTGTCGTACGGAACCTGTCACCCCAGCGCGTGAGGCTCACCGTACACGGTCCGATGTTGGTGGATGTGGGCCTGTTTGGCGTGGACACCCTTTCCACGCGGACTGCCGCAAGTCTGGTGCTGGAAGGATCGCCGTATCACGCCCCCGAATTGCTAAAGCGAACGCTGGTGGACGGCCGCGCCGATTTATTCACCCTGGGTGTCATTGCGTTTCGCATGCTGACGGGAGTCTTGCCTTTTGACGGGGCACATGCGCTCTTGCGTCCGTCAGGCCCCGCGCCCAGGCCAGATGCGATCGTTCCGGGGCTTCCAAAAGAAATCGCCGATATCGTAACACGACTGTTGGATCACGATCCTGGTGTGCGCGCTGCGACGGCAGGGACATTGTCGGCTTTGTTGCGGGGAGAATCATCGTCAGCAGAAATTGCAGAAACGCCGCTACCTTGCCAGGGCTGTGGTGCAAAGATGCCGATGGGACAACGGCTGTGTCTTTCGTGCGGGAATACGGTGGTACGGTTTCACCACATAACGGACGATGTGCCCTATCGCAAGCGATACAAGGTTGTCTTGCGCGCGGCCAAGGAACAGGCGGACTTCACTGCATTGTTGCAGGAATGCTGCGCTGAATTGTGTGAGGGCCCCCCTCCCGCGTTGAATTTTCTTCTGGGGGATAGGCGGATGTACTCCAAGGAAGAAGCCAAGACGCGCATCCGACTTCCTGTGGCGCTGTTCTCGAATCTGTCACACGAAACGGCCACAGCCATTCACGGCCGTTTCAAGGACGCCAACTTCAAAGTTCGCATCGAGCGCATGGATCCCGCCGATCACCCGAATGCGGGAAAGCGAATGACACGCAAACAACGCGGCATCGTTGCCGCCTTGGCTGCAAGCGCCGGGTTGAGTATTCCCATCGGCGTTCTGGACGGTGGCGGGGTTTCTTCCGTGCTTGGCGCGTCCTTTTTTGTCGGGTTGGGCGTGATGGCAATTATTGCGGCTGTTTCATTCAAGCGCGGAAATGCCACTTCACGCCGAGTCCATCGCGCTGGCCTAATGGCACTGCGGATGCGCCCTATGGCCTTGCCCGCGTCCGATCCGTTTGTCAATCAACTGGCGTCGGCATTGAAGCAAGTGCAATCCCAGGACCTGCGGGCGCTGATTGGGTCGGCGGTGTTGCGTGTGCAACGATTGGTCGATCACCGCGCCCAAAACCTTGGCGCCGGAAACGCGATCGCGGCGGTCACGGCACCCATCGCAGAGTTGGTGCAACTCCTGGTCGCCCACACCGGGCGTTGCAACGAGATTGATGTGGCACTTTCGCAGCTCAACGAAGGCCAATTGCTGCGGTCCCTGGCCAAACAACGGGCACGCGGCGAAGCGGACGACAACGCCGAACCCATCTTGAAAAACCTGGATCGTTTGCGGGATCTGGAGACAGAGCGTTCCCGCCGTTTTGCCGAACTTCTCGACGCTTGCGGCTTGCTGCAACGAACCACGGAACTCGGCCTGTCGGTGCAAGACGAAACCGCCGAACAGGATCGGTTGGTGCGCGCCGCAATGCTCAGCTTGAACAGTGAAACACGCGAGCCCTGAAGCGTCTGATCGTGCGCGGCACCAGTGCTAGAACGACGTATTGAAGTCGGGGCAACAAGTCCCCCTGTTCCAGGGCTGCTTCGGTAAGCCAATTCGCGGTGGAAACGGTAAACTGCGACGGGGCGAGTGTCGTTTATTCGGGGGGACGCCAGTTTTGCGGGAGCAGGTCGTCAATCTTCGACGCCGCGTGCGAGCCGATTCGACCAAGAACGTCGGTCAGGTACGCAAGTGGATCGACGCCGTTGATTTCGCACGTCGAGGTCAGCGAATACAGAAGGGCGAGATCTTCACCGTTCAATTCATCGCCGACGAACAAGAAATTTTTGCGACCAAGAGCCAACACGCGAAGCGCCGATTCAGAGCGATTGTTGTCGGGAGGAATCTTTGGGTCGTCCAAGAAACGCGTCAGTTCGGTCCAGTTTTTTGATGCATAGGATACCGCGATCGCCATCGGGGATTTTGGTGAGTATTGGTCCATGGATCCGCGCAATACCTAGGATCCGTTCAGCGGTGCTCAACGCCGAAAGGCATCACGGGGTCGGGGTCGCGCGTGCTCGGCGCGGGCCGTGGTGGGTCGGATGTGCTCAACGCCGAAAGGCATCACGGGGTCGGGGTCCCCCGACTACCACACAATATTTCTTGACGGGCTGTAGTGCTCAACGCCGAAAGGCATCACGGGGTCGGGGTCGATGATGTTGGGACGATAGACACGC
>JAWXBF010000290.1:0-20342 GCA_034439895.1 Deltaproteobacteria bacterium
CCCCGAATAAACCTTGTCCAACTCGAACTCGTACGGCGGCACCGGCGTTGTCCACTTGTTGTTGCCGAGTGCCGCCACGATCTTTGGATCGTATCGCGTGAGGAAAAACGCCCAGCCACCTGCGATTGTTTTTCCAAACGTTGCAAACGGTTCCGGGAATACGGGTGACGATGCGAGTTCGACGTCCGCCGCCAGGAGTTGCTCCGGGCTTGCGCTGCGTTCGTGACCCGGACGACCGCGTGTGGTCAACGGCATCGCGGAGACATCGGGACTGGTGAGGCCCATTTCGTCGTACAGCGGCAGCCGACTTTCGTAGCCGATAATGCCGATGTTGCCGATGGAGATCTTGGTCCCAAGCTTGCGCAAGGTTTTGCGAAGAGCGCGTCCTACGTGCGTGTGTCCGGCGTCGACGCGAATGCGAGAAAGCGACTCGACCGGGTAAAACGTGCGCTCGTCGGCGACGAAATGAAAGATCTCCCCCGGATGGATGAGGCGCACGGGAACGATTGCGATGCCCGCGATTGCCGTGAGCGCCATTGCCCAGCGGGGATGGCCGCTCGAAAGCAGTCGGCGCCAGCCTTTTTCAGCCCACAAAAGGAGAAACGGGATGAGCACGATCACAAAGCGCGCGTACATGAAGTCGCCGCCAACGCGCGCCAAGTATAGGGCAAAGATCGGGAAGGACAGTAAGGCGAAGCGGTCCCACAGGGTACGAGGCCTTTGCCAGAGACCCACCAACACGAGTGGCGTGAGTGCCCACAGGCCACTGCCCACGAAGTTCATGTAGAGGTACTTGAGCCCCTGCTCGTAATACGCCGATTGCCCGGCCTTGGCGTAGAAGGTATTGGGCAGTAGGCGCCCGTAATACGTGTAACGAAGCACAAAATAAGGGACGTAGAACATGCCGAACGGCGCCGCAAATCGAATCAGCGGTTTCCACCCGCAGCGTCCGAGCAGCAATGCCGCGCCCAGGGTCGCAAAGAAAATGCCGTGATCCGGTCGCGCCATCGCTGCTGCCACCGCGAGTGTTCCCCCGGTAAAATACGCCTGCGCAGAAGCACGTTGCACTGCCCACAACACCAACACGACGCCGAACAACGTTTCAAGACCACCCGTTCCGAATACAGCGATTGAATAACTGCCTGCCGCGAGCAACACCGCAAGCCCCGGCCCGGCGTTTTTCTCCTGAGCGCGTGCGAGGCGGTCGAGGAGGATGAGCAACGCGACCAGACAGGCCTGTCCCATCGCGACCGCCAGGATCCCCACCGGTGCACCAAGCCACAGGCCTGCCGCAACGAGGATGGTCCACAGAAAGTTCGTATATCCCTCGACGCGCTCCCCGGGATTGAAGACCAGGCCAAATCCCTCGACCAGATTTCGTGCGTAGCGAAACGAGATGTAAGCGTCGTCGGCAAGCCAAACGAGTGACAGGGACCACGCAATCGCAGCGCCAAGGACGACGCCCCACAGGGCAAATCGTTGCACGGGGCGCATCTCGGAAAGGTGTACGCGAACCTTCGGAAGGCAAAGGTAGGGAATGGCGACGCACAACCATGGCAGCAACACCCAGGTCCGTGCGGCTTGAAACTGTTCTCGGTACCGGGTGGCGATTTCGGCGTAAATGTTCACGTTGATGCGTTAAGTCATGAAAAAGTGAGGTGCGCATCATGGCACGATGCGCGGCGGAACGATGGACATGTCACGTGTGATATTCTCGGGAGCGATGAGTGAACGACGGGACTCTGCTCGCTATCCCACCGCATGGACCGGGCGTTTGGGTGACAGGCGAACCAGCATGCGCGTGGTGGACGCGTCTGAAGACGGAATTTTCCTCGCGATGTCGCCCGTTCCGACGCTCGGAACGAATCTAATCATCGAGGTGGTCGTGGATGGCCAACCACACATCGTGGCGGGTGCTGTTGTGCGAATCATTCCCGCCAATCCCGAGACCGGAACGCCCTCGGGCGTGGGTCTCAAGCTGTTTCGCAAACCCCACAAGTGGGAAGAGATGGTTGCTCAACTGGCGGACGGATCGGCTTAAGGGGCGGCCTTGGTTTTCGGCTTCTTGGCGAACGCCTCGGTATCCTTTGCAGCCTTGGTTGGAATGCCGGGCTTTTGCAAAAAGCCAAGGTCGCGGAACCAGTCGATGAATCGCAAATGCCAGGTGCCCATCGGCGTGCCCTCGCGATCCGTAATACCGCCCGTCGAGCCGCTTCCCGGGTGATAGCCGTTGCCGTAGATGTGCATCTCGAGGTTCGGCACCCCTTTTTTCAACATGGCGCTGAAATAGTCCGTCGCCCATAGCGCATGGACGCGATCGCCCGAGCCCGGCGACATGATGAAAGATGGCGGTACATTCACAGGAATCACCGTGTCGGGCGCCTTGGTGAACGGGGTGGGCCCCGGATAGATGACGCCGACAAAATCCGGTCGCGCGCTGATGCCGGCCAGCGGATCGCCGGAGCGCTTCTGTTTGTCAAAGGCTTCGAAAGCGACCGCCGCGGGTGCAGAGAGTTCCGCCCCCGCGGAGAACCCCATGATGCCAATCTTGTTGGGATCAATGCCCAGCGCCTTTGCATTGGCGCGCACGATCCGGATCGCTTGCAAGGCGTCGTTCACGGCATCGGTGGTGGGTTCGTATCCGTCGACCCTGAGGCGGTTGCGCAAGATGATGGCGTGGACACCCAGGTTGAAAAAGAAAGGCACCAGATCGGCGCCTTCGGTTCCGATAACCAGTTTCTTGTGGCCACCCCCGGGCGCCAGAATGACCGCTGCCCCGGTGTTGAAAGCGCCGCCGACGGTGTGAATTTCGATGGAGGGGTTGTGGATGTTCACGACCGTGCTCACCCGCCCGGGCGTCGAGGCGCTCATCTCGTAGATCTCGGGTGAGGACACCTTTTCTGCCTTCAACTGCGGAGAGCCCGGGGGATAGAGCGGGATGACAATGCCGCCCTGAAGGATTGCCTGGGGGGCGTAGGGCCCCTCTTTTGCCGGTCCGGGCGCGGGCACGGACAACGGCGCGGGCAGCGGCCTCTGGGCCTCTGCGGTTCCAGTGGCGGCGGTCAGGAAAGCAATAGCAAGGCTCTGGTGGAAGGCAAACATGGGGGACCGACCTTGCGTCTTTCCTTTGGGCGCTGTCAATCTCACCCGTTCCGAGGCTCGCTCGTTTTGTAAATCAGGCGCAAGGAATTGCCAGGGACTGGACATAGAGTCGAGGCCAGGTAGAAAACGTTGACCCTGGGGCGGGCAACTGTCTAATATGCCGCGACTTTCTGACCCGGGCGGCGCGCGGAAGAAAATCACTCAACCAGAAAACGGAGATCGCAATCCATGTCGATGACCAAGCATGCGCAACGCTTGATGTTTCTCTTAGGAATCGGTGGCCTGGCGGCTGGCCTTGCCAATATCGGATGTCTCGAGGATGTCTGTACAGACAGCAAAGAAGCTGCCTTTCGCTCGATGGACGACATCCTTGCGATGCAGATCGCCGCGGCTGAACAAGGCCTTGGAACCGAAGGTTTGGATCGTCCGGGGCGCATCTCAGCCGACGGGAAGACCTTGGCGGCGCAGCTGAATCGACCGGTGAAGAACCTCGATGGGTCGATCGACATGCCACCGGGGTGGTTGCCCCCGATCCCGGCCGACCACCCCTGGAACAACGTGAACGGTCCCGAATCCGATGCGTTTTATTCGTACTTCGAGGAACGCGTGCTTCGTCCCATGCTCTTCGACGGCAGCAACCCAACCCACCGTCAGTGGGCCAAGTTGTACCTCGAGAAGTCCCGTTCGGCGGACCCCGAGTTTCCGGCCTACACGTACGCCGAGCGGACCTCGTGCGCCAAGGAGAAGTTCGACGCTGCGGGCACCTGTGCGGGTGGCCGCAAACCGGTCAACGGCGTTTGTCCGAAGATCGACGCGTTCTAGCGCCCGCGGCTAGAACAACCACGGCGAAATCGAGACCGCTCGCTTCAGTAGTGCGGTGGACTCGCGTGGCTGGAAGGCGCTCCGCAAACACAGCCCTGCTTTCTGGAGCAACCGCGAGGACGGCGGCGCGCGGGACACCCGCAGCGCATTATCCAGATTCTGGCAGGCACCGAGAACGTTGCCTTCTGCCATGTTTGCGTGCGCCAGCGCTTCGTAAGTTTCGGGGCGTTTCTCGAGCTCGACTGCGGTGGCAGCCGCCCTTGCCGCTGCCATGCGGTTGTCGCCGAACTCGGCCCAGGCAAGGCCAGTCCATGCGCCTGCCGCATTCGGTGCCACCGACACGGCATGGTTCCAAAGGATCTCATCGCTTCTCCAGCGTGAGGCCTGATTGAAGGCTTGCCAGGCAAAGAATCCAAGCAACACGGCACCGATTGCGGGCAACGAATTGAAACGCCTGTCCCAAAGCAATCGGGCGGTATCGCCGCTCAGCAACGCGCCCAAAGCGGCCAGCAGGCCCATCAACGGCAGGTACATGTACCGATCGGCCTGCAGGGCGGTCAGCGCAACGATCCCCATCGTCGGCATTGCGGCGCACAACGCAAAGGCGAATCCCTCGGTCACGTGAGGTTCTCGTTTGCGGAGCCTCCATGCCACGAGGGCGAGCGCTGCGATGCCGAGGCAAAGCACCGCTGCGAACAGGTATTCACGCCAATCGTCGAAGACGCGTACCGCATAGGCCGGCGAAAGGCCGGTGGGGACGACCGTTTTCAGCAACCCGGCCCACAAACCCCAGACACCATTGGCGAGGCGCATGCCGATACCGGCGGATGAAGTGGCGATCCCGGGTCCCACGGTGAACCAGCCTCCCGTTGCCCATGCGCGCCACCCGACGCCAACCGCAACGGCGGCCGCCAACACCATCCACCCCGTGCGCTGGGTGCGACGGGGAGCACGTGCGTTGGCGGGCGCAAAGAGATCAAGTATGACCAGAAGAAACGGTGCTACGTATCCGGTTTCCTTGGACAAACACCCGAGCGTCAGCGCCACGAAGGCCCCCGCGTAGGTGGCGATGATTCGCGTTCTGTGTGTTGCGTTTCTCGCGCGGAATACCAATGCGAAGGCGGTCAGCGTCCCCAGTGCCGCCAGTAAGTCAGCCCGGAAATTGAGTCCCGCGACCGGTTCGACGACAAGCGGGTGAATGGCAAACGCCACGGCCAGGCAAAGCGCAAAACGGAAATCGCGCACCCGCTGCCGCAGCCCCAGAAAGAACAGCATCGCGACGGTGAAGTGGAGCAACAGTTGCGTGAGGTGAAAGCCCCACACTTGACGGTGCCACAAGAAATGATCCAGGCCGATCGACGCCAGCGCAACCGGATCCGTCGCTCCCGGGACCTGTTGCTGCACCAGCCGGGAACCCAAGACCTGGGAAAGTGTCACGCCGCTGCCTCGGTGGAATACCGGGTTGATGCGGATGGTCTCGATCTCGTCCAGGTGATGGCTGTGCTGGACCGTTTGCCCGAATACCGCCGCTATCGCAACAAACAGAACCAAGGCCGCGAGTAGATTTTCTTTTCTGCCTCCCACCGTCATCGCCTGACCTTGACCGACGATCGAAGCCTCCAGACCAGGGTGAGCGCCTCGAAAAAGATGGTTCCGGACATTTTTGAGGCCCCTACCCTTCGGTCCACAAATTGGATGGGCACCTCGACGACCTGAAGTCCCTGTTGCAGCGTCCGGTAGGTCATCTCGATCTGGAAGCCGTAGCCCCGGGCGTCCACCGCGTCGAGATCGATGCCCCGCAGCGATTCGGCCTTCCACGCCTTGAATCCTGCGGTGAGATCGTGAACGGAGACGCCAAGGACCGTGCGGGCATAGGCGCTTCCGCTTTTGCTGATGATTCGGCGTCCGAGGCCCCAGTTGACCGTTCCTCCTCCGGCGACGTAGCGTGACCCAACCGCCATGTCGGCACCGCTGTCGAGCGCCGCAAGAAGTCTGGGCACATCATTCGGATCGTGCGAGAAGTCAGCATCCATCTGCACGATGCGGTCCCAGCGCGGCTCGTGGGCGAGCGCACGCCTGAAAGCATCAAGGTACGCCGCGCCGAGTCCCGCCTTGCCTTCGCGATGGAGAACCTTGACCTGAGGATCCTCTGCGGCGAGCGCATCGGCAATCGCCCCGGTGCCGTCCGGGGACGCGTCGTCGACGATCTGAATGGTCGCCTCGGGAACGGCTGCGCGCACGGCACAGACGATGTCGGTAACGCAGTCTTTCTCGTTGTAGGTCGGGATGACGATAAGGGTCGTAGACACGGTTTCGGGCCGCAGGGTACCTCATGCGCACGCGCTGTGCGCAAAACTTTGGCGGGCCTTTGACAGGCCATGATGCGTTGGGCATGCTGCGCGCCGAAATGAACTTGCTTGTTACTGGAGGCGCCGGTTTTATTGGGCAGTGCTACGTCAAAATGGTCCGTCGGACCCACCCGAACGCGAAGGTGGTCAATCTCGATGTGTTGACCTACGCCGGTAACCTTGAATCCCTCGCAGAGCTCAAGAACGATCCGGGCCACGTCTTTGTGAAGGGTGACATTCGCGATCAGCCTTTGGTCGAGAGCCTGTTGCGCGAACACAAGATCGATGCGCTCGTACACTTCGCCGCCGAGAGCCACGTTGACCGAAGCATTCTTTCGGCCGCTCCCTTCATCGACACCAACGTATCCGGTACGTTGAGCTTGCTTGAGGCCGCGCGTGCCGTTGGCATCAAGCGCTACGTGCAGGTGTCGACGGATGAGGTTTATGGCTCGCTCGGGCCGACCGGCGCCTTTGACGAAAAGAATCCCATCACCCCGCGCAGCCCCTATTCGGCGAGCAAGGCCGCAGCCGACCACCTGGTGGACGCATTCTTTCACACCCACGGCATGGACGTGGTCACCACCCGTTGCTCGAACAACTACGGTCCGTTTCAGTTCCCCGAGAAGCTCATCCCCCTCATGGTGTTGAACGCATTCGAGGACAAGCCCCTGCCGGTCTACGGCGACGGCATGCAGGTCCGCGACTGGATCCACGTCGAGGATCACTGTGCGGCGATTGATCTGGTTCTGCGCGGCGGCCGCTCGGGTGAGGTCTATAATATCGGTGCCGAAAACGATCGCCCAAATCTGGAGGTGATTCGCAACATCCTCCAGCTTGCCGGGAAGACCGAGTCGTTGATTCGTTATGTTCCCGACCGTCCGGGGCACGACCGGCGTTACGCGATGAATGCGGGCAAGATACGTTCGGAACTGGGATGGAAACCCACCCGCGATTTCGAGCAAGGTCTGGCCGAGACGGTGGCCTGGTATCGGGATAACCCCGAATGGTGGCAGCGCGTTCGCAGTGGGGCGTACCGGGCGTACTACGAAGAACAGTATGGTCAACGGTTGCAGGGCAACAAATAGTCCGGCTCAAGCTGAAACAAAGACTGGAACATCGACATGGCAAATCAGAATGATATTCGGGGCGTGGTCTTGGCGGGCGGCACTGGCTCGCGCCTGTTTCCCTTGACCAAGGTCACCAACAAGCACCTCTTGCCCGTTGGCCCCGAGCCGATGATCTTCCACCCGGTGAAAAAGCTTATCGAGGCCGGGATAAAAGAGATCCTGATCGTCACCGGCACCGAGCACATGGGTGACGTGGTCAGCTTGCTAGGCAGCGGTCACGAGATGGGTTGCGAATTCACCTACCGCGTTCAGGATCAGGCAGGCGGCATTGCGCAGGCGCTCGGTCTTGCCCGTCGTTTCGGTGCGGGTGGGCGCCTCGCGGTTATCCTCGGCGACAACATTTTCGAGTCGTCGATCGCGCCGTTCGCACAGTCATTTCGCGAGCAACCAAGCGGCGCCAAGGTCCTCTTGCAGAAGGTACACGATCCCTCTCGCTACGGTGTTGCGGTTGCCGAAGGCAACAAGGTCGTCAAGATCATCGAGAAGCCCAAAGATCCGCCGAGCGATCTGGCCGTGACCGGCATCTACTTCTACGACCACACGGTTTTCGATGTCATTTCGACGCTCAAGCCCTCGGGCCGTGGTGAGCTTGAGATTACCGACGTGAACAACGCCTTCATCGAACGGGGTGACATGACCTGTGACACGCTTCCAGGCTGGTGGACAGACGCGGGAACCTTCCCGTCTTTGCGTCACGCCAACGACCTGCTCTGGAAGCTTCACGGCGAATAATCGATGAAGATCGTCGCCGCGGAGGTCATCGTTTGTTCGCCCGGTCGCAACTTCGTCACGCTCAAGATCGAGTGTGAAGGCGGGATCGTCGGCTGGGGAGACGCCACGCTCAATGGGCGTGAGTTGTCGGTTGCAAGCTACCTCCGCGATCACGTGATCCCACTTTTGATCGGTCGCGATGCACGCAAGATCGAGGACACCTGGCAGCTTTTGTACCGGGGCGTCTACTGGCGTCGCGGTCCGGTCACGATGGCGGCAATCGGCGCTGTCGACATCGCGCTTTGGGATCTCAAGGCGAAGTCGCTGGGGGTACCGCTCTATCAGTTGTTTGGTGGTGCGAGCCGCGACGGCGTGTTGGTTTATACCCACGCCACGTCAACCTCGGTGCAGGGCGTGGTCAAGGTCGCGCGCGATCTAATGGCCAAGGGATTCAAGGCTGTACGCATCCAGACCGCGGTGCCAGGGTTGTCGAAAACGTACGGCGTTTCATCGGCGAACGCATCGTACGAACCGGCGGCGCGTGGCACGACTCTGGTCGAGGAAACCTGGGATTCTCGTCCGTACTTGAACTGGGCTCCGAAGCTATTTGAGGGTGTGCGCGCCGATCTGGGTCCCGATCCGATTCTGTTGCACGACGGGCACCACCGGTTGACGCCAATTGAAGCGGGTCGCCTCGGCAAGTCACTTGAACCCTATGATCTGTTCTGGCTTGAAGACGCCGTCACGGGCGAGTTGCAGGCGGGCTTTGATGTCGTTCGGCAGCACACGACGACGCCGCTGGCCCTTGGTGAGGTCTTCAACACGATCTGGGATTGCCAGCATCTGGTAACCCGGCAGTGCATTGACTACCTGCGCATGACCCCGTCTCACTCGGGTGGGCTTACGCCGTTGCGCAAGATTGCGGCGTTTTGTGAACCGTATCACGTCAAGATGGCGCCGCACGGACCCAGTGACATCAGTCCGATCGCACTCGCGGCGGCATTGCACTTTGATCTGGCCATCCACAACCTTGGCATTCAAGAGTGGATGGGACACCCCGACGAGGCGATGAAGGTCTTTCGCACGTCCTACCGATTCGCAGACGGCATGTTGCATCCGTCGGACGAGCCGGGACTTGGTGTGACGTTTGACGAAGTGGCCGCCGCAAAATACCCCTACCAGCCTGCGTATTTGCCGATCGCCCGAAAGCGCGACGGTACGTTGACCGACTGGTAGGTTGCCACGGAGAGAAGGTCGCCCGTTCGGGTCTTGTCAGTGGTGGTGGTGACCGTCGGGGCCGTGAACGTGTCCGTGTTCCAGTTCTTCTTCACTTGCGTCGCGTACTTCGACGATCTTCACATCAAAGTGCAGCGTTTCACCGGCGAGCGGATGATTTCCGTCCACCTTGGCGTAGTCGCCGGCTACCGACATGACCTGAACCGGCATGTGGCCACCGTCGGTCTGCGCGTGAAACACCTGGCCCACTTCTGCCTTGCCGCCCGGGAATTTTCGGATCGCCATGTTCACGACGAGGTTCTCGTCACGGTGGCCGTAGCCGTCATCGGGTGATACGACAACCTGCACAGCGTCTCCCACACCCTTGCCTTCGAGGGCGCGTTCAAGGCCCGGCACGATGTTGCCCGCGCCATGCATGTAAACAAGCGGCGTTCCCCCTTCGGATGAATCGAGTACTTCACCCGAGTCATCTTTGAGTGTGTATTCGATGCTAACTACCTTCTTCTCGGCGGCTTTCATTGGCGGTCCTTTCGGTTTTTCAAGGGGTCGGTCGGGCGGCCTGGCTGGCGATAAAGCCTTCGGCTTGTTCTTGCCAGGTTCCCATGGAATCAAGTCCACGCAACCGCAACATCCGGTTGTCGAGGATCGCGCGTCGGGGCCGTGCGGCCTTCAATGCAAGTGCACCATACGGCAGCGCTGCAACTTTTTCATCGGACACGCCCAACTTGCCCGCAAGGAAGAAGGCATAGTCGGCCCAGCTGGTTTCTCCGTTGGCGGTGCAGTGGTAGAGGCCGTGGTACTGGGTTTTGCAAAGTGCTGCGGATAACCGCGCGACCGGAACCACCCATGTGGGCGATCCTTTTCGAGTGGCGTCGGCCTTGAGCGCCTGGCCAGCCTTGAGGCGGTCGAGGATCGTTGATGGGAAATTGCGTCCCCCCTGCCCGTACAAACAACCCACGCGCAAAACGAAGGTGCGCTCGCAAGCGGCAAGTGCCATTCGTTCACCGGCAACCTTGCTGCGCCCGTATACGCCCTGGGGCGAGACCGGATCGAATTCGTCGTACGCACGTTCTTGCTCGCCGTCGAAAACGAAATCGGTCGAGTAGTGCACGATGATGGCATTGCTGTCGCGGCAGGCGCGCGCGACGTTCTCGGGCCCGATCGCGTTGGCGATGTAACACGCATCGGCGTCGTCTTCGGCGCCGTCGACGTTGGTGTAGGCTGCGGCGTTAAAAACCACGTCGGGTTTGAATTCGGCGATCGCGTGCCGGACCGAGCTCTCGTCTGCGATGTTCACGTCGGCGCGTTTAAGCGATGCCCGCACATCGACCCCGTGCCGAGGCAGTTCGTTGGCCAGCGCAGTTCCGAGGGTGCCATTGGCACCGAAGATGATGGCGTTCATTGTCGGGGAACTCGGCCTGTTAGTGATTCGTGCACGTCGGCTTCGTCAGAACGAACCATCATCTCGATGAGCTGACGGAAGCCGACCTTGGGCGTCCAGTCGAGTTCTCGCTTTGCCTTGCTGGCGTCGCCACAAAGGTGATCGACTTCTGTGGGGCGAAGGTAGCGGGGATCGATTTCCACATGGGCCTTCCAGTCAAGTCCGACCGATTCGAACGCCACGTCCAGTGCATCGCGAACCGAATAGGCCTCGCCCGTTGCAACCACGAAGTCATCCGGCGTCGTGTGATTCAGCATCCGCCACATCGCCTCGACATAGTCCCCCGCGAAACCCCAGTCGCGCTTGGCGTCCAGGTTGCCGAGAAACAGTTTCTTGTCGAGGCCGTGTTTGATTCGGGCGGCGGCGCGCGTGATCTTCCGTGTCACAAATGGCACACCTCGGCGCGGACTCTCGTGGTTGAAGAGAATGCCGCAGGAAATGAACAACCCGTACGCGTCGCGGTAGTTCTGGCAAAGCTGGTGGGCAAAGACCTTGGCGCAGGCGTAAGGGCTGCGCGGAACGAAGGGCGTTTGTTCGTTTTGTGGCGGTTTCGCAGCACCGAACATTTCGCTCGAGGAGGCCTGGTAAAAGCGGGCTTTCGGCACGACGGCGCGGAAGGCTTCCAACAACCGGAGGGTTCCCATGGCAACTGTGTCGGCGGTGTATTCCGGTACGTCGAAGCTGACCCGCACGTGGCTCTGCGCTCCCAAATTGTAGATCTCGTCGGGGCGGATGGACTCGAGTGTTCGAATGAGCGAGCTGCCGTCGCTGAGATCGCCGTAGATCAAGCGCAATCGGTAGTTCTCGGCGTGCGGATCCTGGTACATGTCGTCGAGACGCTCGGTGTTGAACGAGCTTGAACGTCTGACGATCCCGTAGACTTCGTAGCCTTTCGCCAGCAAAAATTCGCTCAGGTACGAGCCGTCCTGACCCGTGATGCCGGTGACAAGTGCGCGCTTCATTGTAGTTTTCCTTCTCGACGGGCGGATTCGTAATACGAAACTGTGCGTCGGATTCCTTCTTCAAACGAAATTTCGGCCTGGAACCCAAATCGCTCTTTGGCACGGGATACCTCGAGACGTCGGCGCGGCTGCCCGTTCGGGCGTTGGGTGTCCCAGGTGAACGTGCCCGCGAACCCGGTCGCTTTTGCGATGAGGGTGGCGAGCGCTGCGATCGCGATCTCCTCGCCGCTGCCGAGGTTGATGGCATCGGAGGAATCGTAACTTTCGGCGCCCATGATCAAACCGCGGGCGGCGTCCTCCACGTAGAGAAACTCACGGGTGGGTGTCCCATCGCCCCAGATGGTGATGCTGGATTTTCCGGTTTCACGAGCATCCACGCACTTGCGAATCAGCGCCGGAATCACGTGTGAGGATTCAAGATCGAAGTTGTCGCGCGGTCCGTAGAGGTTCACCGGGAACAAAACGATGCTGTTCAATCCGTACTGTTGTCGATACGCCTCGGATTGCACCAGCATCATCTTTTTGGCAATGCCGTAGGGCGCGTTGGTCTCCTCGGGGTAGCCATTCCAGATGTCTTCTTCCCTGAATGGAATCGGCGCGAATTTCGGGTAGGCGCAGATCGTGCCAGCCGCAACCAGTTTGCCGATGCCGGCGAGACGGCATTCCTCGAACAAGTGCAACGCCATCATTGCGTTCTCGAACAAGAAGCGCGCTGGATTTTTTTGATTTGCCCCGATGCCCCCTACCTGCGCGGCCAGGTGAAACACGACGTCGGGCCTGGTGTCGGTGAGCAGTTTTCGCGTGGCATTTCGATCGACCAGATCGTAGTCCTTGCTGTGGGGTGCGATGATTTCCGCGACCTTGCGTTCCCGCAGTTTCTCGCAGACAAAACTGCCGAGAAAGCCGTTGCCGCCGGTGACGAGGATTCGTTTGCCAGCAAGAGGTGAGTTCATGGTTGGTTCTCCCCAGGAGGTGAAAGTGCGTCCCTCAAGCCACGTTTACCATCGGCGACTTCGCGGGCAAGGGTCGACAGTTGCGAAAGCGTGGTGCTGGCGTCTTCGGCGTGCATCGAAACACCGCCCGGAAGGACAGTTGCGCCGTAGGTGGTGACGAGGAAGACCCGCAAGATCTCCTGTTTGTCACCCGGAAAGGTCCGAACGTAAAGTTCGATGAGGTCGATAATGTCGCGCGGTTTTTGCCCTGCCGCCGCCGATCGGATCCACGGCACAAGCAGCTTCGCCTGCAGGTTCCGGAATGATCCCAACACCACGGCCGGATTCATGCCCGCCGGTATGTGTTGTGCAGCAAACGGTGCGTAGAATGATTGTGGCCCGGTACTTTGCGAAAGCGTTCGGTTCTGAGCCATCCGGTAAAAAACGGTGGCTGCCACGCCGGGTTCGTCGAGCAATTCCTTGGCTGAACGCAAGGCCCCTGTCGGCGTTCGAATAAACCCGTTTTCTCGGACCGAGGCGAAGAGTTCTTTTTGGGCGTCGGTACCGGCGTTGGCATCGAGCCGTCCACGCGGTCCCTCGACCGTTCGCCATTCCCGACCGATGACCTCCATGGCCATCCGGTAGGCCGAAGCAAGTTGCGATCCCGTCACGTCGGTACATATGTCGAGGGTGCCGCCCGATATGGCCGTGCGCGCCAGAACGTCGGCCAGACGTCCTGTCACGGTTTGTGCGAGTGCTGCATCAAGCGCAAGTTCGGACGGCAGGCCTACCCAGACCGCTGTGGGCCGACTGACGGGTCCGCCCATCCAGGATCCTTGCAGTTGCATGCCCTTGCCGGGTCCTAGCGGCCGATCGACGCCCACAATAAAGGCAACAGCGTCATTGGCGAACCGTCGAACGACAGTGTTGTGCGGCGCGCCCGCTTTGGCCTCGGACTGAAGGACCTGCTGCACCATGTACACAGTTCGCAACATCTCCGCCGCGAATCCAAGGTTGAGCGTGCGGACGAGCGGGATGGCCCGGGCATCGGTATTG
The DNA here is from genome assembly GCA_034439895.1 of Deltaproteobacteria bacterium. Taxonomy (GTDB): domain Bacteria; phylum Myxococcota_A; class Polyangia; order Fen-1088; family Fen-1088; genus JAWXBF01. The sequence continues at coordinate 13,738 of JAWXBF010000290.1, forward strand.
TCGATCCGCTCGACGGTAGGGGCCGTATTGCGTCCAACGGGATCCCCGTCGAATCTCGGGGCTGGATTGGCGCTCACGGGCGCCAGAATCACGAATGAATCGCGAGGACCCAGGGCGTCGTCAGGCTTCGGTTTGCAACCGGCCATTCCGAACAGGGGCGCAACCAGCACCGCAAAACCGATTGATATCCGCACCGCCGCGCAAAATAGCAGAATTCGGCGCGATTTCAGGGGCCGATGGGACGCGCCGCCGTCACTTGCGCTCGCAATCCGCGGACGATCGCCGCCACGTCGTCCTCGTTCGCACACGCGGGTGGCCAGGCGTAAAGCACGTCGCCGAGCGGACGCAGCAACACGCCCTCGCGTTGTGCCACCTGACGCAGATGCAGTGACCGGGGCGCGGCATAGCCCGAGGTACCCTCTCGCTCGGGGAAAAGTTCGATGGCCACCACGCCGCCCAACCGTCGCACATCCTTGACGTGGGGTTCCTTGTGAAGCGAATGGACGCCCTCGAAGATGGCCCGCCCCAACCCGTCGAGTTTCGCCGGTACGCCGTCGCGCTCCATGAGTTCAAGCGACGCAAGCGCGACCGCGCAGGCGATGGGGTTGGCGGTCATGGTGTGGCCGTGCGGGAAAAACGGGACCTGTTTGCTCGCGCGGAACTGTTGAAAGACGGCCTCGGTTGTCAGCGTTGCGGAGAGCAGTGCCATGCCCGCCGTGAGGGCCTTGGAGAGGCACAGAAAATCGGGCTTCACCCCTGCCCTGCCACAAGCAAACATCGAACCGGTCCGCCCAAATCCCGTGGCCACTTCGTCGGCAATGAGAAAAACGCTTGATTCGTCACACGCTTTGCGACAGTCGTTCAGGAATGCTTCCGGATACATCACCATACCTCCGGCCGCTTGCAGGAGCGGCTCGACGATGACTGCGGCCACCCGATTCCCCAATTCTTTCAACTTGGCGGCGAGCGCGTGCGGCGTTGGCGGAATGCGGTGTACCTCGAAAAACAGCGGCTGGAAAGCTGTGAAATATGGATCCGGATCGCCCACCGCCATCGCGCCAAACGTATCCCCGTGATAGGCCCCTTCGAGCGCCACAAAAACACGGCGCTGGGGTTGTCCTCGAATTACCCATGCGTGGTACGCCATTTTGAGCGCCACCTCAACCGCGGTTGAACCGTCGTCCGAGTAGAAGACCCGCGACAATCCAGCCGGTGCAATGGCAACCAGGCGTTCCGCCAGTTTCACGGCGGGGGTATGGGTCGCACCCGCAAACAACACGTGATCGAGGCGCTTCGCCTGATCGTGCATCGCCGCAATCAAATGCGGATGTCCATGGCCGTGTACGCTGGCCCACCACGAGGCAATCCCGTCCACGAGTTCAGTGCCGTCCGCCAGGGTGAGCCGTGCACCCGAGGCGCTCTGCACCAACAGGGGCTCGTCATCGACCCCATGGCGGGTGTAGGGATGCCACACATGCGAGGCATCCGCTGTCAGCAGTGATGCGGCTTCCGGTGAGAGTCGTGATCGGGACACAGTTCCTGCAGACTAGCAGGAACCATCAAAGCAGGAACCGTCGCTGTCAGACCCGGAGGCGCGCAAGCGGACCGGTGCAAACTGCGGGATTGCCAAAGGTTTCAGTTTGAACGCCCATGGCCTGCGCGATCGAAACGAACAGATTGTTGTGGGGCGAGCCCTTGCCGTTGGTGCGCGGATAGGAGAGGAAGCGACCCGGCTTGAAGCCCGCCGCCTTGCCGCCCGCAATGATCCAGGGCAACTGGTCCATGGCGTGGCCGTGTTCCGCTATCTGCGAGCACCACAGCACGATGGTGTGGTCGAGCATCGAATTGCCGTCGGATTCCGGGATCGAACGGAGTAACTCGACGAGCGCGATGAAGTCTCTTGATTCGAGCTGGTTCAAGCGGGTGATGGTGGACATCGCGTCGGCGTTGCCCTTCAACGATCCGGCACTGTTGTAGGACGTCTTGTGGATGAGATCGTGCGAATCGGTTGTGCCGTAGGCTCCCGATGTGTATCCGTATTGATCGTCGAAGGGACCCAGCGCACCCACCAGTGCCACGCGGGTTAGATCGCAGGCGAATCCCGACTGAACGAGGCGTTGCATCACGTCCATGTTCTTCCGGTAGAGCGTGCTTGTTCCAGGATAGGCGTTGCCGGCACCGGTTAGCAATGCGTTGGTTGGATCCTTGCACGAAGCCCCGGGGGTGAACGTCCCTCCGCCCGAACCAATCGCAAGACGCTTCTCGAGATCACCGATGGCCGATGCGTGTGCATCTAGTTTGTCCCGCTGGACTTTGCTCAATCTGGGCGTGACGGTTTTGAAATCTTCCAGAACCATGTCGAGCACGCTCTTGCGCTGCTGGGCTGCGATCTCGGCGGCGGTGGGGCCAACGGATGGCGTGGTTGCCGGCGGAATAAAACCCGTAAAGAGGCGTTTGTAGGCAGCACTGGGCGACGGATCGAGGGCGATGACCTGCCCGGACGACGGGGTGCAAACCTTGATGTACGAGGTGTTGCCATCGCAGGCGACAGCCATCGACATTGACGGCACCTTGGTCACGGGGTTTGGGGAGTTGATCGCCTTGGCGATATATTGATCGATCGACGGTCCGCCCGCCGTGTCAGAGTTGCTTCGGTTGGTGGCGGAGAGGCAGTGCGTCTCCGCCTCGTAGTGGGCATTGCTTGGTGAAGTCCGGTCGACAGTTCCCGAGACCATGTCGAGGTTCTCAAAAGCGATGAGATCTTTTTTGATCGCATTGAGGGGAGAACGGATCTCTGGAAAAACGAAGTCCGTTTCGGTCGGCGCACCACCCCCAGCGGATTTAAAGGTATTCAGGTGCCGGGGCACGCCACTGCCCTGCCACCACAATATCAACCGGGTTGGAATCGGTCCGGCGTGTGCGCTTTGCGTGCGCAGCCATGGAAAGATTGCAGCCACCGCACCGCTGACGGCGATGTTCTGCAGGGCTGCCCGACGGGTGAGACGAAATGAATTTGGCCTTCGCATCTTGGTCATTCTCCTTTACGGGGCCACGGGGCGGTGTCGGAAAGCGTTGCCCACAACCACTGCAACCAGCAACTCGCGCATGTCGCCGTTGCTGTTGGCGAGAACTTTGTTCAACGGGTCAACCATACACTCGTCCAGCTCGGCACGCGGAACCGCGAGGCTGTAGCTGAGCCACTGACGGGTGACGCAATCGTGGACTTGGCCGCTGTTAGCCAATTTTTTACCAAGTTCGACCGCACCGTCGAACTTGCCGTCCACATCGGTGCTGACCAATTCACCCGAAGCATCGACCGGCAATCCGAATTCCTGGTCGCGATATCGACCAAGCGCATCGAAGTGTCCAAGGCCGAATCCGATGCCGTCAATCGCGCTGTGACACGAAGCGCACATTGGGCTCGAATGGCTCATTTCAAGCTGCTGACGGGTCGTCTGTTTCGACGTTGCGGTCAGCTCGGGCAAGGTGGTGTTGACGTCGGTAGGAGGCGGCGGAGGCGATGTACACAGAAGCCGATCGAGCACGAAGATGCCGCGTAGCACAGGTGCATCGTTGCGCTCGTGGGCGAACCCGGCGAGCAATCCCGCCTGCGTCAAGATTCCCGAACGATGTTGCGCATCGACCTGCTGCCAGGCGAGCTCGGCGCCGACGTTTCCAGTCGAGCGGAGATCGTCACCATAAAGTGGGGACAGCGTGTTGTTCACAAAGGCATGATCGTCGACGAGCAACGCACGAACCGAATGACCTTCCTCGAAGAAGACGTGATCAACGTATTTCACCGTGGATTCCTTCATCGCCGCGGCCATGGACGGTGTGAAGTTGGGAAAGAGATCCTTGGCTTTGACCAGGTTCTCCATCTTGGAGAAACGCAACCACTGGCTGTGGAACGACGCCACGGCCTCGCGGGCTCGAGGATCGGCAAGCAGTCTTCGGGTCTCGGCTTCGAGGCCATCAGCGCTGGTCAACCGGCCAGCGTCGGCGGCCTCCATCAACTTTGCGTCCGGCATCGTGTCGAGCAGAAAGTAAGACAGTCGGCTGGCGATTGCGTGGCCATCGAGCGGAATTGCCGACGTGTTGGCGATGGGCGTTCCACCCGCTTCGATGCGGTACAGGAAGCTCGGCGACTGCAAGAAGGCCTCGACGACCATTCGAATGGCGACCGGAAATCCCCACTTCGTGCGCGCATCCGTGAAAAACGTGCCGAATTTGGTGGTCTCGGCTGCAGACAATGGCCTGCGAAAGGCTTGCTTACCAAACGTCGCAATGAACATGGTTCCGCAGGCTGGCTCGGCGGCAGCGTTCGCTGGCGCGCAGGGAAGAAGCTTTGACAGATCGGCAATGGCGGCCTTTGCGACGGTTTCCGCGTTGCCCTGCATGAAATCGATGAGCTCGGCCGAGGTGTTTTGTTTGATCGCCGTGTTCAGAAAACCGTCGGTTTCGACTTCGCCCGCCTGCGATAGCGACAACGAAGAGGTGGTCATCTTCGGAAAAAGATCGCGAATCGTATTGCGATATTCTGTGTTGCTCAGTCGAACGAGTGGCGCGGGCCCGGCGATGATCTTGTCGGGTGTCGCGCAGGTCGCGGGCAAAAGCGGCGTTCCATTGGGGCCGGGTTCAACCGTCGAGTTGCCGGTCCCCTTTCCTCCCGTGCCGTTTCCGCCACCTCCAGCGAGTCCGTCGTTTCCCGAAATGCCGACGATGGTTCCCGAGCAACCCGTGGTTGCAGCGGCCAACGAAAGAACCCACCCGAATCGTTGATGAAACTTCATGAAGCTCGTTTCCTTACCTAATGTTGTCGGCAGAAACCTGATGGATGGCTCAGTCCCTGGATGGATATTCCTAAATTTGACGGGAAAATCAATCCCACAGTGGGGCAGATGTAAGTTGGGTCTTGTTGGACCGATGCGATGGCGATTGATTTTCAGATGGGCAGATGATGGTGTTCGCGACGTGCGCTTTATCGACTATCACAACTGAGAGGTGCCGATATGATCCCCAAAAAACGAATCCCCGTACATCCGGGTGAAGTGCTGCTAGAGGAGTTTCTTATCCCGATGGAGATCTCGCAGACAACCTTCGCGGCCAAGCTGCACATTCCGATCCAGCGGGTTAACGAGATCATCAAGGGCAAGCGCGGTGTCTCGTCGGATACCGCGTGGAAGTTTTCACAGGCATTCGGCACGACGCCGCAATTTTGGCTGAACCTTCAGAACCAACACGATCTTGCGCGTTCGCGGCCCGCCAAGCCGGATCGTGCCCCCATCTTCAAGGCAAAGCGAAATGAAGCCGCTTGACGCTCCGTCGGTGGCGCTGAACCAATGGCTCCACGCGTGACGTTCGCTTCGTGGTTTGTGCTCGGCGGTCGGCCGCCCGAAAAGCTGCAAGCGATCATCGGGCACGAAGACGTCGCGACGACGATGCGCTATGCAACTGAAATCAAAGACTGACCCCGTAGCTCAGATGGATAGAGCGACGGTTTCCTAAACCGTAGGTCGTGCGTTCGACTCGCGCCGGGGTCACTGAAATCGGCGGGAGATCTCCGGCGACGGAGGGACTCTCCCTGCCGCCCAGCAGGCACGGCGAGGCAGTGTTGACACGGCGACCCTTGGCAATGCATTGTGTTGCTCGAAAATGACTATGCACGCGAGGAACAATGTATTTGGGCGTCTCTTTTTAGGGATGGTGGGTTCGATGCTTTTGACGGCGACAGCCGCATTGGCGCAACAACCCGCTCCTCCGCCTGGTCCACCTGCTCAGCAGCCAGCGCCAGGTCAGTACCCACCGCCTCCGCCAGATCAGTACCAACAGCCAGCGCCAGGTCAGTACCCACCGCCTCCGACAGGTCCGTATCAACAGCCCTATCAGAATTACGGGCCAGCGGTGATGCCAGGCTATCATCAACACGACGGCTTCTTCTTCCGCGCACAAATCGGGGGCGGTTACACATCGCTCGAGCAGAGTGATGCCGACTTGACGATTGCAGGCGGCGGTGCGGCGGTGAATCTCGCCTTCGGTGGTGCGGTCTCAGACCGTCTGATTATCTACGGTGAGATCTTCGATTCGACTGCATCCAAACCGACGTTGACGGTTGCGGGAACTGATATCGGCGAGGCCGACGGTGACGCTTCTGTCGTTGGCGTGGGTGCCGGCGTTGCGTACTACTTGCCGTCGAATACGTACTTTTCTGGATCGTTGTTGATGCAACAATTGACTCTGATCGACGCCGACGGAGACGAAGCGGGAGAAACCGAATTTGGTCCGGGTTTGAAGCTCCAGGTTGGACACGAGTGGTGGGTCAGCCATGACTGGGCGCTCGGCCTAGCTGCACAGTTTTTGGCTGGCACGATGGATGACACGGATACCGATCTCAACGGCGACGCACTGAAGTGGACCGCCACGGGTTTCTCGTTGTTATTCTCTGCGACCTACAACTAAGTTTGTATTGCGAATGGGGCGTTTGGCGAGGATCGAATCATGAGTCGATGGATGATTTTGGTGACCGTTCTCTTGCTGGCGGAGATCGGTACCGCACAGGCTCAACCCTCCCAGCCACCGGATGTTCCCGCCTCCGGCCCCCCGCAACC
>JAWXBF010000291.1:0-2826 GCA_034439895.1 Deltaproteobacteria bacterium
ATCACGTGACCTTTCGTCTTCCACCGAAGCTATTCGCCTAGCGATTGCGACGGAATCTTTCCCTCGAGATACGCTGTACGATACGCGGTTGGCGTGATGCCCATGTGTTTGGCGAAAACCCGACAGAAGTGACTGGCATCGTAGAATCCCGTCTCGATCGCGATCCGGGCGATCCCCTCACGCGAAGTCGCAAGCGATCGACAGGCCGCCGTCAGGCGAACTTTGATGATGTATTGCGCAGGGGTGATCTGAAACAGCTCCTTGAACCTGCGTTCAAGCTGCGAAATCGACATCCGTTGCAACTTCGCGAGGGCGCGAACTTCGATGCTCTTGCCGAGGTTCTGACTGATGTAGTCGAGCGCTTCGGCGAGCTCTCGATAAGGATGCAACACCTGGCCCGACTTGCGCAGCAAGCGCGTTGTGCCCGCCACGCCGATGATCTTTCCTTTCGCGTCGCGAACCGGGAATTTGTTGGTCGAGTACCAATCTACCGTTCCATCCGAACCCGGAATCAATTCAACCAGGTTCAAGCGTTGTTCGCCGGTTCTGAACACTTCGCGATCGTCGGCCCGAAACTTGTCGGCCAGTACCACCGGAAACATGTCGATATCGGTTTTTCCTATAATCTCGTCTTCATGCAGTTTGCCGCACAACTGCACAAACGATTGCGTCCCGGTCACGAAGCGCAATTCGCTATCCTTCAACCAGAAACAAACGCCGGGAAGGTGCTCGAAGAGATCAACAATCGGAAGGCCGGGTCCAACCAGCGCCAGGAACGACTGTTTCACACCACGCGACGACATGTTTTGCGACCATCGTATCAGAAACCGGCAAGCGGCCCGGACAGATCCAACATGCCGCCGCCTGCGAGTCCGTGCGAAGCCTCACCAACCCAGGTATTGGAGAGCCCCATGATGCGAGCAATCGACACGAGGAGGTGCGAATGCGGAACCCCAGTCCGTGACTCGGGCACCTGGGGATGCGGCGTCAAACGCGGCACCGAGATGTAGCGGCCTGTCCGCAATCCCAGGGCCGATCCGCCCGCAATCACGACCGGCATCTCGACCAGTGTGTGCGGCGCACGCGTCAATCCGTGTTCATTGAACCAGACCACAAGACAACTGTCGAGCAAGGTCCCGTCACCCTCCGGATAATCCGCGAGTGCATCCAACAAATAGGCAATGTATTCGCCGTAGACACGGTTCCAGCGCGCCATCACCGCTGCCGCATGGTTGTCCAAATGTGCCTGATGCGCATAATCCTGATGGACATCACCCATGAGGACGCCCACTTCCCGGGCAAACAACTCGCGGGGTTGAATAACCGCAACACGGGTACGATCGCAGGCCATCGCCGCAGCAACGATCCTTGCGAACATATGAAACCGCTCGCGATTTTCCGTCTCTGATTCGGGATACGTTTCCGCCGGCGCGGCACAGTTTGCCCGTTGCGAAAACACCGACAAACGTCGCTCAAGATCGCGAAGCAAGGTCACATGCGACGCAAACGTGGCACGGCCTTCCGAGGGGAGCCCGACGCCAACACGCTCAAACTCGCGTCGGGCAAAATCGACAATCTTGCCCCGCGACGCTTCGATGCGAGATCGAACATCCGGATTGGCTCCCGGCGTACCGGGCCGTGCTTCCGGGAACAACCGATAAAAGGCTTGCTGCGGTGAACCTTGCGAAGGCGTGCGCTGCTCCTGACCCAGATGCGAGAATCCACCCAGGTAGACGTCCGGCCCAAGTGTCATCGAAGGGATTTGATCCGGACGTGCGATCGCTGCGGCCACCAACTGGTCAAGCGACGGACCCACGCCATACTTCGCCTGCGTCGGATGGACACCTGCGGCCGACAACAGGTTGGCATAGGACGCATCGTGGGCGTTGACCTCACCGGAAGACGGGATCGCCGTGACCTGAGCAAGACCTTCGATGATATTGAGCCGGCGTTTGTGCTGCGCAAGCGGAGCCAGGGTCGGGCTGAACTCGGAAACCGATACGTCGGCGAGCTCATATCCAAACGCCGAATGCGCCATGCCTCCGCGTCGCATAAGCCAGGCGTCGGGCATCATCTGCTGCGGCGTCGGCACCAAGATCAGGCGTTTGATGGGCGCTATTGCGTGAACGTGCCGGTGCATCCCAATCGGCAACATCGTTCCCGCGGCACCGACCATAAACCGTCGCACGACCTGTCTTCGACTCCAGCTCATCGGGCGTTGTCCTCGAACCCTGCAACCTGGCCGAACTCTGGACCGAGAGCGATTTGCTGGATGAGATCAACCAAATCGCCGCCGGACGCCACAAAGCGCGCTTGCAGGCGTTCCAGCGCACAATGATCAGAATCTGACGCCGGCCGCCCGTAGGCATACTGGAAGAAACGTGCAACGAAGCAGTCGTTCACGACCGGACTTTCACTGAGACGCGCAGAAAGCGCAGGCGCACCATCGAAAGGACCATCGGTGGAACCCGTGTCAATCAACACGCCTCTCGCATCAATCGGCTGTCCGTTGTCCACGGTGCGAAACTGCCCGATGGCGTCGAAATGCTCGAAGCCATAACCAATCCCATCCATCCCGACGTGGCAGCCCTTGCACATTGACGACGCGACGCGGGATTCAAAACGCGCCCGATTCGTAACACCGATTCCGTCGGAAGGCAGCGGCTCGGAACGGTCCACATCGGAAGGCGGCAAGGGTGGCGACGCACACAGAAGCGATCTCTGAACGGCTGCGCCACGCAGGGGTGGGGATCCCGCAACCGAACGTGCGTTTGCGGCGAGGAACGCAATGCGCGTCAGCACCCCTGCCCTTTGTGCTGAGCCTTC
>JAWXBF010000292.1:0-21453 GCA_034439895.1 Deltaproteobacteria bacterium
TATCCGCAACGTCCAGGTTAAGGACAACCTTTCGGGTAACCTAGGTGCAATTTATTGGGGCGGCATCCTCGTCAACAATCCAGGTAGCCCCAAGCTCCTCAAAAACGTCCAGGTTACGGATAATCAAGACAAAGGCGTCGTCTGCTCCGCCCCAATCACCTTGGAGTCCGTCACCGCCACCAACAATGTCAGCGGCGATATCATGCTCGCCTGCCGCCCCTAGTTCTCACCATACACCCGCGCCACTTCATCCCATCGCCGTCCCGGGCACCTCAATTCGTAACACACGAGACTCATTGCCGTCGAGCTCGGTCTTTGCGGTCGCGTTCTCGCTCGCCGAGCACGAGCGTGATCAGCGAGGAGACCCGCTCGTGTCGCTCGATCGGATGCCGAAGGGGGAGATCGGCTCTGACTTCGTAGTGATTCCGGCGACCGTTGCGAATCCGCTCGACATATCCTGCTTGCTCCAAGTCGGCGACAATCCGCTGGACGGCGCGCTCCGTGATGCCAACGAGGTGAGCGACATCTCGCATGCGCACCTCCGGCTCCCGCGCGATGCACAGGAGGACGTGCGCATGGTTGGTGAGAAACGTCCAGGCCGGTTCCGGCTTTCTCGCGGGTCGAGGCGCAACGATAGTCTTTTTACTTGTGACCTTGCGGCCTATGCGAGCTGCAGCCACTGCGTAACCTCCTGGACGGAATCAGAGATGGTTTCTGGATCGTGCGTGCGAGGTGCGCAAAGGATACGTGAACAACCGGATAGTCTGGAAATGGCGGCAGCGTTTGAGCCGGTCGAGGCGTCCGGTTGTTCGGGCGCGGTAAGGACCACACCCAGCACCTCTAGCCCGTTCAGCTCAAGGAGCTTGAGCGCCATCAACGTGTGGCTGATCGTCCCGAGTCGGTCTGCCGCGACAAGAAGAACGCGAGCCTCGAGCGCTCGCGCCAGGTCCACCGCGCTTTGCTCCCAGGTGAGCGGAGAGAGGAGGCCTCCGGCACTTTCGACCAACGAGATGTCGGCGCGGGCGGCGTACTCGCGGACGCGGCGAACGAGATCTTCGAACTCGATCTGCCTGCCTTCGCGATCAGCCGCTTCCGGCGGGGCCACGGGATCGCGAAATCGAAGCAGCGCGTGCAGGGGCTCGGACTGACCCGTCGCGCGAGCCAGCAGGACGCCGTCTTCCGTATCCGCTGGGGGCCCCGGACATCCAGTTTCGAGCGGCTTCACGGCGACGACTCGACGGCCACTTCGGCGTAGCGCCCGAGCCAGAGCGCAGCCGGTCCACGTCTTGCCCACGCCGGTGTCCGTACCGACGATGAGTAGTATCGAAGGTGCTTGCTCTCGCGCCTCTTTCACCGTGTCCCGTGCGGTTCAGGCCTGTACCGCGGATAAGACTGGAGGATGCGAAGTGCAGCGAACGCCGCTCCGAATCCGTTGTCGATGTTACAGACGGTGACGCCAGCAGCGCAGCTTGTGAGCATGCCCGCCAAGGCAGCAAGCCCGCCGACACCAACACCATAACCCACGGATGTGGGCACGGCGATTACCGGGATTGACACCAGTCCGCCGACCACGCTCGGCAGGGCGCCCTCCATCCCCGCCACAACGATGGTCAACGCCGCGCGGTCGAAGACTTCACGGCGCCCCAATAGGCGGTGCAGTCCGGCGACGCCCACGTCGTAAAGCCGCTCGAACGGCAGTCCGAATGCCCGCATCGTCTCGGCGCATTCCTCGGCAACGGGCAGATCCGCGGTTCCCGCACTGACCAACGCCACGGGTCCATATGGCAACGGGGTGACCGGCCTCACCTCGATAAACGCGATGCGCGCGAGCGAAGCGTAGCGCGTTTGCGGGATCGCTTTGGCAAGATACGCGGCCTGCTCTGGGTCGGTGCGCGTGACGAGCACGTTTTGCCCGGTGTTCACGAGCTCCTGCGCCACTCCGGCGATCTGCTCGGCGGTCTTGCCTTGTCCGAGAATGACCTCCGGCGCCCCCTGCCGCAGCGCTCGATGATGGTCGACCGTGGCGTAGTCGAGGTTGGCGAAGGGGAGGTCACGCAGTTTCGAGAGCGCCTCGTCAACATCTACCCGCCCGTCCCGGACTTCATCCAGCAGGGTTCGCAGTCGAGTTACGTCCATCGTTTTTCTCCAGCGGACAGCGCCCGGTCAGCATTGCATCTTCAGCGCCATATCCTCTTGCGGTCGGGCGCACTATTTGCGCCAAACAATACGCGACATAGAAGTCGCGAGTCAAGAGTCGTCTTTGTAAAAAGAGGTCTTCGATGAGCATGCCATCGGCCGAACCTAGGCACGGGTTCGGATTTTCCGTCGAGACGGCAATCGAGCATCGAGCCACACTGCTTGCGTGGACAAACTTGATGAACTCGAGAGCCAGAGCGTTTACATCTTGCGGGAAGCCTTCCGGCATTTCGATCGCCTCTGCATGCTGTGGTCGATGGGCAAGGACTCGACCGTTTTGCTGTGGTTGGCCCGGAAGGCGTTTTTTGGGCACGTGCCGATACCCTTGGTTCACATCGATACGGGTTTCGAGATCCCCGAAGCCATCGAATACCGCGATCGGTTGACCCGGGAACTTGGCATTCAACTGCTCGTAGGGCGGCACGATGCGGCCCTGGCGGCGCGAACGACCTACGTTCATTCAAGAGAGGACAACCCCAACGATCCGACGGCCTGCATGACTCGAAAGCAATGCTGCAGCCTGTTGCGAACCGCTGCGCTCAAGCAAACACTGGACGGAACAGGTCCCCGTTACCGTTTGGACCTTCAAACGGGGGAACTGATTTTGACCGGAGATCACATGCCCTACACGGGCGTCATAGTCGGAGCCCGCGCAGACGAGGAGGGCAGTCGTTCGAAGGAACGCTATTTCTCACCGCGTGACAAACACAACCAATGGGATGTGGGTGATCAACCGCCCGAGTTCTGGAACCAATTCAAAACCGATTTCGCACCGGGGACACACGTTCGGATTCATCCGCTCCTCGATTGGACCGAGTTGGACATCTGGGAGTACTTACAGCGCGAGGAAGTCCCGCTCATCAGTTTGTATTTCGACAAGGGAGAAGGCAAGCGATACCGCAGCCTGGGGTGTTGGCCGTGCCAGGAGCCCATTGTCTCAAAAGCCCGAAATATGATAGAAATCCTGGTTGAATTGCGCTCGGGAAAACTGAAAGACATCGCCGAGCGGTCGGGGCGGTTGCAAGACCACGAAGGCCGAGGTGGACTGGAAGATCTCAGACGCGATGGCTATATGTAGCACACAGAATAGGAACTTACACGAAATGCGTCAGTACTCGAGTCTGCTTTTGGATGGGCCTGAACGTGCCGCTTCGAGGGCCATGCTCTATCCGGTTGGCTTCAAAGCCGAGGACTTCAAGAAACCCATCATCGGCATCGCCTCGATGTGGAGTAACGTCACGCCGTGCAACATGCACATCGACAAGCTCGCTCTTGAAGCCGAAAAAGGCGCAAACGCCGGAGGCGGCAAGGCCATTGTATTCAACACCATCACCATCTCAGACGGAATCTCGATGGGCACGGAAGGCATGAAGTACTCCCTCGTATCCCGCGAGGTCATCGCCGATTCCATTGAAACGGTCGTTGGGTGTGGTGGTATGGACGGTTACGTCGCGATCGGGGGGTGCGACAAAAACATGCCTGGCGCGATGATCTGCATCGCGCGCATGAACCGTCCCGCCATATTCGTCTATGGCGGAACGATTCTCCCCGGATGTATTGCGAATGACCCGCATCGGCGCAAGCTCGATCTCGTCTCAGTTTTCGAAGCCATTGGGCAACACGCCGCTGGCGAAATCGATGACAAACGTCTGCTTGAGATCGAAACCTGCGCGATTCCCGGCCCGGGATCATGCGCGGGGATGTACACCGCCAACACCATGGCCAGTGCGATTGAAGCCATGGGCATGAGCCTACCCAACAGCTCCGCTCAAAATGCGGTCTCGCCTGCGAAAGTCGACGATTGTCTCCGAGCTGGAGCAGCCGTCGTGAACATGTTGCGCCTCGACATCAAGCCGCTCGACATCCTGACGAAGAAGGCGTTTGAGAATGCCATCACCATCGTCATCGCGCTCGGTGGTTCGACGAACGCTGTGCTGCATTTACTTGCGATCGCACACGCAGCAAGGGTCAAACTGACCATAGACGACTTCACCCGCATCGGCAAACGGGTGCCAGTTCTTGCCGATCTCAAGCCCAGCGGCAAACACCTCATGTCCGATCTCATTGCCATCGGCGGCATCCGCCCTCTCATGAAGACACTGCTCGACGCTGGGCTGCTCCACGGCGATACCCTTACGGTTACCGGTGAAACCATGGCTGAAACACTTGCCACTGCCAATCCGTACCCGGATGGACAAACAATCATTCGCCCGTTGAATCAACCGATCAAGAAAGACAGCCACCTTGTGATTCTGCGCGGCAACCTCGCTCCCGAAGGTGCGGTCGCCAAAATCTCTGGCAAAGAAGGACTGCGTTTCGAGGGCAAGGCCATCGTCTTCGAATGCGAAGAGAAAGCACTCACAGCGATTCTAAGTGGCAAAGTGAAAAAAGGGCACGTTGTCGTCATCCGGGGCGAAGGACCCAAGGGAGGGCCGGGCATGCGTGAAATGCTTTCGCCAACCAGTGCCATCGTTGGCAAAGGATTGGGCAAGGACGTGGCACTCATCACGGATGGTCGCTTCAGCGGTGGCAGCCATGGCTTCGTCGTCGGCCACGTATCACCGGAGGCGTACGTGGGTGGCACAATCGCATTGGTCAAAAACGGCGATCCGATCGTCATCAATGCAGAAAAACGCCTGATCACGTTGCAGATTTCCGACAAAGAACTGCGTGCTCGTCGAAAAGTATGGAAAAAGCCAGCACCTCGCTACACCCGCGGCGTGCTGGCCAAATTCGCGGCCCACGTCACGAGTGCATCTTTAGGGGCGGTGACGGATGCAGATTTGAAGTTGTGATCACGTGACCGCATCGATGGGGCGTAGCACGATGACGACCGGGTGTTGACAATGGATGCGCGTCAACCCGCGTTGCGCAAACCCGCTGCCACACCCACCAACGACCCCATGAGTGCCCGCTCCAAATCCGGCCGGATCGGATCCTCGGATGAACATGCACGCAATCGGCGCAACAGCTCGACCTGAATGCGTCCGATTGGATCGATATACGGATTCCGCAGATCGATTTGCCGCGCCAACGTTGGGTGTTTGGCCAATAAAGCAGACTCGAACGTTTCTTCAAGCAAGGCTCTGGTCTCGTCAAACGCGCGCAGCAATCGTGCATAAAACGTGTCACCAAGGGAAGGCTCAACGAGATTCAAGTATTCCGCAGCGATGAGTGGGTCGGATTTGCCAAGTGCGGTCGCCGCGCTGTCGAGCGTGCTCGCGAAGAATGGCCATTGCGCCAACATGCGGCGGCGCAACGCTACCGGCAACGATGCCAATCCCTCCGCCAGCCCAAAAAACGAAGGAACGGGCAATCGGACTTGTGACCAGGACATCACCCAGGGAATGGCGCGCAGGTCCCGCAACTCGCGCACGCGGCCCGACCGGTAGACCGGACGGCTGGCGATCTTGAGAGCACCAATCTCTCGAATCGGCGTGAACTGTTCGTAGAACTCGAAGAATCTTGGTGTCGCGAGCAAC
The DNA here is from genome assembly GCA_034439895.1 of Deltaproteobacteria bacterium. Classification (GTDB taxonomy): domain Bacteria; phylum Myxococcota_A; class Polyangia; order Fen-1088; family Fen-1088; genus JAWXBF01. The sequence goes on from JAWXBF010000292.1 coordinate 5,679, forward strand.
GCGCGGTAGGCCGCAGTCGATAGGTGGGCTGCTTCGTTGAGCGCCTCGCGCCAATCCGTTGGAATGTCTGCGTGATTGCCGCGTTCATCGCGCGCAGCAGCCATGCTGAGGTGGAAAAAAAGCTGTTCCAGATGACGGTGTGCGAACTCGTCGTGACTGTATCGGTCCGACAACGCTTCACCCTGCTCGGTCAAACGCATTCGATATCCGACGGTTCCAGGAGGCAAACTCGCCAATGCCCGCCCGGCGCTGCCGCCGCCCCGCGCGGTCGAAGTCCCGCGTCCGTGAAAGAAACAAACTGGAACACCGAACGTTTTTGCGACCGAGGCGATGGCCTCTTGCGCGCGATACAACGCCCAATTCGCCGCCAAAAAACCGGCATCCTTGTTGGAATCGGAGTACCCGATCATGACTTCCAGAACGCCGCGTGATTTGATATGCGCTGCGAACACAGGCTGCGCAAGCATTCGCATTACGGTTTCGGGCGCGTTTTCAAGATCGGCAAGGGTTTCAAACAGCGGCACAACATCAAACGGCAAAGCCTCATTCGGCCGGTACAGACCCACTTCACGTGCCAAAACAAACACTTCGAGTATATCCGCCGCTGATCGGGTCATGCTGACGACGTAGGCACCGCGCGACCTCCACACTCCGAGTGAATCGAGCGCGACGTTCAAGGCGCGACAGACCGGCTTGTATCCGATGGACGCCAACGGTCGCGGCGATTGCAACTCGTTGGCAAGCAACGTTTCCCGTTCCATCGGAAGAAGACTGGCGTAGTCGTCGCGGAGCTTTGCCGCACTGAACAATTCCGCAACCGCTTCCGTATGTGCGCGCGATTCCTCGCGCAAGTCGAGTGCGACCAGATCGAGACCAAACGATCGAGCCCTCACCTCCAACGGACGAACCAAACACTGCTCCGCATCCGGCATCCCAATCGAAATCAGTGCATCGCCCAGCAAAGCCACGTCCGCAAAAAATTCTGCCTGACCTTCGTAGGGGCTATCGACCGGTGCGCCGGTCGACCCGTCCGCCTGCAATCGGCGTTGCATGCGGCGACAGAGCGCGCGCAAAGGTTCGTCACCCGCGTGATCCGTCGTCGACGTCTTTTCCAGAGCAGCGTTCAATCTGGTTTGAATCTCCGGGGAAAAACGTGCGCGCCCGGAAGACAATGAAAGATCGCGCACCAGAGATTCCAGTTCATTGATGTATCCCGAAACCGCTTGTTTCTGCGCATAGGATTGAGCCCAATCGGTAACCTCGGCCACCACATTGGGATTGCCATCTCGGTCGCCACCTATCCAACTGCGAAACACAAAAGGCGGCGAAAGGCGCGCGCGTTTTCCGTAGTGCTCGAAAACTGCGCGTTCAAGTCCCTTGACGAATCTGGGCAAAGTGTACCACAGAACGCTTGGAAGATAGTGCAAGCTACCACGCACCTCATCTTCAACGGTAGGCCGTGAAACACGCATCTCTTGGGTGCACCAAAGAAGCCCCACACGCGCAAACAACTCATCCTGATCGTTGCGCTCAAGCGTTCGATCAATCTGCTCCAGATGTTGCCGTACGGTACGCCTTCTGGTTTCGGTCGGATGGGCGGTAAAGGTGAGATGCAACTTCACCCGCGCAAGCAAAGCCACTGACTCCTCGAAGCTGAACCCCTGCGACTTTAGATTGCCAACCAACGCCACCAACGATTCGCGACGTGGATGTTCAGCGGAACTGGTCGCTTCACGAGCAGCGTTGGCACGGGCGCGTTGTCGCTCTTCGGCAACATTGACCAAATGGAAATATAGCGTGAAGGCCGAAACCAAGCCCTCAGCTTCCTTCGTAGAAAGCTCCCGTAGCCGATCCCGCAACGCGGTCGTCCGCGCACCGTCGGCCGCCTTCTCTTTTCGAGTTTCTTTGGCCCAAAGGCGAATCGACTCGGTGAGCTCAAAGGCGGTGGTGCCAGACAAAACTTCAATTTGCTTGCCCAAAGCACGGCCGAGCGCATTGACCTCTGAACGCAAGGATGCTGGAGCCGGAGCGGCCTCCGTGCTCAGTTCCAAGGCGACTGCATCCAAATCACGATCTGGCATTTGGGTAAGTTGTGTCGCTCAACCCGTGTGTTGACAAGACCAAAGTGTCTGCGCGAACGCAAATGGGAACTCAATTAACATGGAAGTTACGCGCCTTTTTCACGGGTTGCATGAATCGCAGTGTGCCGGATCGGCTGCGGTCGCGGAAATCGCTCGAGATTCGGTGTGACCACATCGCACACACGCCAGGACGTCCGCAATCGGCACGAGCGTCGGGTCGCCGCAGTCGCGACATGGCAAGCCCGAAAGTTTTCGCACAAGACCAAACCCCGGGCATTGACATTTTTCGCAATGTTGCGAGATGCGTTCCGCTAGGTCCCGAGCCGCAGTCTGTATCGTGCGCATCCGGGAAGGATTCATATGAGCGCGCAGATCGTTCTCAACGAACACCACCCCACCCACAGAAAGCTGTTTGGCCTTTGCGAACGCTGCCTCAAGTTCTTGCCACGTTTGAATGCCTTTTGTGATCCGAGTATCGAACTCATTGGATGGTCGAAGCACCAGACTGTGTTCGGGAAACCCGGCCATGAGCGCAAATACTTCGAGTTGCGAGTCATCGGAGACGCGCCCGTGATGAAAGACGCCTACACCGTGTGCCCGACCGGCGATCTCAATCTCGCGATCGTCGTCGAGCAAGATCAGAAACTCGACGTTCGCGGTACCAAGGCCAAAAATTTCAGGGGAAAATGAACCTTCACTGCCAAGTCCGTACGGGCAACCCGCAATTTCAATGGCCTTGCGCGCCTTTGCCCGGGCCGCCTCCAATTGACTGCCATGGCGGGGAACTTCGCGTGTGAAGGTTCCGAACGAATCCGTGTCGAAACTGGAGATCAACTGGACGCCGACATCCAGTCGGTCGCGCAATATGGGCGAAACGACTTGCTCTTTCCCGTGTTGAGTCAGCAACGCAAACGTCCTCCCTGCGTACGGGGATACCGAGAAGGATGTCGTTTCTTCCATGCGTCAGCCTCCGTTCGCCCGCACCCACCCGACCGGTTGCCGATGGAAAACCGTTCCTGCAGTGGCATCGATTTGAAAAATCGATATCCATCCGTTGACAACCAGGGCTCGGATTTTATCGTGCTTTTTCAGAACCGCTTCGATGGCCTCGCTTGGCGCTTCGATAAACACACTGAGTCGCAGCGGGGTGTGAACCCAACGTTTTCCATCGTGTAATGATTGCATCGGCAACCCTGTGCGCAGATCGCCGCTATTTCCCTCAAAAACACCGATGTGTCCTCCGACAACGTTGTGCAGGACTTTGTTGCCACTGCCGTAGCGTTCGTTGTCCACGGTGGAAGCGTAGTACTGCATGTTGATCCAATGCGTCACCACCATTGGGGCAGTCATAATGAGTTCGAGAATCTCGAAGTTCGTATCTTGCTCATACCGGTACTCATGAAGAAACGACCTGCCCTGCAGGTTCAGGTGACGGCAATGTTCCCGGGGCGCGATGATAAATGCGGCATTGTTCGCCAATCCCCACTCCGGTCGAACTTGGGCCCAATCGCGCGACCGATTTCTCACGGCCTCGGCCGTCTCCGAGGGGCTCGCCGGTCCGATGTCCAGCATTTTTGCTCGCTCTCTGCGCGCATCAACCGCCGCGGACTCCAACAGCTTTCGCAGTGCCAGGAGATCCGTTTCGTGCGAGGACGGAAGTTCGTCCAAGTCGAACAGTTTCACATCATCGGTTGTCGTGATGTGAAGACCCGAGACGAAATGCGTGGTCGACGGCACCACAATGCCTCGTAAAGCAAGGCCGTGGCGAACCGAGAACTCGTTTAGCAACGCTGCGGTCGCTCGCGCGTTGACTTCACCCGTCTGACCGCAACATGCACCGCAATCGAGGCCAGCGGCGTGCGGATTGTTGCGCGTCTCGCTGCCGTGTCCCGCCAGCAAAACAAGGCGGGCAAAGTTGGAGGTAAGGCTCATCGCCCGCAGGATTCCTGCGGCGAGGTCGCACTTCGCTTCCAAACCGATGGCAGTTCCGTCAGTTGATTCGGTCAAGCGCGGTTTTCGAATCCGTGCGTCGTGCTTCGACAGACCCGCGGCGTCAACCTCCGAGACTGCTCCCAACCCGAACCCATCCGAGATCAACTGGCCCAGGTACGATAGACCGATCGCTTCAACGAACGTAAATGAGGAAATCGCGTCAGATCTGAAACGCTTCCACGAGCGCTTCACATTGAGCGTATCTGTCCGACGAGTCGCAGCATCCCCCATTCCAGTATCGGTAACGCGCAAACGTTGTTGCAAAAGTCCCGGCAATTGTGGGCGTCCTTCGGTTGTTCCCAACGGTTGATACTCGATGGGAAGCCCAAAAAAACCCGCAAACCCCAGCGTCTGAACCGTGTGACTCTGCGCTTCGAGCGCGCGCCGAAACACCTCCGAGCGAACATCAATGCAGAACACGGCTTGTACAGCAACGTCAGAAGGTGCGGTCGTCGTCAGCCCCTGGGGAATCGCAACACTGATTTGCCGTTGCCACGCGATCTCCATTGCACTTTGAAAGATCCAATCGTCGGAACGGGCGGCACGAGCGGCGGCATCAACCTTCGGCCATGTTTGCATGGCCTGTTTCCAGCGCTCGCCATTCTTCGTGTCACATGTCCGAAAAAGCAACCACTCCCACGCGAGACGAATCGCGAGCAAGTCGACAACGGTATGGTCGTCTCCGCCTGACAATTCTGCGGTCCACTTGCGATACATGCACCAAGAAGCCCACCCGTTGATATCGAGTAACAACGCCGCGAGATACAGCGCCCATTCGCCTTTCGGAATGCCAAGTTTAGCCAGGCCAAGATCAATCATCTCGCGCGCCGAATGCGGCGTTTCGGCCACGAGCGTTCGGTACGTGCGCAGGCCCATCAAGAACAGAGGCGCATTGTCAACCAGCGCATGTCGGCGCCACGTTGCGTACAGGCCACCCGTTCGATCGGGGCCGAATACCGCCTGCCCCTCATCGAAGTACGACGCACTCATTTGACTCACACTGTTCTTGACGAACTCGCGCCAAGACAGTTCATGGATGGTGTCGCGCCCGGTGTCAACCACATCCGTAACTCGAAACCGGACCGGGCCCCTTTTGTCTTCCTCGTTGAGAAGATCCGACAATTGCGACAGGGTAACCGAACTCCGCGATCGTTCTATCGCGACCAAGAGATCTTCGTCGAGGAGGCGACCCTGCTCACGCGCCTCGCGGAACCACACCCTAGGCATGAGCAACTGGGCGCCCGACAATGAACTCAGTTCGGCGGCAACCTCTGAGATGGGCCTTTCGACGGATCCCCAGAAGGGATTCACCGCAATGAACCGATCAAGGGGCCAGGTCGGCGCGATTCGCGCGCACGCAGATTCAATCGCCTCGTCAATTTCGTATGCCGAGATTGCCGAGTTGTTGCGGTTGATGTTCATGAAGACGCCTCCTGAGAGGAGGCTTTACCAAATACAGCTTGATTGCTCCGTCGCGGGGGCCAAAGATGAAATGTTATACGGGTAAACCTCTCATCGAGATACCCTCCCCCGAAGAGCCAAGGGTGCAAACGCCGCACGAAAGCTGCATTCGGGCGTAGCTGTACCGCAATTTGCACGGCAAAGAGCGCCGCAAAAACAGCTGCGACGAACGCCCAACGGGGCACCGACGGCTCACTTTCTTTCGGCAAGTTGAAAAACTGTGTCGCCCCGACGTGCCAAACGAAATACAAAACAACGGCGCCGACACTTCTTACGGCGACTGCGAAGAACATCTTCGCACCACTGCCAAAAGAAGTTCCGACCATCGGCGCAAGCGAGAATGCCAACAGCAGGAATACCATCGGGACCGCAGGATGTTGTTCGATGTTCAAGATGCCTGCCTCGGATATCGCGAATACGCCACCCGACAGCAAAACGAAAATAGCGGTCACTGAAAGCAGTAGCCTGCGAGTGGTCAGCAGGACCCCCCCGCGGGTAAGGGATTGCACGCGCCACGCGTGAACCGTACTACCCGAGCTGAGAAAAGCGTGCGCTTTGTACAGCGAGTGCGCGATCAAATGCAACATGGCGAGGTGCCACAACCCGAGCCCACATTGCACCAGCATGAACCCCATCTGTGCTGCAGTCGACCACGCCAGTGACACCTTGATGCTCACCCTTGTCATCGTCACAAGCGCGGCGATGGCTGCCGTCGTCGCTCCAACGACGACCAAGAGCGACTGCGCCGCCGGCGCGTGCACCATCACGGGCGCCAATCGAATCAAAACGAAACCACCGATATTGACAACACCGGCGTGCAAAAGAGCGGAGACAGGTGTAGGGGCTTCCATCACCTGAATCAACCATCCATGAAAGGGTAATTGCGCAGACTTCAGGCAGGCTGCGGCTGCGAACAGCAATGCCGCGGCATGCAAGCTTGGCGGAAGAATCGCCAACGTACCAACGTGAGTGGCGATGATGTCGAGGTCCAAGCTTCCAATCGAACCGTAAACGAGTCCCAATCCGACCAACATGCAGAGGTCTGCGAGCCGACTGACCAAGAACTTTTTGTGGGCGGCGACCAACGCCGGAATCCGTTCATTGTAGTACGTTAATAGATGATGCAGAGCCAGCCCAGTCGCGGTCCAAGCGAGGGCCATGACCAACAAGTTGTTCGCAATCACCAAAGTCGTCACCGTTGCGATGACCGTCATCAACCACCGTACGTATCGGAGACGACCAACGTCACCCTGCAAGTAATTTTTGGAGAAGCGAACGATGAATGCACCGACACAACTGACCAGTAGCAACATCGCTGCCGTCACCGCGTCGAGGCGAACGCCCAACAATGGCGGCTGTGTTCGGCCCACCCCGAAGGCGATGGCCACAGCGACGAGAGCAGCCATCGCCACGTTGCACCATGCGACCACGGCTGCGCGGTCAATCGACGCCTCTTTGGACGGCAACCAACCCGCGAGGGCGAATCCAAGCGGAATGGCGGCCGCCATTGCGGATGTCCAAAGCAGAAGATTCGAGAACGTTTCCATAGCCCCAATGGATAGCGCCAGGCAATGTTCTTGTAAAACATATAATTTAGCAGATAATGTTCTCTTTTGGAGAACATAGAAAATGGGCACACAACGGGTTAATTTTCACCATTTGCACTACTTCTGGGCGGTCGCGAAGGATGGCAACCTCACGCGGACGGCCAAACAACTTCGCATCGCACAGTCCGCGCTCTCGAAACAGATTCGGCAGTTGGAGGAGGACCTCGGCAACGAACTTTTCGTCCGCCAAGGGCGGCGATTGGTTCTTTCAGAAGCGGGCCGGATCGCCCTCAAATACGCGGACGAGATTTTCGCGACCGGAGAAGAGATGTTGTCCGTCCTGAAACAGGGTCGCGGGCGCGAGCAAGCGTTGCGGATCGGCGCCGTTGCGACCTTGTCTCGCAATTTTCAGGAATCGTTCATAAGTCCGATTCTCGCGGATCCCGGAATCTTCTTGCAGCTGCAATCGGGTGGCCTGACCGATCTGCTGGCGCGTTTATCCAATCACGACATCGATCTCGTGCTTTCGAACCAGCCACCACGTTCGACATCGGGCAGCCCTTGGCTGAGTCGGCAGGTTGCGAAACAACCCGTGAGCCTAGTTGGAAAGAAAAATCGTCGTACGTTTCGATTCCCCCAGGACCTGGCGAAATTTCACTTGGTTGTTCCCGGAACGGACAGTGACATTCGAACGCAATTCGACGCACTTTGCGAACAGATCGGTGTGCAATACCGAATTTTCGCGGAAGTGGACGATATGGCGACCATGCGTTTATTGGCTCGCGACACCGACGCAGTCGCGTTGTTACCGTCTGTTGTGGTACGGGATGAACTTCGCTCCCGCGTCCTACACGAGTATTGCGTCGTGCCAGGCCTTTTCGAAAAATTCTACGCCATCACGGCCGAACGGCGTTTTCAACATCCTTTGCTGGCGCCGCTGTTGCTGCGAGCGGAACGGGAGATTCTTGCGATGTGATAATAGCCCCCTTGGGCACCTTGCCGCGCATATGCAAGGTCTTGAAGCGACCGGGGTAGCGCTTGAGCAAGCTGGAGAAACACGTCCGAGCTGGTGCGCTGGGCGAACAGATCCCAATAGGTGGTGTCGCCCACCTTGATGAACTCTTCCGTGTGGTTGTGATGGCCGCAATAGAGCCTCCCTTTTTCAATGCCTCGGCCGCGACGTTCATCTCTTCGGCGTAGCGCTTGCTCCCTTCCGGATCGGTGAAGCGGCGATCACCGCCCACGATCATCAAGTGGCATCCGATGGTCTGGTGAAACTTGATCGTCTCCGCCAGCCGGGTGGGACCGAACGCGCGCACGCCGCGCCACCTACAACCTGCCGCCGATTGGGATGCGTGGGTGTCATGGCGATAGCCAGCGGGTCAGCCATGTCGCAATACTCACAGTTGGGCCTGCGTTCGAGTGCCATCGTGTTGGAACCCAGGTTATTGCTCGCCGAAGATCTCGTGCCAGCCAATGGGCTGGCATCTGGCGTTCCGGCATCGAGGATCCCAGGGTGATTTCGCCCGACGGCAAGAAGTTGGCCTTTATGTCGAACGCGACCGGCGTACTGCAAATCTACGTCGTGGAGATGTCAACGGGCACTGTGGTACAGTTAATCAAGCTCGCGCAGTACGGTTTCCAGCCGATCAAGCAATCAGGCCCGGAAGCGGGCCCGTGCCTTTTTCGTTGTTGCCGAAGGTGTTGATGGCCGAAGCACCCATGATCTGACACAACGATACCAACAGGCGGCTGTGATCGACGCCGCCTGCGAAGCGCATCGCCCGCCCCGGTTGCAATCCCATGTTGCGACCGCCTGCAATCACGAAGGGAACGTTGTCGAAGGAATGGTTGTTTCCTTTGCCGATTTCGCTGCCCCAAACCACAATCGTGTTATCGAGCACACTGCCGCCGTTTTCAGGCAACGCCGCCAGTTTATCCAAGAAACGAGCGAATCTTTCGGCATACCAAGTGTAGATCTTTTCGGCCATGCCCCAACCCGCACCATCGTTGTCCGCTGAATGGGTGAGCAAGTGATGCTCTTGTGTGGTGAGGCCCAACCACTTGTAAAGATAACCGCCGTCGTTCTCGCCGACCCGGTATTGCATGCTCGCGAAGTTGGTCAGACCACAACCAAGCGCAACCGCGAGCAGATCGATTTGCTCGTCGAAGGTGGCCGGCTGGTTATCCGATTGGTTGGAATCAACGACCGGCGCCGGTTTTTGCACCGCGCAGGCTTTGGCGCCGTCAAGCAACCGTTTCTCGATGCTTCCGATCGCAGCCAAATGCGATTCGATCTTCAAGCGATCCGCTGCGCTCACCTTGCCCTTGAAGGCGGTCAGTTCCTGATTCACCAACCCGAGCACACCGTGCCGGTCTTCGGTCAGCGTTTTTAATTTATCGACTGATTGCGAGGTATCCCCAAAAAGGCGCGTGAAGGCGCGTTGTGGATCGCTTTCCGGTGAAAGGGGCTTTTCGGCAGCTTGGTAGATCATTCGGCTGCCCGGATGGCTGCCGCCGGAGCGCACGCCAAATTCAAGGCTGGGAAACGGTGTCGCAGGCTTGATCGTCTGGATGATCACCTGATCAACCGACGGGCCGGTGTTCCAACCGTAATACATTCCGCCTGATCCATCGCCGCGTGTGAAGGTCATATCCTCCTTGAGTTTGCTCCCCGTCCAGAGCAAGGGCGGACCCTTGGTGTGAGGCGCACCCACGCCGTCGGCGCGAACCCGCATGCCTTCAGGAATGATGAGGTTGGCCTTGTGGCGCTCAAGCGGAGACAAGATCGGACCCAGGGTTGGGGCCGCAGGCGTGCCGCCCGTGCGCCATTTTTCCCAGATGGTGCCGTGGGGCGTGAACCAAAGAACCAGGCGTCTGGGAGCCGCGGGTGCCGCGAATGCCTCCAGCGATGGCCACGGCACAAAGGGTGCAAATAGGGGTGCGACCGCGGCACTTGCACCGAAGCGGCGCAACAACGAACGGCGCGAAAGGCCCGCATCGCGCGTCCAGTTGGAGCGCTCGACAACCACAGATTTTTTCGGTGCTGTATCCATGTGAGACGAATCCTCAGGGAGCCAGTTTTTCAAAAACATCAGAGAGCACGAGCTCGCGCATCAACACACGCATGTCGTTGCCCGATTCGGCAAAAGCCTTATCGATTTTGATAAGGGCACAATCGTCGGCCTCGGATTCCAATCGTCCAAGCGCAAAGCGGAAGAACTGCCGGGACACACACGACGCGACTTCTTGGCTCGCGGCGAACTTCATGGCCAACGCGGGCGCGCCATCAAACAGTCCCGAAGCGTCTCCACCGTCAACCACATCTCCCTTGGCATTGATGGGTTTTCCGTTCTCGGTTTCACGATAACGACCCATCCCGTCGTAGTGCTCGAACCCGACGCCAATCGGGTCGATGAGTTCGTGACAACTCTTGCATTCAGAACTGACTCGGTGTTGCTCGAAACGTTCCCGCGTCGTCGCCTTGGGATCAGGTGAGGGCGGCGTGTTGTTCACGTTGGCGGGTGGATCGGGCAACGGCTGACACAGGATGCGATCCCGGACGATCACGCCCCGCCGCACAGGCGAACCCTGATCAGGATGAGCGTGAACGGCAAGAAACGAGGCCTGAGTGAGAATGCCCGCCCTTTGCGCGGTATTGAGCGCAACGCCTTTTTGCCCTGCGGTGCTGCCGGCCGGAATCTCATACAGGTCGAAAATTTCGGCCGGTGGGAAGGAATAGCCTGCACTCAACAAAGTTGAGAGGCGGCCCTCGGCTGGCGACATGACGTGTGCTACGAAATCTCGCGTTTCTTTGATCATAGCCCGACGCATGGCCGCGGAGAAATCTGGATACACCGGCGCGCTCTTTTCCAGCGTCGCCATTCCTTCCAAGCCCAACCACGATTCGAAAAACAGATCGCGTCCGTCGGCTGCCTTGCTGTCCGCCAACATGCGATCGATCTGCCGCCCGATCTCGACCCGATCGGTGAGCATTCCGTCGGCCGCGACCTTGAAGAGCGCCTCATCGGGCATGCTGTCCCAAATGAAATACGCAAGTCGCGATGCCAGTTCATACTGGGTCAGTGGCTTCAACGCGGTGCCGTTGGAACCGGCTGATCCAAACGGCGAGTGGTACAAAAACACCGGCGATTGCAGCATCGCTTCCACGATCAACCGCAGCACACCTTCGTGCCCCTTGCGGACAAGCTGTGCATCGTAGAATGTCGCAAAACGCGTTTTCTCCTCAATGGTCAGAGGTCGCCGGTACGCCCGTCGGCCAAAGTCGGCGATGAATCTGTCGGCGCAATCTTTGTTGGCTGCGGCATTGTTGGCCATCGCAGCATCGCATCCCGCCAACTTGGCGATGGGCGCAGCGTTGGCCAGACCTTCAACCACGTTCATGATTTGATCGGCCTGCAGTTCATCGAGCGGGATTGTGCTGTTGCTGAAGAACGGACCAACCTTTTCATCCTGTGCCAACGCCGAAGCCGGACGCGCGGTCGTGCCGAGCAAATCGCGGAAAGTGTTGTCGAGTTGCGAACGGGTAAGACGACGCACCCTTGTGGTACCGACGCTGGGCGCAGCCTTCGCACACACATCGACCGACACCGTGCCACCGATGCCACCGGTGCTTCCGCCCGAGTTATTGCCAACTGTCGAACCGGCGCCGCCGTTACTGCCACCGTTTGGGTCGGCGATCCCGATGGCTCCCGAACAACCGGCGAGCACGAGGCACATGCCAAGCCGGCTCGCCCTCGTAAACGGCGCAAACACTGAGGAATTAACCGGGTACTTCATCGCGATCCCTTGTGAGCCGACCCTAGATCCGGGCGCAACGCGCCAAAGCGAAGTACCCATCTTAACATGGGTGCATCCGCGAAGGATCACCCTGCCCCGCAAATATTCCGACCGTGCGATATCCTGCTGCCATGACTTATGTTGGCAATATTACCCGCGACGTTTATCGCGAATTCCCCGTCCTGACCGTCGCCCTTCTTGCAATGGGCGCAGTGGGATGTGAGGAAGCCAATGTCCCCTTAACGCAAGTCATCGTCGTCAAACCGGACGACAACTCTGCAGAACCACAAAAGCAAACCCGATCCGGCAATCCTCGTCGCGAACTTCATGCTGAGGTCTCCGATCTCGGCCGAAATGCGACCGATTACATTTTAAACGTAACATCAAGCTTTTTAGCCCATTAGGTACGTTCGTACCGCAAACGAACACAGGCGTTCAGATTGGCCGTGTGCGGTCCCACCAAAACGTTATTCTAATCTCGTACCCGTCGCTTCGACGTACGAGCCGAACATTCCGGCTGTGGCACTAGGAGGTTCAAAAGTGTTGCGGAATCTGACAAGATCAAATCTGGCTGCGATTGTGGTGAACGCATGCCTATGGGGCGCGTGTACGGGCTCCGTTGGCAACCGCGAAGGCGTCGTGGTGGGCGACGACAAAGGCCCTGGCGATGACTTTGCGACCGACGGGCCATCGGCCGACGGTCCGTGTCGTATCACGGTACCCATGCGCCGCCTGACTGAGCTCCAATACAAGAACGCGATCCGCGATGTTTTTGCACAACAGGCGGTGTTGCCAGCGGACTTCGCGATTCCCAACCTAGGCTCACCCGCTTCGGGGTTCAGCAATGACCCCGAGTACAACGCGGTTGACTTGGGTGTTGCGCGCCGGTTGAACGATTCAGCGATTTCGTTGCCGATCTCGGTGGTTGATAAACTGTCGAATCTGCTTCCGTGTGCCTCAACGCCAAATGATGCCTGCGCCCAGACCTTCATCGATACCTACGGACGTCGGGCGTACCGCAGGCCTCTTGAAGAGGCCGAGAAAGCAACGCTGATGAAGGCCTTTAAATTGGGCACCGGGGCAGATGCATTCAAGGACGGCATTGCGGCCGTGGTGGCTACGATCCTTGATGCACCGCAGTTCCTCTATCAAAGCGAGATCGGTAAAGCGGTTGATGGTGATGCCACGGTGGCCCAGCTAAACGGTTACGAAATGGCTTCGCGCCTTTCACTCTTGCTGTGGGATTCCGTGCCCGATGACAACCTGCTGGATGCTGCCGCTGCCGGTGAACTTGATAGCCCCAATGGCATTCGAGACCAGGTGGATCGGCTCTTGGGCGACGCCAAGGCGCGGTCCGTGATGATTCGCTTCGCGCGCGAGTGGATTCATTTGCCCAAGCCGGGTGCTGGGCAACGCACGGACAAGGCCTATACCGACGCACTTGCGGCTGCGATGCAGGGGGAATTTGATGAGTTTATCGCCGACAGCTTCTTGAGCAAAAATGCAGCGCTCGAAAGCTTCTTTGCTTCCACTGAGCCCTATGCAAACGCAACACTTGATTCCTTCATCAAAGCCGATGGTGGCTATGGCAATCGGTCTGGCTTGCTCACCCAACCCGCCGTGTTAACGGGATTGGCTGGCGCCAGCGACACCTCGCCCATTCGTCGCGCAGTCTTCGTGCGCACCAAGGTGACGTGTGAGGCTTTCCCGCCTCCGCCAAATGACGCCATGGCCGTTGAATCGGCGCTGCCGTTGCCACCGGATGCCACACAACGCCAGCGCTCGGCTGCACGCGCTGCGGATGCGCGCTGCGCTGGGTGTCACAACTTGATCGATCCCCTGGGCTTCGGCTTCGAGAGTTTCGACGAACTGGGGCGGTTTAGGGAAGCCAACAAAGATGGCAGTGCCCTTGATGCCAGCGGCGATTTCGTCGATCCGGTTGCGAAGGATCTGGCGGGAACGTTTGCATCCTTGCCAGAGCTTGGCGAGCGATTGGGACGAAGCCCCGCCGTAGCCGATTGCCTAAGCCGGCAGTTCTTTCGATTCAACTACGGGCGCATGGAGGGGGATGAAGACACGTGCTCGGTAAAGGGCATTGCAAACCGGTTCAAAGCATCTGGCTTGGGGCTGCGTGATCTCATTGTCTCGGTGGCCACGGCCGACGAGTTCCGTTTCCGCAAAGTGCAATAACCGAGGAGTTCTTCATATGCATCACAAGAACATCAAAAGACGAACCGTGATCCGGGGCGCTGCGGGCGCTGTGCTGGGGTTGCCTTGGCTTGAACTGACGGCAGGGCACGCGCAGGCGCAATCGGTACCCAAGCGGTTCGTCATCTACTTCAACGGCCAGGGGAACCTTGTCAATAAGTGGAAACCAAACGTAGCATCAGGTGCGGCCTTGCCCGCCAATCTTCCCCCAATGCTTTCGGCGCTGAATGACTACAAATCGAAGCTGAACTTGCTTCACCCTGTAGACAACGTGGTGGCGGAAACGATGGGTGGCAACGGACACAACAAGGCCGGCCGATCAATTTTGTCGTGCGCCGGTTTTTCCGGCGGCGAATCGTCGCCAGCCAGTGGGCCTTCGATCGATCAGTACATGAAGCAGAAGTTGAATCTGAAGAGCCTGGAGCTGAAGGTTAACGGTGACGGCGTCGGTGAATACCAAATGTTGTTTTCAGGGCCGGGACAGGCCGTCAGCGGTGAAGCCAATCCTCAGCGCGTGTTTGATCGGTTCTTCAAAAGCCTTCCGGCCACGGGTGGTGGTACGCCTGCACCGGCGCCGGTGGTAACAGCCGCGGACCGCCTGCGCGCGAAGAACAAAGATGTGCTGTCTTTGACCAAGGAAAACTTCGCCACCTTGCGTGGGGCGCTCGGCAAGGAGGATCAAGACCGCCTGGATAACCATGCTCAACGCATTCAAGACCTAGAAAAGGAGCTTGTGACCGTGACTGCGCCACCGCCTCCAAGCCTGGGCGTGGCCCCCAAGTGCTCGGCGCCAGGGACGCAGTCTGCGCAGAATGGTCCCAATGTTTATAAGTCGCAGGCGATGAACGCTGCCATGGCCATGGCGTGCAATTTCGCGCAGATTGTCACCATTCAGGACACGCAGTACGGCGCGCTTCCGTGGTTGGGGTTGGGTGGGAAAGCAGGCAGCGATTGGCACGGCGCCGTGCACGAACGCGACCCTATGCCAGAACTTGAAAAGGGCTTTGCGTGGTACGCAAAGGGATTCAAGGAGATCCTAGATGCGATGAACGCCGTGCCCGAAGGCAACGGCACAATGTTGGACAACTCCTTGGTCATGTGGATCACGGAGTACGGTGACGGCGCGTCACACAACACATTGGGCATTCCCGTGCTGCTGGCCGGTGGTTTGGGTGGCGCGTTGAAAACCGATCGCTTCATCAGCTTTGCACCTGGCACGTCGTCAACAAACCGCCTATTCGTCACCATCATGAAGTTGTTTGGTCTGCCTGATAACACCTTCGGCGTGGGCTCGCGCAACAGCGGAACTTTGCCCGGTATCGCGTAGTTCAAACAGGACATCCTAGAAGACGTCGATCCTTCGGGGCTGCTTCGTCACCACCTTAAACGAAGCACGCCCATTTGCGCGCAGGCCTAGCACCACTGCCTGGAAATGGATCGCTTGGATATTGTGGTACGGATTGAACGCCGATGCGTGGCGTGTAAATCATTGTCATGGTGACACAGCGGGCAACGAGGGAGCCATCGAACGATGACCCGAGAGACCGCGAGGCGGATGGTTATAAATGAGTTTTGGAAGTGGCGCTTGGGACGCGCCATTGAGCGAACGGTTTCGCCGACGTGGTCGTGAGGCCGATGCTTGATTTTCTGTACACGGCGGAATAGCGCCAAGCCGCTCAGCGACAA
>JAWXBF010000293.1:0-13979 GCA_034439895.1 Deltaproteobacteria bacterium
CTCAAACGCACGACGCAAGGGGCGTGCCCCCAGCGAGCGATCCGAATCTTCAGCCAACACGCGATCCACCACGTGTTCATCCACGTTGTAGGAGATCCCGCGCTCATGCTCGAGCCGGGCGCTTGAATCAAGCGCGATACGTGCCACGATTCGGCGCAGATCATCGTCCGACAGCGGCGCATAACACAGCACCTCGTCGATGCGGTTCCACAACTCGGCCGGCAAGCGCGTGCGAGCGAGGGCTAACACCGTCGTCTGCGGCGGCGTGCGGCTGCGCTTGTAAAGCTCGCTGCCCAGGTTGGACGTCATCACGACGGTCGTAGACGAAAAATCAACCGTACGACCCCGACCATCCGTAAGACGTCCGTCTTCCAATACCTGCAAGAGCAACAACAATACCTCGCGGTTGGCCTTCTCGAACTCGTCGAAAAGCAACACCGTTGCCGGACGGCGGCGAACCGCCTCGGTCAACTGGCCGCCGTCTTCATGACCCACATAACCCGGCGGCGAACCAATGAGGCGCGCCACCGCATGGGCCTCGTTGTACTCCGACAGATCGATGCGAACCATCGCGGACTCGTCATCGAACAAAGCCTCGGCGATTGCGCGCGCCGTTTCGGTCTTGCCAACGCCCGTCGGTCCCAACAGCAACATCGATCCCAGAGGGCGACGGCCACGGAAACCCGCGTGGGCACGGCGAAGCACATCCGCAATGCGGGCGCGAGCCTCTTCGTGGCCCACCACGCGCGCGGCCAGGCGATCTTCCAGATTGCGGAAGCGTTCGTCGTCGGTACGCAGCAGTTGATCGATCGGCGTACCGGATGCATCGGCCACGACCTCCGCGACCTCGCGGGCAGAAACCCGGCCTTTTTCAAGGCGGGTTGCACGTGCCGCGGCCACCTCGGCTATCGCCAGGGCGCGACCCGGTTGTGCGCGATCCGTCGGATAGCGTGGCGACAGGCGTACCAGCTGGCGCACAATGTCGTCGTCAAAGTCAGCGCCATGCGCATCACCAACCGCCAACAAACCGTGGGCGATGGCATCTTCAAGCGCATCACCCGCGAGCGGCGCCAGTGTCACGATTTCCAGGTTGATCGAAAGATCGGGCGCCCAGATATCGAAGCGGCGCAGATCGGCCGTGGTCGCGATGAGGATCCAGCGGCGACCCGCGCGGGCAGTGGCGACCAATTGGGTCGGGCCATCGCTGTGTTCCGAACCAAGCGCACCACAACCATCGATGAGGATCGGAACTTCCGGTGGCGTCGCTTCGTGAAGTGCGGCAAGCCACGAACCCGGTGTACCACCGGTAGCCGGTGACGGACCCGCGGTTGGCGTCGCGATGATTTCGGGTGAACGACCGGCAAGTGCAGAGGCGAGGGCGCTGCGGCCGCTGCCGGGCTCACCTGCAATACAAACGATGCGACCACCACCTGCGCGCAACAGATCAAGGGCACGACCCAGTTCGCGCTCGCGGTTCACGATCGCATGAGCGGGCGCCATCACCTGAACCAGCTCCAGTGCGATTTCTTGTGCAGGACGCGGCGAGGGTGCAGGGGCACGCGACTGTGTTGCGGTTGTGCGTGTGGTTCGCACGGTCGTGGCTGCGGCTGCCGTGGCCGCAACGGTTTGGGCCGGAGGTGGCACACAAACCGGTTGTGGCGTCAGATCGCCAGAAGGTTCATCGCGCCGGGAAGTGCGTTCCGCGAAACGCCCCGGCCCGGTCAAGGCGCGCATCACGACCGTGCGAACGCGGATTGGTTCGTGGCCGGCGAGGCGCAACAGATCCATGCCGGCACCGCCCGAGCGCAAGATCGCAAGCAGGAGGTGCAACGAGGTTGCGCGGGGGGCGCCCAGTGAATGTGCGATCGCGCGGCTCGAAATATCGATCTGACGAAGGCTTCCGCTTCCTTCGGGGCGCGTCGAGGCAAGTTTACCTTCAAGTCCCGAAGGCGTGATGCCGCGTTCGAAAAGGATGCGTGCCGCGCTGCCGCCAACCCTCAAGAGGGCGAGCAGTAGATCCGCGGAACCCGCAGAACGCCCAAGAAAAGACGCCAGACGCTGTGCTTCGGCAAGCGCAGCGGTGTGATCGGCGCTTGTTTGTGTCCCCACAATCGATGCGATGGCAGGGCTTTCATCCGAACTCAGCATTCCGGTGGTGACGCTATCAGTCCTGAACAGGGCGTCAAAAAATCGAGCACCGTTACTTTTTTTCAGAAACGTGAAGGAAAGGTCGCCCCCACGCGTTACATTTGTCAGCCCCTTATCAACCGCCGCCACAGGAGTTTCCCGTATGCAGAGTATTGCTCGGATCCGTCGACGTGTTCTCATCACATCCACGACCGCTTTGATGGTGTCGCTGACGAGCCTTGTATCGGTACCCGCACACGCGGCGAAGCCCGAGGACGTCTTCAAGGGACAGGTCGTCATTACCAAGAAGCGGCTCTCCAGCAACTACCCGTCCGCCGCTGCGTTTGTCGCTGCGATCAAGGCCAACAAGACCGAAAAGGTCTGGCCCAAGGAACAAACTGGCAACGACGTCGCCGTCTGGAAGATCGAGTACATCGCCTTCTTTGCTCAGCCCCTCAATGACTACGAAGTTCAGGTGAAGTTCTACGACATCACCGGTGGTGCTCGCCGATACGTCGCGGGGGATGCCCAGATGACGCGCGATCGGGCGACCCGCGTGCTCGCAGCGGACATTGAGGTCGCAAAACCCGACTTCGACGTGAACAAGAAATACATGATCACGGTCGAGAGCCGCGGCCGCACCATAGCCAAGGCGAACTTCTGGCTGCTCGGCAAGGGCGAGTTCCACAGTGGCAAGGTCGACTTCAGCGACGCCGACACCGCCGCCAAATAGCCGGTCTCAGGGTCGTCTCGGCCAGTATCCAATTGACGTCCGAGCCTCACGCGCGTTAAACAACCGCCGTGAGGTCCATCTCTTTTACGTTTTTGCGGCATGTCTCGGGTTCGTGTTCCGCTCTTCTGTTGGGCATGCTTCTGATGGGCGACCCGGCGGTTGTTCAAGCGCAAGACAGCACGTCGGCGGCAAAACCGGAAAAGCCCACGAAGGGGCGCAAGAAGGCGACGGCTGCCGAGGCAGCGGGCGTGAAGCCACCACCCAGGCTGACGGCATCCGAGCTCGACAAACTATCGGCGGATTTGATCGACGAGAATGATCAAAAGGTCATCAACGCCGCAACTCGGCTGGCCGAGGTCGGCGGAGACGAAGCGCTCGATCGGATTCTCGAGGTTCTTGCCGCGGGAACTTACCCTCGGGTTGCGCCGGACCTTCTGGATGCGGTGGCAAAGTTTAAGAATCCGAAATCATTGCATATACTTGTGATGTATTCCGGAAACCTAAACTTTAGGATTCGAATCGCAGCGATCAAGGCGATTGCCGGACTGTCTGAACCGCGCGTGGTCGAAATTCTACTGGAGCGCCTCGGCGATCCCCATGCCGAGGTTCGCGCCATTGCCGCCGAGGCGCTGGCCGAGCGCAAGGAAACCCGCTCAGTCGCTCGCCTGTTCTTGCTTTTCAAGCGCAACGATGCCGGCTCCGCAGGACCGCTTGGCCGGTTGGCCGAGCTCGACATGGCACCGAAGATTGCCGAGTTGCGAGGAGCCGTAACCGACGCCAATCTCGCCGTCGCGCTGGGCGAATTATTGAAACGACCTGGGGCCCCCGATCGCCTCCGGCTCGATATTGTCCGCACCATCGGGCGAATCCCGGGTGCCGACGCAACGACCGCCCTGGTTGAGTTTGTCGGTTCGCTTGACCCCAAAGACAACTCGCCGTCGCACGGTGAAGCTCAAACCCTCGTCGATCAACGGGGTGATCTCTAATGCGAGCCCGACTTTTAGCGACCATGCTGATGGGCCTCGGCGTTGCCTGCGCCACTTCGGCCGATCCCACCCGCCGCAGGACCGATGGCACCAAGGTCGCCGAGGTCCTCGCATCCGCAAAGACGCCCGCCGCTGGCCCTGTCAACGCGCTGGGTCGACCGCTTGCGTTTCTGGTTTTGCGACCTGACGGCTCACCTTCGGGACATCCCGGGACCCATCGTCGCGTGGCCGCTGTCGACATCTCCACCCGCGAGGTCCTGTGGAATGCCCCGGCCGAGATCGAGGGTCGTCTGGCGGTTGCGCGTACCGTCGCGGTTTTCTCCCGTCCCGATGGCTCCTTGAATGCGCTGGCTTTGACCGGTGGTTCTGATCGCTGGCAATACAGGCACTCTTCCGACGCACAGCTTGTCGGCTATGCGGCGGATGGCGATTCGGTTTACGTTGTTTACCGAGGCAAAAAGGGTGGCACTCCCGGTTCGGAACTGGTGGGCCTGGTAGCCGAAACGGGTTCGGTCCGGTTCCGCCTGGCGCTCTCGGCTCAGGTCGGTGCGCCGGCCGCGCGCGGCGGCATCGTGGCGGTACCCCAGCGTTCGCAGTTCATCACCCTCATCGATGGGCAATCGGGCCAGGTTCTGGTCGACATCATCTCGAAGGAAGAGGCCGCCAAATTTGTCCGCGCGCTTCCCGAGGGATTGTTCTTTGGGTCGCAGGGTGTTTTCGAGGCGTCAGAAAAGACCGCGCTCGGCTCGCGCAAGTCGACGGGATACTTGAAGGCAACGCTGCCCGACTTTGTGCACGCGGTTTACCATTATGACGGTTACCAGCCGGCGCAACTTCGATACTCGGCGGTTGATCGCAACAAGCTGCTCTGGCGGGTCACCCCTCGCAACGGCGTCGCCGAGTTCGCAAGCGGCATGGTGTTGGTCCTGAACTTCCGCTTCTTGTTCGCGGTTGAAGCAGAAAGTGGTCAATTGCGCTGGGCATACAACCACCCAGAACTCGACATCGCAGGTGCCGAACACGTCGGCCGGGCGGTCGTATTTGCGGACAGCAAGGGAAACATTGGCGCCCTGGATCTCGCCAACGGTCGCACGATGTGGAAGGCTCCCGCTTTCCCCGGCGAGGCGGTTTCGGTTGAAGGCGCCACCTTCGACTGCGACGGATTCTATGCAGATGGACCGGGTGCCGAACCCGCGCAACCCATCGTCAAGGTCTTGAAGGACATCGTTCTCGATCCGGATCGCCGATTTGCGGATGTGCGGCTTTTTGCCGTGAGTCGCCTGGCCACCATGCGAAAGCCAGGCGTTACGGCGGCGCTCATCGAGATCCTCGACAAGGGCCGAGATCACGAGTTGGTGGTTCAGACTGCGGCCGAAAGCCTGGTCGAACTTCAAGATCCGGGTGCGCTGGATGTCTATGTCAAGGCGATTCAGGTGCGCACGGACTACGCCGATGGAACCCGCGCCCAGCGCCTCGATCTGATGGCACGCGCGGTCGCCAAACTCGGTGCGCGCAAGGTGATGCCTGAACTCGTCGAACACCTGCGGCTGCCGGACACGGATCCATCGCTTGTGCGTGACATCGCGGATGCCGTGATCAAGCTGAAAGCGACCGAGACCCTGCCCGCCTTTCGGGACTACCTTGCACAATACCGCGCCGACGGTACGTTTCTGAATCGTCCCGGCGGTGTCATCGCGGCGGCCGAGGTGCTGGCGGCACTCGGCGGCCCGACCGACCGCTCATTGCTCTTTTTCATCCTGGAAGAGCCCAAAACCATCGCGACCTTGAAGACGGCAATCGGGCGAATTCTCGCCGATCTCCCGGTGGTTCCCCTCGAGGGATCCGCCTCAGCACAGCCCTGAAGTTCGCGCTTGCGTTAGGTCCTGAAGAAAGCCAGAGTCTCCCCGCTGTGACTGCCCCTTCATTCCTCAAGAAATCCAAGTGTATTCTCATGCTAATGCTCGTGTCAGGTGCCCTTGGGGCCTGCTCTAAGCAAGCAGATTCCGGCCTCAGCAAGCGCCTCGACGAGGCGACGACCGAAGTGGTGAAGTTAAAGGGCGAAAAATCGGCCCTTACGGACGAGGTTGCGAGCCTGAAGAAACAGTTGGTGGCGGCGCTCGCCGATCCCAGCACCTTCCGCCTGCGCGATCCGGAAATCATCGAGCTTATCGCCGAGGCGAGGGGGGTGCCTTCGAGCAGCGTTGGCCAGATCGGCGACGAATTGAAGATCGGCAAGGGTGATCTTGATCCAGCAACAGCCAGCAAGATCGTCATGGCCGGTGCGCGTGCCTTGCAACAGTGCTACGAACGCGCGCTGAAGAAGAACGCGGCGCTGCAATACCAGGCGGGTGTCCAGATGACACTCGGCTTGACGGTGGCACCGACGGGTTCGGTTTCTGCCGTGACGGTCAAACCCAATATCGATTCCAGCCTGACAGAATGTATCGACAGCGCATCCACGCGCTGGAAGTTCCCGAAGTTCGCAGGCACGCCGGTCACGATCGAGCAGAAGATCATGCTCACGCCCAAGACGTGAGCCCGATATACCTCGACCATAACGCGACCACACCGCTGCATCCGCAGGTGCGCGAAGCGGTGGTTCGGGCGTTGGATCTCTGGGGCAATCCTTCGAGCACCCATGTGGCGGGACGGGCGGCGCGTGCTGCCGTGGAGTTGGCGCGCCGGCAGGTTTCGCAGTTGTGGACCTGTGACGTTGACGAGACGGTTTTCGTTTCAGGTGGCACCGAGGGCAACAACCTGGCCCTTCGAGGGCTGGCACGACTGGCGCTCAAGCGTCACGGGACACCCGGGCACATCGTCACGTCGCTCATCGAGCACCCCTCTGTTCTGGGCGCGGTGGACGAGTTGGAGTCCACTGGATGGACTGTGACACGCTTGCCAGTGGCAGCCCAGGGGGCGATTGCGCCGGACGCTCTGGCCGCGGCGCTGCGTCCCGATACTCGAATCGTTTCGCTGGCACTCGCCAACCACGAGCTTGGCAACGTTTATCCGGTGGCCGAGTTTGCCGCCATCGCCCGAGCTGCCGGGGTATTGATCCATGCGGATCTCGTGCAGGCCGCTGGCAAGCTTTCGCTCGATGTGAAGGCGTTGAACCTCGATGCCGCCACCATCACAGCGCACAAGCTCTATGGACCCAAAGCCATCGGCGCAGTTTACATTCGTCAGGGGCTGGATCTTGCGCCGCTCATCGCGGGTGGCCATCAGGAACACGAACGACGTCCCGGGACTGAAAACGTGCCCGCGATCGTGGGCTTCGGTGTGGCGTGTGAGATCGCGCGCGAATCGATGGTGTCGGATGCCCAACGAATTTCGCAACGACGGGATCACCTGGAAACCTTGTTGCTGCAAATACCGAACAGCCGAAGGCATGGCTTCGAGACGGCGCGGGTGCCCGGAACGTGCAACGTCGGCTTTTCGGGGGCACGTGGCGATCGCGTGGTGATCGCGCTCGACGTGGAAGGTGTGTGTGTCTCGGCCGGTGCGGCCTGCACCTCGGGTAGCCTCGAACCATCACCGGTGATTCGCGCCCTGTGTGACGCCGAGGGACGCGCGCCTTCCGAAGCACGCAACGCCGTCCGATTCAGCGTGGGTCGAGGGACCTCCGATGCCGACATCGAGCATGCGGCGCAATTAACATCGATCGTGGTCGCGCGGGTTCGCGCCTAAATCAACGCGAGGCCACTTCGGTCTTTGACTTGTCGGGCGTGGCCGGAATACCCTGCTGCACCATGCGTTCCAAACGGTTGTTGCCCTCACGAAGGGATCTTTTGCAGGTGGCCTTGCCAGGGTTTGCGGGGATGTCGCTTGTCGGTTGCGCCCACCGAGGTCGCAATGGCGTGGGTTCGTACGGCTACGACGTGCGTGCGTTCGGCGCCGTTGGCAATGGTGTTGTGGATGACACCGCCGCGGTTCAGGGCGCGCTCGATGCGTGTGCTTCGCTTGGCGGCGGATTGGTTGTCGTTCCAGCCGGTGTGTACCACATTCGTCCGATCGAATTAAAGAGCAAGACGACCCTGCATCTCGAAGCCGGAGCGACGTTGCTGGCGTCGACACGGCTCGAGGATTACATGCAGACTGCGAACAAGACCAGCCACGAATCGACGCGGGTCGGGTTGGTGCGCGCGGTGAAAGCGGATGATGTTTCACTTGTGGGTCGAGGCGCCATCGATGGCCGTGGCACTGCGTTCATCACCAACGATCTGACTTATCCGGGCAAGGATTTTGATCGCTCGGTTACCAGGCAGGGCGCCGAATACATGAAAGAGGGAACTGTGTTTCAACACGGTCCGTTCAAGCGCGGCGACGATCGCCCCGGTAACCTCGTGCACTTCACCGATTGCAACAACGTGCACATCGAGGGGATCACGATCAAGAACTCGCCCACCTGGACCAGCCACTTTGCACACTGCCGAGACGTGCTGATTCACGGCGTCCACATCCACACCCGCGATCACGATTTGCGCATTCCGAACGACGATGGCATCGACATCGAACATTGCAAACGGGTCCGCATCACCGGCTGCGATATCGAAACGGGCGACGATCCCATCGCGATATTCTCAAGCGAGGACATCACGGTTTCGTCTTGCGTCCTCACGACCCGGTCCACCGGTCTGCGCATTGGATACAACGGTCCGGATATTCGCAATTGTGTCTTTGACAACCTGGTGATCCGGGGGGCCAACCGCGGGCTATCGATCTTTGTGCGTGCCGAAGGTTCCGTTGAGAATATTCTATTCTCGAACATCACCATCGAGACCCGTCACTTCACGGGTCGCTGGTGGGGCAGGGCTGAACCGATACACATCTCGGCACTTCGCCACGAGGGCGATACGCATTCACCGGGGCGGATCCGAAACGTCGGGTTTCAGAACATCGTGGCCTCGGGTGAGGCGGGCATCCTGATTCATGGCGCGGCAGAGTCCATCATCGAGGATGTGCACTTTGACCACATGCGGTTGCGCATCACGAAGGGTGATTTGCAAAAAGACTATGGTGGCAATCTGGATCTGCGTTCAACCAACAACCCGAAGACGGCGGTTGTGCAACACGACATCCCGGCGTTGTACGCGCGTTTCGTGCGTGGCTTGCGCGTCGAAGACTTTCAGGTCAGCTGGGATGAAGGTGTGCCGGACTACTTCACCAATGCCATTGCGGTCGAGGACTTTGAAGACGTTCGCCTTTACGATGTGCGGGTTCGTCAGGCCCATGCAGAGGGCGCTGCGATCTCGCTCCTTCGCGGTAAAGATGTCGCGATCCGAGAATCGCGTGCCGATGCGGGCACCGATCAATTCGTCCACCACCAGGACGTGACGGGTCGCTTGCTGCTGGATCGCAACGATACGCGCCTGGCGAAGAAGGCGGTTTCACCCGACGCCGGCGCCACGGTTACGGGCGATGCGCCAGACTAGGCGGGCATTTCGGTTCGTTCGAGCCTGGCAAAGCCGGGAACGCGGGGTTACAATCGCACTCCGAATCGCATATGTCCAAACTCGGTCGCATTGTGGTTGCCATGTCAGGCGGGGTCGATTCATCGGCCGCTGCGGCACTGTTGCACCAGGACGGGTACGACGTAATCGGCGTGACCTTGAAGCTTTACAACGCTGCAGGCACCTCAGCGAGCGTCGGGGGGCGTTGTTGTAGCCCGCGAGACATCGCGGACGCCCGTCGGGTGGCCGAGCACCTGGGCTTTCCGCATTACGTCCTCGACGAAGTTGAACCCTTCAACGAGGCGGTGATAGACGACTTTGTGTCCGAGTACCGCGCGGGTCGTACGCCCAACCCATGTGTTCGATGCAACGAAAAGATCAAGTTTGGTCCGTTGCTGTCGTTTGCACGCTCCGTTGGCGCCGAGAAACTTGCCACTGGCCACTACGCGCGCATCGAATCGGGACCCGAGGGCGTTCGCATTTTGCGGGCCGTCGACCGCGATAAGGATCAATCGTATTTCCTGTTCGGCGTCCGGCCGGAGGTTCTGAGTCAGGTTGTGTTTCCCGTGGGCGAGTTGCCAAAGACCGAGGTGCGTCGTCTCGCACAACGTGCCGGATTGCCGAATGCGGACAAGCCCGATTCCAACCAGATATGTTTCGTTCCCGACGGCGATCACAAATCGTTTGTCGAGAAGCGGGGTGGGTCGGGTAAGACGGGGATCATTGTGAGTGAAACCGGTGATGTGCTGGGAAAACACGAGGGCACGCACCACTTCACGATCGGTCAGCGCAAGTCCGTGCCCGGCGTGGACAGCAAAAAGCGTTTCGTATTACATATCGATGCGGATTCGGGCACGGTGTACGCCGGGCCACGCGAGGCGCTCTGTCGCAACGAAATTCAGGTCGAATCAATGCGCTGGCTCGGTCCAACGCCGTCGGACGGGACGCCTTGCGACGTGCAGATTCGCTACCGGTCAACTGCCCATCCGGCGCGTGTCTATCCAGGACTTGACGCGAGCGCACGGGTCGTTTTTAACGCACCTGCCGAGAGCGTCGCACCCGGACAGGCTGCGGTTTTCTATTCCGGTGAGCAGGTTCTGGGCGGCGGCTGGATCGCGACCGACCACGAGTTCGTTCCGTTGCGCCGGCATGCCGCAGGCGCAACGGTCGCCTAGTTTCCTAGTGGTTCCCGTGGGGCGGAACGGCCGCGCCGCTGCACCCGACGAGAAACTCGAAGTCGCAACCCTCGTCAGCCTGGGTCACATTGTCGAGATACATCTTCACATAACCACGGATTGCGTGAGGACTGGGCGCCACCCAGCGCTTGCGGCGCTCGGCGAGGACAGCATCGCTGACATCAAGGTGCAAGCGTCGACCCGGCACGTCGAGTTCAATCATGTCGCCGTTTTCGACCAGGGCAAGCGGGCCGCCTATCGTCGCTTCGGGCGCCACATGTAGCACAACCGTACCATAGGCCGTGCCACTCATGCGTGCATCTGAAATACGAATCATGTCTTCGACGCCCATGTCGAGGATCTTCTTCGGCAGCGCGAAGTTCCCAACCTCGGGGAATCCCGGATAGCCCTTCGGCCCGCAGTGTTTCAACACGAGGATGTCGTCCGGCAACACATCCAGGTTGGGGTCGTCGACGCGCGCATGGTAGTCGTCGATGTTCTCGAATACGACGGCTCGACCCTTGTGGCTCAGGCGGTTCGGATCGGCAGCCGAGGGTTTCAATATGGCGCCCTGCGGTGCAAGGTTCCCGGTCAAAACCGCGATGCCACCCAGTGGTTTGAAGGGTCTGTCGATTGGGAAGATGACGTCCTGGTTGTAGTTCTTCGCGTCCTTGACGTTTTCCCACATGGTCTTGCCATTGACGGTCAAGACGTCCTTGTTCAGACGATCGCCCAGTTCGCGCAGCACCACGGGCAATCCGCCTGCGTAGTAAAAATCCTCCATCAGGTATTTGCCGGAAGGCATCAAGTTGACGAGGCAGGGGATCTCGCGGCCAAGGCGATCCCAGTCCGCAAGCGAAAGGTCGACACCCACGCGACGGGCGATGGCAATGAGGTGCACCACGGCATTGGTCGAACCGCCGATGGCACCGTTCGCCATGATGGCGTTTTCAAAGGCACCCTTGGTTAGAACCTTCGAGAGGCGCAGATCCTCGTGCACCATCTCGACGATGCGGCGGCCCACCATGTGGGCCAGCACGTTGCGGCGCGCATCGACAGCGGGAATGGCGGCGTTGGTCGGCATGCCAACACCCAGGGCTTCGACGATGGAGGCCATCGTCGAGGCGGTCCCCATCGTCATGCAGTGACCCGGTGAGCGCGACTGACAAATTTCGGCTTCGCGCACGTCGTCTTCGTTCCACTCACCGGTCTTGAGCTTGGCCGAGATCTGCCAAAGCAGGGTTCCGGAGCCAACCGTACCACCGCGAAAGTGACCATTCAGCATCGGGCCGCCAGACAATACCAGCGTCGGTAGATCGCAGCTCGCTGCGCCCATCAACAAAGCAGGGGTCGTCTTGTCACACCCGACCATCAGAATGACGCCATCGATCGGATTCGCGCGGATAGTCTCTTCAGTATCCATGGCGGCGAGGTTGCGCCACATCATGGTGGTGGGGCGCATCAACGTCTCGCCGAGGCTCATGACTGGAAACTCGACCGGGAAACCGCCCATCTCCAGAACGCCGCGTTTGACGTGTTCGGCGAGAGCACGAAAGTGACCGTTGCAAGGAGTGAGTTCGCTCCACGTGTTACAGATTCCGATGACTGGGCGGCCGTCGAACATGTGATCGGGATGGCCTTGCGAGCGCATCCACGAGCGGTACTGCAAACCACCTGCGCCTTTCTTACCGAACCATCCCGCGCTGCGGTATTTCCTTTTGCCGTCTTCGTTTTTCTTGCCGTCGTCGTTGGAGGACATGGGACCTCCATTCTGGCGTTCGGCGAGCGGGAATCAAGTTCTTATTGGTTCGGGACGGTCAGGTGCGCCGGTTCCCGAAGTATGGCCGCAGGAACCATCCGGATGTGCGGCGCCAAGCTTTGCAGGTACCGCAGTCGATGGCGAAGCGGAGGATCGATTTGCGGTGAGAGTGCAAGTGCCACTTCAATCTGTTTTTGGGCATTTTTGAAGTGCGCCGGTTCCGGTTCGGGGAGGTGGCGCAGGTAAGCTTCGGCGAGCCGTAGGTGCCACAGGTTCGGGTTGCGCAAGTCGTAGGTGGCGTTTCGCCACGCAAAGAACGCAACGAGCGTCCCGGTGAGGGCCAAAAGCCCGATTCGAGCACGCGTCCGCGGCATGTGCACGATGTGGGCAAGGGCGACACCCGCCAGCAGCGTAAACGCAATGCTGAGGGGCAGCCGATACCGGGTGCTCGAATGAAAAAGCGTCGTCGTCGAAAGCGCGCCAAGCATCAACGGCGACACAACAACCAAACCCCTGAGTGAGCCGTTCCTTCGTCTGAGCCAGAGCGCAAAGATGCCTCCAACGGACAAGCTCAAAAGACATCCAAAACTGATGGGAAATGCCCGGAGCGTGGCCAGTTCAGATCGTTCTCCGTAATATGCATAGTCGAACCCCGTTTGTTCGTTGTCCTCGAAAGTAGCCCAGAATTTTCGCGGGAGATTCCGAATATATCCCGACCAATTGACCTGATTTTGTCCGGGCGGCGCATGCCATCCTTTTCGATGGTCTTCGATTCGAACGCGTGCCTGTCGGACGACGTCCCAGGGGCTAGGCGGTCGGAGGGTCGATTGCGAGAGGTCGAAGAAACTGCCGCCGAAATCCGGCGCGGTGGCCTTGCTCACGGTGTTGGACTGCAAAATAACCGGAACAAATAATCCTGAGTGTTCCAGGTTCCAGAGGCCGTGCCCAACAAAGACAATCGACAGGCCAATCACGAAACCCATTGTTCGATTGATGCGGGGCCGGAAAGCTGCCCACTGTTCTTCGGCGTATGAGGGAAAAACCGAGGCGGCGATCCAGAACGGACAAATGAAAAGAAACGATGCACGCGCCAGCACCGCCATGGCCAGCGTCGCGCCCGCAAGAACCGAAAGCGCAAAACGCCGGGGTGAGGGGAGAGTGCTCGGCGCTCCGAATCCGCACCATCCCGAAATCCAAAGCGCCAGCACGAGGAGGAATAAACCAAGCGCCTCGCCCATGTGTTTCGTTTCGTAAAACGGAAAAACTGCATAAAACGCGGCGAATATCGTGCAAAACAAGCCCGCCGTGCGCCCGAAAATGCGGGCACAGTAGGCTCCGATGAGCGCCATTGTCGCGATCCCCATCAGAATTTGTACTGCAATCGGAACATACAGTTCGGATGGCGCGCCGAGCGCGTACAGAAAATACCCGTACAACGGGCTCATCGCCAAAAGGCTCGAATCGCCGTGATATCCGAAGTCGATCACGGCAGCCTGATGAAGGTAAACCTCTGAATCGAACATCGGTCCGTCGATTAACGGCAATTCGACGTACGCTAGAAGGTAAGCGAGTCTCCAAACGGCGGCGGCAAAAAGGATTAGCAAGAACGCGTGCCGCTGCAGGATCGTCGTCACTTGATGAGTTTCGAAATCGCTCGAAAATCGTCGGTTCCTGAAACGCCCAGGGCATCAAACAACACGGTTTCGGTCACCGTCACCACGGCCCCAAGTTCGCGAATCAGTTGAAGGC
>JAWXBF010000294.1:0-26328 GCA_034439895.1 Deltaproteobacteria bacterium
CGCCAGGAATCGATCGACGAGATGAAGCATGCCGATCGCATCATCACGCGCATCCTGTTTTTGGAAGGCCTTCCGAACGTTCAGCGACTTGGCAAAATCAATATCGGTGAGACCGTTCCGGAACAAATGGCCTCCGACATTGCGCTTGAGCGTGATGCGATTGGCCGATTGAACCGCGGCGTTGAGCAAGCGGTCAAGGTTGGCGACAACGCAACCCGGGCCTTGTTGGAAGAAATCTTGGTCAGCGAGGAAGAACACCTCGACTGGATTGAAACCCAACAATCGCTGATCGCGACGATCGGCCTTCAGAACTATCTCGCCCGTCAAACCAAGGGCGGCTGAGTGCTAGACACCGACGACCAGGACCATGCGCCACACGTTGTCGAGTACACCGTAGCCATAGTCGACGCCGACCAGCGGAACGGAAATGGTGCGCAGATAAAAGCGGAGGCCGGCCCCTACCCCCATGTGGACATCACGTTGGGGTGAGAACCCTGGTTTGATGAACTCCGGTCCGAGATAGGAACGTCCACCGTCGCCACGTCCTACCTGAAACTGACCGGGGCCGTATCCGATAGGCAGATTGCGGTACCAGATCGCCTGAACGTCGGTAAAGACCAATCCGCGAACGCTCAGCGCCCACTTCGTCGGCGTCAACGGAACGTGGTATTCCGGCGCGAGGCGCACCTGGGTATCCCCGCGAAATTGTTGGTAGAGAAAACCACGTAGATTCGTACCACCGGCGGTGTGCTCCTCGAATAGCGGCAATCGGTCGCTCACACCAACGCCCGAAACCAGCCGAAGATTCTGCGACTTGAAAAAGATGATGCCCGTCTCGAAGGACACGCCGGTCTTCCAGTAATTGATGTTCTTGTCGCCAAGGAAGGTGGGGCTGCCTACCTGGTAGCTCAGTGACAACGCCGAGCCCTTCATGAGCGCGTGTTCGAACGCACGAAAGTCGAACTGCAACCGAGCCTCGCCGAACCCTCGGTTGAGTACGCCATTTTCATCGATGACTGCGGGGCCAAACGAGGCCGCACCGGGGATGGTTTCGCTGAACTCGGTCCCGTTGTACTTGTATCGCTGGAATCCGTAGCGGAGTTCGGTTCGCACGCGCCGAAGCCAAAACACACCCAAGTTCACGCTACCGCCAATTGCACCCAGATCCGTCGTGCGAATCTTTTGCGCACGGTAGGTAGAAAACGGCGAATATTCGGGCAAATCCCGCTGTTGATATGCGGCTTCCGTCTGCCAATAGAGCCAGGTGCCCCAGATCGACGGATCCCGGTATCCGAGAACCGCACCCGAGCTTACCGTCGAAATCCTGCCGCCCACAACGCCTTGCTTGCCACGGCCAAACAGGTTGCCGTGGACCAGCACCGCCCCAAAGGAGATATCACCTGGCGAAAAGGTAAAGGTCGGAACGGGGGCCCAGGGAAACTTTTCCTTGATGTTGACGACGACACGAACGCCAGCCTCGTTGCGCTCCCAGTAGACGTTCACGTTCGAGAACATGCCTGTGTTGTTGAGCTGCTCGCGAACCAACTCAAGCGTATCACGTTCAAGCTCGTCCCCGATGGAGATGGGGAGCATCGAGCGAATGGTCTCTTCGCTCGTGCGGGCATTGCCCTTGATGCGGATGTCGGTAATGGTCTCACCCGCAGCCTGCACCCGATCGCTTTGCAAAACCGAATAGGTCGCCACGACCGCGCCAATCACCATCAGGCGAGCGCACAAGGCCGTTCTTCCGAAACGAAATAAGAGTCGAGGGGTCGGGTTCTTCAAGGTCACGACAGGTTAGAACTTGATGGTACCTGACGACGGGGACGCCGCCAAGCCACAACGCGTTCAGCAAGATTTCGCCCGTCAACCGGGAGGGAAAGACATCGAAAAGCGAG
This sequence comes from Deltaproteobacteria bacterium, assembly GCA_034439895.1. Lineage (GTDB taxonomy): Bacteria > Myxococcota_A > Polyangia > Fen-1088 > Fen-1088 > JAWXBF01. Next base: position 1,899 of record JAWXBF010000294.1, read on the forward strand.
CGCCCGCTTCGCCTTCCGGGGTTTCATGCAATTCCAGCGTACCGGCGTAGGTCTCGACGATCGAGCGACAGATCGACAATCCAAGACCGGTGCCCTTGCCGGGCTCCTTGGTCGTGTAGAACGGATCGAAGATCTTGCGTCGTGAGGCGCGGGGAACACCCGGGCCCTCGTCAGCGAAAACCAGACGAACCCGGCCATCATCCCTCTCACTCGAAACACGCAAGGTGCCTTTTTGCTCCATGGCGTCAGCTGCGTTGAGCAGGAGATTGACGAACACCTGGGTAAGGCGTTCGGGTGAAACACGAATGGTGGGCCACCCCTCCGACGCATTCTCGTACACCATTTCGACCTCGCGAAAGCGGGCCTGAGGACGGAGCAAGGATTCGGCAGCGCGCAACAGTGCGAGCGGATCCGTCGTACGCGCTTCTTCTTTACTGGGCCGCGAATATTCAAGCAGGTCCTGAATGATTCGATGGATCCGATGCGTCTCGGCCTTGACCCGCGTGGCGATATCCAGACGATCGGCGGGGGTCAGATGTGCCTTTTCAGGCTCACCCGCGTCCGACTTCAAGATGTCAGAATATCCCAGGATGGCCGCCAGCGGATTGCCGATTTCGTGTGCCACGCCGGCCGCAAGTTGACCAACGGACGCGAGTTTTTCGGTACGAATCAACTGTTCGCGCTGACTCGCAAGCGACATGGTCATTTGGTTAAAGGACGCCGCAAGGGCGGCAATCTCGCGTGGACCCGAAGGCAAGAGTTGTTGGTCGAGATTGCCCGCAGTGACCGCTGCGGTCGCGACTTCCACCGCACGGAGTGGTCGTATCACCATCTGTGTCAGCAGAAAATAACCGAAGCCAACCAACAAGATGGCGTCGCCAAGTGCGAGGCCGAGCAGCACAGGACCAGAGCGCCGGATGAACGCGAGTATCGGAGGCGGCGCCGGCATGACGATGCGAACCGCGCCAACAATGCGCCCACCCGTTGCTATCCCCGCGTACGACAGCAGCTCGGGATCGCCATGTTCAGCGCCATCCCGGTAGTGCAGCGTGGGGGGAACACCTTCGAGCGCAGACTGCAAGATCGGCGGATCGATATCTCCCTTCCATCGCGGCGGTCGCGACGCCACGACCACACCGGTGGCAGAGATGATAGAGATCTCGAGGATGCCCGAGCGCTCGGCAACCTGTCGCAACAAGGGATCCGTCTCAAGGAGATTTTGTGCGGAGCCGAGTTCCTGGTTGGGATCGATGACCGACGCCGCGGCCGCCGCAGCCGCCGTTGAAAGCGAGGCGGCCGTTGCTTCACGCACTTCACGCAGATCATTGGAGGCCGCCCACAGGGACAACAGCCCAACCGAAAACACAGCGAACAACGAGACGACAGCGAGGCCGAGGAGAAGCTGAACACGCAACCCCGGCTCGCGTTTTCTAGGCAGTGGCAGTGCAATGTCGGTGCGCGTTGATTCGGGAACGAACGACGCGGACACCGCTTTTATTTCTTGCCGTTGAGCTCAGCCGGGCAAGTGCCGCCCGGCAATCCTCGCGCCTTGTCACACAACCCGAAAATTTCGTGTCGGTGGTTGACGATCTCAAAACCAAAGTGACGCGCGACCGTGACTTGCGCCGCCTCGATCTCTTCGCTTTCGTATTCCACGATGTAGCCACAGCTGTGACAGATGATGTGATCGTGGTGCTCCAGACTGGCCACCTCGTACAACGTTTGGCCGACGCCAAACTGCCGAGCCTCGGCTAGCCCCGCTTCCTCAAGCAACTTGATCGTTCGATAAACGGTCGCAAGGCCCACGCCCGGACTCTTGGCGCGCGATGACACGAGCAGCTCTTCCAGGTTGATATGACCACTCGACTCCAGAAACGCATCCACGATCGCTTCGCGCTGCTGAGTCGTCTTCAGACCCTTTTTGCGCAAATACTCGCGCCAGGGATCTTTCCGCTCGCTGATTTGTCGTTTGTCTTGTTCCACCACGTCGAGCGCACCCCGCTCACAAATTAGTCGGCTATGTCGGGCCTTGCAACCTGCCTGTCGCGTTTTTCGTGTACCCGCCCGCGAACAGGTTTCTTCCGCAGCGAAATCCAGGACCCGACGTGGGCGACCGTCTGAAGATCCCGGGCGTGGCCTTGAAGCAGCTCATACGGCGAGGACCGAACGTAGATCACGTCAAAATCGTCGATGAGCGAGGGCCATTCAAAGGGTTGCTCCAACCACGCGCCCGGGTGCGACAGCCTCGGCGCGTTGGGTTTGATGGCGCACGGAATGTGTCGCATTCCGCAGTACGCAAGCGGCACCATGCTGGTCTTCGACTTTCGGGCGGCCACATGAAATCCGGTCAAACCCACCAGCACCGATTCGTTGCGTAAAACCGTGGAGCGACGGTTATAGATGATCCCAACTGCCTTGCCGTCCGCGGGCGTCTGGCGCAGAACCGCCGCGAAATCCGCAATTTCTTCCCGGTAAGCGCGGTAGTGAATGAACAGCGAGTGGCTCCACAACACCCCAATGAGGAGGGCTGGCAACATCACGCCGACGCGCATGAAGCCGGAGATTCGACCGAGGCCAGCCGGGATGAGGGGCAAGAAGAGCAGCACAGCAAGGACCGAAAAGCGCGGGTAGAACGTCATCAACTCGAATTCACGGAGGTGGTGCGGCAGCGCAAAGTAGGCGAAGACAGCGCCCAGAAACACCATCGTGTGGGCGAGGCGAAAGTGGGTTCGTCGTTTTTGCCCCGATCCCATCCAGGCACCGAGCCAGCCGAGCAAATAATAGAACGCCGCCGCAAACAAAATGGCGTTGGCAACCCGGACGTCGATCAAGTCGACGAACCCCTTCAGGAGGTGGTCTGGAAACCAACCGATTCGGTTCTCGATGTCGGTCCGCAGCGGCAACTGGCCCCATTGCAGATCCGCCATGCGCGCGTTTTTCAGGGTTTCCCAAGCAAAGTCGAATGAGCCATGTCGGGCTGCCGCGTCACCGGCAAAGGGCGAGCGACGCCACCACAAAACGAGGCTCAACGCCGACGGGACGATGGCAGCGACACCAAGCGCACGACGGCGCCAGCCACCCGGTCCAAGCACACACATGGCGCCCACTGCACAAATGCCGAACAAATAGTTTTGCAAGTGACACAGATAGAGCAAACACCCGACAAGACCCGCGAGGACCGGCAAACGTGCCGCCCGCCATCCGATTCCGAGCGACGGACGCGCCAGCAGATCCGCGGTCAATGCAAGCCACAACAACAGCGCGGGCAACGACAGGCAAAAGCTGATGAAACCGTAGTGCAGCGTCATGTTGAAGCACAACGGAAACGCCAACAACGCCGGCAGCCGACTCTTGCCGCTCACTGCCAGCAGGTAGCTGCAACACAACGGCAACACGGCAATGTAAATGCCCATCACCACGTTGTGGGCGAGTGCCAGAACCATGAATCGCCCCAGGCCAACGAGGAGAAGGTAGTGCGCTGCATAGGGGGCAAAGCCAAGGCGGGACTCGTAGTACGGCGCGTACGGCGACGCGGGGTCGTCCGCCTTCATCAGCATGTCGGCGATGGACAGGTGAAACGGCAGGTCGAGGCCGGGCAAAAACTTGGTCACGAATACCGGCATCAGAAAGAGCGGCAGCAGCACCAAGTAACCAAGGGCAAAGGTGCGACGGTCGGGGTCGAGGCTGTTCCAGACACGAACCAGGAGCCCTCTCTGCCGCGGGACCGACTCGACGATCTGAAAACCGTCGCCAATCATCCAAAAATTCCAGTGTAATAACAGCTACTTGAAACGAATCCCGGGAAGATCTTTTCCGCAAGCAGACGGCGGTTTCCACCCCGCACTGCAAGTGATATAGAAGCGGCGGCCCGCGAACGTGGGTCAGGACCACGCATGGGACTTTTCGATATTTTTCTGGGCAAAGACGAGCGGGCCGAAAAGGCACGAACCAAAAACATTGCCCGCGCAACGGACAAGTACAAACAATCCGTCGATCGGATGCGAGCCCTTGAGGCCTTGCTCGACGATGGGTCGGACGAAGCCCTGTTCGGCCTGATGCGGCGATTTGGCGTGACGTACGACAAAAGCATCGAGGACGAGCACGAGAAGGAGTGGGTGTGCGAGGTATTGGTCAAGAAGGGTTTGGCCGTTCTACCGGCGGTTCAACGTTATCTCAAGAGCGCGGATTCTGTTTCCTGGCCCTTGCGCGTTCTATCGGCCATCACCAGCACCCGCGCGGAAGAATTGACGGTTCTCGGTGAGATCCTGGATCGACATGAACCCGGATACGAACGCGACCCAACCAAAAAGACCCAGATCGTGTCGCACCTCGGCCTCATGAAGCAAGACGGCGTATCCGAACGCATCGTCGGGTATCTGGAGGACATGGACGAGGGGGTTCGATTCGCCACGGTTGAGGCGCTGTTGCGGCACAAGAACGAACCGGTGGCGCGCGATCCCCTGTTGAGCCGATTCGTATCGGCCGAGGAAGAAAGTCTGCGCTTGCGCCGACGCATCGCCGAAGGCTTCGCCGACCTCGGGTGGTTGGTACAGGGATTCCGGGGAAAGGTCGAGACATTGCTTCCCGATAATTTCATTCTCGATCGCGAAGGTCATTTCAAACTCAAGCCCGGCGCTACCGGAAACTAGCGAAACGCAACACTTATGCCGAAACGAACCGATATCAAATCCGTGATGATCCTTGGCTCGGGACCCATTGTGATTGGTCAAGCATGTGAGTTCGATTATTCGGGCACACAAGGGGTGAAGGCTCTCAAGGAAGAGGGCTACCGGGTGGTACTCGTGAACTCGAATCCAGCCACGATCATGACCGACCCGGAGCTTGCGGATCGCACCTACATCGAGCCGTTGACGGTCGACATCGTTGCCAAGATCATCGAGCGCGAACGGCCCGACGCCCTTCTGCCGACGCTTGGCGGACAAACCGCGTTGAATCTGGCCATCGACCTGGCCAAGGCCGGCGTGCTCGAAAAGTTCGGCGTGCAACTCATCGGTGCGACGCTTGATGCAATCGAAATGGCGGAGGATCGGGCGCTCTTCAAAAAAGCCATGGGCCGCATTGGACTTGAGGTCGCACTGTCCGGGCTCGCGCACACGCTGGCCGAAGGCCTCACCTTTCAGAAACAGATCGAAAAGGAAACCGGGCAGGGTTATCCCATCCTACTGCGGCCGTCGTTCACGATGGGTGGATCGGGAGCCGCCATCGCCTGGAACGCGGACGAGTTCGAGGCGAAGTTGCTGTGGGGCCTGCAACAAAGTCCGCGCAGCGAGGTTCTGGTCGAAGAATCGATTCTCGGCTGGAAAGAGTACGAGATGGAGGTCATGCGCGATCGCAATGACAATGCGGTCATCGTTTGCTCCATCGAGAACTTTGATCCGATGGGTGTGCATACCGGTGATTCGATCACCATCGCGCCCACGATGACGCTGACCGACAAGGAATACCAGATGATGCGCGATGCCTCGCTGGCGGTTATCCGCGAGATCGGCGTCGAGACCGGTGGCAGCAACATTCAATTCGCCGTGCATCCCAAGACCGGTCGCATGATCGTCATTGAGATGAATCCACGCGTATCACGTAGCTCGGCGCTCGCCTCGAAGGCAACGGGTTTCCCGATCGCGAAGTTCGCCGCAAAGTTGGCAGTCGGATACACACTCGACGAGATTCGCAACGACATCACCCGTGAAACGCCGGCCTGCTTCGAGCCGACCATCGACTACGTCATCACGAAGATTCCACGTTTTGCTTTCGAGAAATTCCCGGGAGCGGACTCGACGCTCGGCCCGCAGATGAAATCCGTGGGTGAGGTCATGGCGGTCGGCCGCACCTTCAAGGAATCCTTCGGCAAGGCGCTGCGCTCGCTGGAGATTGGCCGGTGGGGGCTCGACATGGAACCCGCGCCGCTTGAAGAAATGAAGCGCGCCATCACCACACCGGGTCCCGACCGGCTGTGGCAGCTTGCAGAAGCGATGCGTGCGGGCTTGACGCTCGAAGAAGCGCACGCCCGAACGGCGATCGATCCGTGGTTCTTGCAACAGCTCTCGGAAATTCTAGAGCAAGAAAAAGCCGTGCAAACCCGGGGCAAAGCCTTGCTCGAAGACCGCGCGGCCCTCTTGCGCAGCAAACAGCTTGGTCTGTCGGACCGCCGCCTGATGAAGCTCATCGGCACCGACGAACTTGCGGTGCGAAACGCACGCACCAAGATGGGCGTTCTGCCGGTTTTCAAGACCGTTGACACCTGCGCGGCAGAGTTTCACGCCTATACGCCGTACCTGTATTCGACCTACGAAACCGGTGCCGAGGTCGGCACCAGCACGGCCCCCGAAGACGAGACAAACCCGACGAAAAAGCGAAAGATCGCCATCCTCGGCGGCGGCCCCAACCGCATCGGACAGGGCATCGAGTTCGACTATTGCTGCGTTCACGCGGTTCAAGCATTGCGCGAGGCCGGTTGCGAAACGATCATGATCAACTGCAACCCCGAAACCGTTTCGACCGACTACGATACCGCCGATAGACTGTACTTCGAGCCGCTCACGGCCGAGGATGTGCTCGAAATCCTGCGCGTGGAACAAGCCGAGGGCGTGGTGGTCATGTTCGGCGGGCAAACGCCGCTGCGCCTGGCAGTGCCACTGCAAAAAGCGGGCATCAAGCTGATGGGCACCAGCGCCGACGCCATTGACCGAGCCGAGGATCGCAAACGATTTGGAGATCTCGTCACGAAACTGGGACTGAAAGCACCCGAATGGGGAACGGCCCATGGCCTTGATGAGGCCCGCACCATTGCGAAGCGGATCGGATTTCCAGTGATGGTGCGACCGTCCTACGTTTTGGGTGGCCGCGCGATGGAGACCGTCTACGGCGACGCGGATCTTGAACACTTCGTACACAAGGCCATGGAAGCCTCCCGGCGCGAATCCCTCGCGGGCAGCGGCGGTGACGACGACGCCCCCATCCTCATCGATCAGTTCCTCCACGATGCGGTCGAGATCGATGTCGATGTGGTGTGTGACGGTACCGACGTGGTTGTCGGTGGTGTGATGGAGCATATCGAGGAGGCCGGCATTCACTCGGGCGATTCGGCCTGCGTGTTGCCACCTCATTCGCTGCATCCCGATGTCATCAAGGAAATCAAACGACAGGCATGCGCGCTGGCGCTTGAACTGGAGGTCAAGGGCCTGATGAATGTTCAGTTCGCCGTGCCTCGTGGTACGCAAGATGTGTACATCATCGAGGTCAATCCGCGCGCCTCGCGCACGGTCCCCTTCGTTTCCAAGGTGACCGGCGTTCCCTTCGCCAAGGTCGCAGCACGCATCGCGATTGGGATGACGCTTCAGGAGATGGGCGTCAAGGAAGTCATTCCAAGGCACGTTGCGGTCAAAGAAGCGGTGTTCCCCTTCGTGAAGTTTCCCGGCGTCGACACCCTACTCGGACCTGAGATGCGGTCGACAGGAGAGGTGATGGGCATCGACACCAGCTTCGAGATGGCCTTCGGAAAGAGCCAACTCGGCGCCAACGTGAAACTGCCGTACGATTGCGCACCGGGCCTCGTCTTTATCTCGGTCCACGATCGCGACAAGGCGGCAGCCGTCAAACTGGCCGGCGATCTGGCAGCCATGGGCTTCGGCATCATTGCCACCGGGGGCACCCACTCCGCGATTGCCGCTGCGGGAGTCCCCTGTGAGTACGTCAACAAAGTGCGAGAGGGGCGTCCGCACTGTGTCGATCGACTGAGCGACGGCAAGGTGCAGCTTGTCATCAACACCACGCAGGGCGCCGAGGCCATCCGGGACTCGTTCTCCCTGCGCCGGGCCGCGCTCATGAAGGGCATTCCCTATTTCACCACGCTTTCTGCGGCCAAGGCGGTCGTGGGAGCACTTGGGAAGCTTCGATCGGGTAAACTCGAGGTCTGCTCGGTGCAGGAATTTCACGAACGCCAACTTTCCTGACAAGGTCGGTTCTCCATGTCCACTCGATACCCGATGACCCCGCAGGGACTGCAAGACCTGAGAGACGAACTCAAGCAACTGCGCGAGGTGGAACGCTTCAAGAATGTTCGCGACATCGAAGAGGCGCGCGCCCACGGTGATCTAAAAGAAAACGCCGAGTACCACGCGGCGAAGGAACGCCAGGGATTCATCGAGGGTCGCTCGCGCGAGATCGACAGCATCATTGCCCAGTCCGACGTCATTGACCCGACCAAGCTTGGTGGATCGCGCGTCGTCTTTGGTGCCACGGTTGAACTTGTTGACACCGAAACGGAAGAGAAAGTGACGTACATGATCGTGGGCGAGCACGAGGGCAACATCAAGGAAAGCCGCCTCTCGATTTCAGCACCGCTTGCCCGCGCCCTCATCGGAAAGGACGAGGGAGACACGGCTGTATTGCGAATGGGCAAGTCCTCGCGCGAGTTCCAGATCGCGACGGTACGCTTCATTTCCCGCTCGTAGTCCCCTGGAACTGACGTGTTAGCCATCACCCGACGCGTTGCCTGGACGAGTGCCGTCATACACGGTGTGGTTCACGCGCAGGTGATGCTCTTGCCCGCGGTGCTGGGCGATCTGAAGCGTGAGTTCAGCGTCGACGTCCTTCGACTGATGGTGGCCGCCAACCTGATGTACCTCGCTTTCGGCATGGCGGCGATCCCCGCGGGGTTTCTCGCCGATCGCATCGGATCACGGCGGATGTTGTCGATCGCGTCGCTTGGTTGCACCACGGCACTCGTCGCCATTGGCGTTGCCCCCACGTTTGGCTGGCTCACCGTGGCCCTCGTCGCCCTCGGGTTCTCGGCCGGCATTTACCATCCAAGCGGCCTCTCCATGTTGTCACGCGCCGTGCATCCCGACGAACGCGGCCGCGCAATCGGTATCCACGGCGCGGGCGGTAACCTTGGCGAAGCCCTCGCCCCCACCGTTGCCGCGTTGCTTGCGGCACAGTTTGGGTGGCGTTACGGCTTTCTCACGGTTGCAGGCTTGTCGCTGTGCTGCGGTGCGCTAGTTTTGACCCTGCCCGCGCGTTTCGGCGCCTCATCTTGCCCCGCGCCCCATCCTGCGCCCACGGTGCGCAACCTGGGGCACGCCTTGCGGATGCTCTGGGCGCATGCGTCTTTGCGCTGGTTGCTGTTGTCCTCCATTGCAGGCGGATTGGTGTACCGGGGGGTTGTGACCTTCCTGCCGTTACACCTCGGCAATGCCTACCATGGGTCGTTCATCCTCTCCCTGGTGTTGCTATGTGGAATCGCAGCACAACGCATTGGCGGGGAACTTGCCGATCGCATGCCGCGTCGGACGGCAGTATCACGCGAGCGTCTCTTCTTTTTCCAAACGCTGTTGTTCGTGCCGCTCTTGCTGTTGCTCACCACCCTGACGGGCTCAGGGTTGATCATCGCGGCTCTCGGATTTGGTTTTCTCTGGTACCTCGCACAACCACTGGGCGCGACACTCGTCGCGCAATACGCGAACGAACACGATCACGGGCTGCTCTTCGGCGTCCAATTCGCATCCACCTTCGGCGTGGGCTCACTTGCGACCACCCTCGGAGGATTCCTGACGCTGCAAGGTGGAACCCGTCTTGCTTTTCTGGGCTTTGCGTCGGTCGCCGTTGTTCAGTTGTTGGCGGCGATGGCCTTGATGCGGGTCACGGCTGCCCAGCACAAATCTTCGCAGAAGCCGCTGCTAGCGAAAACTGGCTGAACACCCAGTCTGCGTCTTTCGCGTCGTCGTGACAGCCTGTACACGTGCTGCTCGGGACCAACAGTTCACCAAAGTCTTCGTCGGCAAAGTTCCGGGTGTATTCGGCCCACGACCATTTTCCAGCCTGCTTGCGCATCGTCGCGATGAGCCAGGGCGCGCACTGCCTGGGTTTGGTCGACTCCTTCACAATAATTGTACCGTCCGGAAAGGGACGGGTTCCGGCAGCGAGGAAAGCTTTGTCCACATTGCAGGCAAAGATGCGTTTGTTGCCGCTGTGCGGATCGTCGTCGTAGGGACCGGCCGTGGCCATAGGCGTACACAGGGTCTCGTAGTTTCGGATATCCTCGGGAAGATCGGCGCCGCAGCCAGCGGCGACAAACGTCATGATCGAAATCCCTGATATAAAGAACCGGCACTTCATGTTTCGCATCGTTTGTACCACAGGTGTTCTGTTGTTTTCGCTATCGGCCGGCAGCGCAGCCCGGGGTGAGACCGCGACACCAACACCTTCGCCCAGGCTTCAGGTTGTCGAACTTCGCGTGGGACCAACGCTGCTTAAGAACTCACGGTCGAAGTCGCTCGGTCACCTCTTGAAGCCTCTGGTTCGTCTCGCAACTCGGGTCGAAGTTACAAATGGGTTCGAGGTGGGCGCGGCCCTGCTGTCCATCCTCGACACGAGCGAGCACTACCGGGTAGCCGGCATGCTTGCCACGGGCCGCTGGGCCGTTTTCGCGCGTCCCCGCTTCTCGGCCGGTCTTGGTTTTGGCTTCGGCGCAGGGTACGGCGCAGACATTCTCGATTCGGATCTCTACATGCGGAGCTCAATCGTCCCGTATGGCTATCTGTCGGCCGATGCGCGCTGGCGGGTCGGAGCGATGTGGGCGATGGGCGTCGAAGGTGCCTGGGAGAACGGCTCGATGTACTCGCTCGGATTGAATCTGGCCGCGTTGTTTTAACGCCACCCGGCGTGTGCCCGCCGCCCGGCGTGTGCACGCCGCCCGGCCTGTGCAACGAATGCGTCAGGACAGGTTGTGATACACATTCTGGACGTCGTCGTCCTGTTCAAGCGCATCCACGAGTTCCAGCACCTCGGTTGCCTTGTCTTCGGGCAGGTGCAGCAGGTTCTGCGCGACGTATTCCGATTCGGCGGACAACACCGAAAGCCCCTGTGCTTCGATGGCCGACTGTAGTTTTCCGAAGTCGACGAACGCCCCTCGAATGATGAACTGTTTTTCACCCTTGTCGTTCGTACCCTCGCCCATTTCCTCGAGTCCGTGATCGATGAAATCGAGCTCAAGCGATTCGAGATCTTTTCCTGCAACGGCCGCCGGCGAAATCCGGAACACACACATGTGCTTGAACTGGAAGAGCACGCTGCCTTCGGAGCCCATCGCACCATTGTTGCTCTTGAAGGCACTGCGAACGTTGGCAACCGTTCGAACGACGTTATTGGTCGCCGTTTCGACCACGATGGCAATCCCGTGGGGAGCGTATCCTTCGTACAATACGATGTCGTAAACCTCGGCGCCCTGTCCAGACGCCTTCTTGATGGCGTTCTCGACCTTCTCTTTCGGCATGTTGGCCGCACGGGCGTTTTGTATCACGCGGCGGAGTGCCGGATTGATGTCGACGCTGGGGCCACCGGCCTTGACCGCCATCGCAATTTCTTTGCCGATCCGGGTGAAGGCCTTCGCCATCTTGTCCCAGCGGGCGAACATCGTCGCCTTGCGCGTCTCGAATATGCGTCCCATGGCGGAAAATCTACCAGAGAAAGGGTCTAATCTTGCGCGTCGAGCTTCGAGGTTGCGTCGACCGTCGCGTCCGGAATCATCGCCGCGTCCAGCGACTGCAACATCGGCGCGTCCACGGCTCCGGTATCGGTCGAGACGCTCGTTTGGGCATCCATCGAGGTCACGGCGGCATCGGCCACGGTAAACACCGCGCCGTCCACGCCCGGTGGCTGGACCACCGTCTTTTTGCCGGAACAAACCTCCATTCGGCATTCGAGACCCGACTCGCAGTCGCTTGTAAGCTGACAGCGGTCACCCTCGCCCTGGGCACAGGACCCGAGGAATAAACCCACGGCAAAAAATATCGAAACATGGCGCATGGTCGCGGGGTTACCACGTCCCGGGCCGCCGGTAAAGTGCGACGGAGCCGTCACCCCGCGTCGACCCCAGTTGCGCTCGGGAAATCGAGCCGTACGCGCTAACCGCCGCCGGATACCTTTGGCAAAACGTAGGACAGCGCCCATAGCGCAATCCCGGTCGAGACGGTCATGGCAACCGCAACACCGATGGCCAGGCTCTTGAGGAGACGCCCGGCGGGCGGGGGCCCCTCGGGCAAGGGTGTTCCGCTGCGCAAAGCGCCACCGAACATGAGCACGAGGCCAATCGCACCCCCGCCGAAGTGCGCATAGAGATCGATCCCGGGCAAAAACGACATCCAGGTATTGAGGATGAGGGGCAAGGTCAAACCACGTTTGATTCGGGCCGCGACCACGGGCGGTAGGAACGATCCGGGGCGCAAGGCAACCGCGTAACCGGCCAACATCACGCCCCAGATGGCGCCGGACGCGCCCACCGAATTGGAATGCCCGAGAAGCGATGACGCCACCGAGCCGGCGAGCGCGGACAACCCATAAATCAGCAGGAAGCGCGCCGAACCCAGCGTCCTTTCGAGGAAGGACCCAAGCACAAACAACGACATCATGTTGACGAGCAGGTGCGTGCTGTTGACGTGCAAGAACGCGGAGCTCAAAAGGCGCCACGGTTGACCGCCAAGAATGCTGAGCGCGTTGTTGCCTCCGACCGACAACAGCACCCGATGCGCCATGCCCTCCTTGAAACCACCGGAGAGCAAGAACAGCAACACACATACTGTTCCGATGCCCGCACTCACATGCGGAAACTGCGCGCGCAAACGTCGCGCAAACCGTTCCTCATCCACCTGATTGCGCTGCACACTTTCGATGGCGGCCTGGATGCCCGCGTCGTCGAGCGGTTCGGTCTTGCCAAGACGCTTTCCCGCATCCGTCAAGAGAGCCAACTTGCGCCCCACGACGTGCGTCAGAGACGTGGTGTCGTCGAGGTGGTAGATGCCGAGCAAACCCGCATCGCGAGCGGACGCCGGCAATGCCGCCAGGCTTTCTCGAAACGACGGTGGACCGCCGACCACCACGAGCAACAGCAAGCCGAAGGGTTGCTGCGACAACATGGAGCGCAAACGGGTCAACAGATGTTCGTTCCCTTCGGGCCCCGGTGTGATGATTAGCAGCTGCGCCCCTCCCTCGACGGCCAGCACCGCCAGGTGTTGCCAACTCTTGAGCAATGCGACCTTGCCGCTTGCAAGGCCTCCATTGCCGAGCAGCGCGGCGAGCAACTGGTTGCGCGCGCGCGAAAAATCACTGGAGTCAGGGGATGGCGTCAAGATGGGGGATATCTTACAATCAACTTCGTGGCGCAAAAAAAGTTGACCACAAAGACCGCACCAAAAAAGCGGTCCCGCAAACCCGCTGTTCCCCTCGAACAGCAGGATCTCGCGGTGGTGCTGGGCCCAACAGCGGATCGGACGGGCATTCACATTCTCCGCAAGCGCCCCAACAGCGAGGTGCCGGAGATGGGGACGGTGCGCCCGATGCGCGAGGGTGAGCCCATCGATGGAGAGGTCATTGCCCTCAAACCGCGCAAGGACATGCCCATGGTTTATAGCGTGCGGACCGAATACGATCCGAAGAGCAACCCCGAGCATTCACCGTCCTTGCGCAATCCTGGCCCTGCGCAGGTCAGCACCAACGAATACCGTCGCGGGTGGGACGCGGTCTTTGGCGACAAACGCCGCGGCAAACCGGGCTCACAGCCCAATTGACGGGCGGAAATTCGCCCCTCAGAACCGAATTTTCTCGAAGTGGACGAGATCGGAGAACGCCATGAACCGCTGGCGAATCTGTGCGAGGTCGAGCGTCCGGAAGCGATCCAGGCTGAAGTCCTCCACACAAAACGAGGCCGTCACGGTGCCGAGAACAAGCGCCGTACGAATGTCTGCCGGTGAGGTCCCGCCCATGCGGGCCAACCAGCCCATGAATCCGCCGGCAAAAGAATCACCGGCACCGGTCGGATCCACCACCGTTTCGATCGGGAAAGCTGGCGCGGCAAACACACCACCCTTGTGAAACAACAAGGCGCCTGCATCGCCCCGTTTGATGACAACCGACGCGGGACCCATGTCGAGAATCGCACGTGCAGCGGCCGGCAAGCTGGACAGACCCGACAACTGGCGCGCTTCTTCGTCGTTCAACAACAACATGTCGAGCTTCTTGAGCAGCAGGCCCAGCTCGTCGCGCCGACCTTCGATCCAGAAGTTCATCGTGTCGCAGGCAACGAAGCGGGGTCGATTGCATTGACCCAAAACCTCAAGTTGCAGAACCGGATCGATGTTCGCTAGAAAAACGAAATCCGATTCGTTCCAACCCGGGGGAAGGCGCGGCTTGAAGGATTCGAATACATTCAACTGCGTATCGAGTGTGGTACGACTGGAGAAGTCATCGGCATAACGGCCGGCCCAGCGAAACGTACGACCGTCAGCCACTTCGATACCTGCGGTGTCAATGCCGCGGCTGCGGAAGAAGTCGATGTGACTGTGTTGGAAGTCCGACCCCACCACGCCAACGAGACGCGAGGGCGCGAGGAACGAAGCTGCGACGGAGGCGTAAGACGCGGCACCGCCCAACACCTCGTCCCGTTTGCCCACAACGGTCTGCACCGAATCAAAGGCCACGGAACCAACGATGAGCAGTGGCGATGGGCCAGCCGATACGCCCTCTGAGGTGTTCTTGTCGGAGGAATTCATGGCGTTCTGCTACCATGAAAGCCGCTCGTTGTTGAGCGAATGACCCGGGCTCATGGCGGAAAACGACCAAACGCAGGATCCCGAAGCGCTGGCAGACCTTGCCCTCCGCATCCGAGCCCTGATCGCCGAGGGCCAACCCGAGGCTGCGGCGCAACACTGGGTGGATGCCGGGGAACCACTGAAAGCGGCTCAGCTTTTCGAGAAACTCTGGCGCTTTGAAGACGCCCTGTCGCTCGCCCTTGAAGCCGGCGATCGCCCGTACGCAATACGACTCGCTATCGAGGCTGGCCTGTCCGATCGGGCGCGGACCATCGCTCGCGTGGTTCCCGCCGATGCGAACGATGAGTTGTTGCGCGTCAGTGCCGCCTTTGCCGGGCGGGGTCTTTTCGAGGACGCAGCCGTGGCGGCAGAGCGCGCCGGGGCCCGGGAAAAAGCGGCCGATCTCTTTCGACGCGCCGGCATGCCGGTGAAAACCGCACAGCTTTTGACCGAGCTCGGACAGTTGCGACAGGGTGCCGATCTGCTCGATCTCGTGATCGGGGGTCATGCGGGTTCGCCGCCGCTTGGCTCCACCGAACGTGCGCAAGCGCAACTCTTGCTCGGTCGCTTGCTTGCGCGTCTCGGACGGCCGATCGAAGCGGCCCGGGCGCTGCAAGCCGCAATTCGTAGCCCGATTGCTCTGGCCTTGCGGGCCGATGCGCAGCAAATGCTGTGTGGCATCTTGCTGGGACTTGGTTTTCCCGAGGCGGCGCACAGCATCGCACGCCGTGTGCGACGGATCCGACCAGAATTGCCGCCCGAAACCGAAGCGATTGCAACTCAGTTCGGACCGGGTACGGAAAGAAGCGTGATGGGCGAGCGGTTTGTGGTTGATCGCCTGATAGGCGGAGGTGGAACCGGAAGGGTCTATCTGGCCGAAGATCGGCTGCTCGGCCGCACGGTAGCACTAAAAATTCTTTCGGTCGGGGCCGTCGCGGCCGAGGAAGAGGCGATCTCACGATTCCTCCGCGAGGCGGAAGCGACGCATCGGCTGCACCACCCCAACATCGTCGCGCTGCTGGATGTGGATCGAAACGCGGGATTGCTGGTTCTGGAGTATCTGCAGGGCGGCACGCTGGCCGAGCTGCTGAACGAACGAGCGATGTCCGTGGCGCGTGTGCGTCGAATTGGATTGGAACTGTGTGCAGCGCTCGGAGCGGCTCACACCGCCGGGATCGTTCACCGAGACGTGAAGCCCACCAACATCTATTTCGACGCCGCGGGTAACGCCAAACTTGGTGATTTCGGTGCAGCCCACCTGCAGGATTTCGGACAAACGCAGACGGGAGGTCTCATCGGAACGCTCGCGTATCTGTCGCCCGAGCAGGTCACGGGTGGTCGCATCGGCCCGACCGCGGATCTCTATGCCCTCGGGGCCACGCTCTTCGAAAGCTTGACGGGTCGGCCGCCTTTTCTGGGGCCGGATTTTGTCGACCAACATCTTGGGGAAGCACCACCCGATCCCGCGACCCTTGTGCCGGGGCTCGCTGGCATCATCACCGAAACGTTACACAAAGCACTCGCAAAAGCGCCCAGCGAACGATTCGTATCGGCAGCGGCCATGGCAGACGCCATCGCGCTTTGGCCCGTGCGCCAGGCCATGGAGGTTCTCGTGGTGGGCGACGGAACCCAGCCCCTTCGCGAAGGGCTGGAGATTCAAGCGGCTGACGACACCACGGAAAAGGCACCCGCTGTGTCTCGAATAGGACCAACCGAAAAAGGGCACCTGGTGCTGGAAGAGGATCCGCGCGTCGATCGCCACCTCGTGGTCGAACGTCGCCCGACACCGTTGACGGCCGAGGAACGCCGTCGTGTCCAACGGCTGGCGCAGGCGGGATCCCATTTGGTTCAGCGCATCCTGGGACTGACCGATGGCAATACCGCCATCTGCTACGAGTCGATTCCGGGTGACGTCGTTGCCCTGTCGAGTCTTGCCGCGGACGGGGAGGCGTTGCGTGCTCTGGCCGAAAGCCTTGGTCTTTCCAGTGCGCGCGTGGTCAGGAGCGAAACCGGGTACGTATTGCTGTTGCAACCGGCGACGACGGACTGACGTACGCGATCAGTACGCGACGAAAAGCTCGGTCACGTAAAAAACGGCGATGCCCTCTGCGTTCAGGGCACGCACAACCCCAATGCCGCAATGGGTGGTGGCATCGGAGAGTATGTTGACCCTATGGCCGGGGCTGGCCATGAACGCAGCGTGAATCTCGGCCGCACTGGCCCCCTGAGCATCCACCCGTGTGTCGGTTCCGTGTGCCGATTGAAGCCCCACGTTCTCCATGATGACCCGTGCGGTGATTCCGGCCGCGCGCAGGCGATCGGGGGCCTCGCCACCCTTCGGCAGTCGATGCGCGGCCCGACCCGCCTTCGCCATCGCGGCGCTGTGCTGCAATGCGACGGAATCAAGCTCTTTCGCCGGGACAAGTGGGTCGAGCCCGGATTCCCGACGCGATTGATTGAGTCGCGCGAGTAAGTCCGCCGCAATCGCAACCGGATCTTGGCCGCGTCGGGGTGTACCGTTTGAAACGGCAAGGCGCTCCGGCGGATTCGTACCACACCACAGCGGAAAATTGGCGAGAACCGTGACCCCCTCTTTCCCCGTTGCCACGAGCTCAACCTGGTAAACACCTGCGCCATCGACGCAGCGAAACTCGACCGTCACAACGTTTCCCTGCTGGCGGACCGGGATCCGCCCGAGGCGACCGGCCGGCAGCTGCAACATTGCATCGGGTTGCGACAAACCAGGGCGCAGAACGGTGCGAATCACCGTCGTTCCGCTTGCAGGCAAACGTCGCACGATTGAATCCATGTTCAGCACCTGATCGAGCCAGACCACCCCCACATCAACGAACTTCGCGTTGCGCGAAACCCCAATGCCGTACGCCTTCGGTGCCAGGCCCTTCCAGTCTGCCCGCAGCTGGGTGGTCAGGGCGGAGACAAGCTGAGCCTCGGGCCGTACCGAATAGCGCAAAACCTGCATCGTGATTTCAGGTTCCACCACCCCGTG
This sequence comes from Deltaproteobacteria bacterium, assembly GCA_034439895.1. GTDB lineage: Bacteria > Myxococcota_A > Polyangia > Fen-1088 > Fen-1088 > JAWXBF01. Next base: position 19,506 of record JAWXBF010000294.1, read on the forward strand.
ATACGCCAGCAGGAACTGCTGCATCGTCAGATCGCCAGGATTGCCAATCACTGCGAGCTCGGTCGCAACCCTCGCAAGCCGCGTGTCGGCAAAGGGGCCATCCTTGTTGCCCGACAGGTTTTGCAAGAGCGCCGCCAGCAACGGATCCGTGGGCTTTGATGTCGCCCTGGCGTTGTATCCACCGCGATAGTGCGTGGCCGACGGCAACGATGGCACAATCGCCCGCGGCTCCTGCGCAGAGGTTGTACCGGATCCCGTCGCCCCTTGTGCCGGGGCCGGACCCGAAGCAGCGCCCTGGCTCGCGCAGGCCAACATGAGGCCTGCCCCAAAGCAGATGAAACGCCGTGTTGTTCGTTCCAGCACGGCGTTCAGTTTAACCCAACTTAGCGTGTGGCTTCGTCGAGCTTGATGATCTGTCCACCCGAGGGGCCGTTGCCTTCCTGGGCGGGCATCCCCTTCAGCGCTGCCTTGATCTTGGCGGTGGTCTCTTCAGGCGTGCGGGGTGTTCCGGGCGCCGGCGCGGCGACTCCAGTTTTGTCACCGGCCGGAGCAGGCGGCGCGGGAACTTCGCCCTTCTCGTTGGCGAACAAAACCTCGCCGAAGCGATCCATTTTGTGGAAGTCACCCACCATGGGAGGCGACCAGGACTGCGCGTCCTGCTTGCCGTCCTTGCCTTTATCAAGACGGAAAAAGTTCATGCGCCAGCGCGAGCCGTAAACCGGTGGCACCGCGGTCCTGCCCTCTTTCAACATGCCATTCACATCGGCTAGCGGCAGGGCAAACTCGACGCTCCATCCACGGTCGAGATCGTCACGCTTGTCGAGCGTACCATCGACCGATACCGCGACCTTCCACGACGAATTCCAACTGAACGGCTTTTTCTTGGGATCGATCGCGTCTTCGTACTTCCGGTACTCGGGCAAGTAGGTATCGAAAAGCGTACCACGCGGAGAAACTTGCAGTTCGATGTAGCTCCGTCCATCGCCGTTGGCATCCACAAAAATCTCAACGGCCTCTTGCGTCCACAGCTTGTCGTCGCGGTTCTTCAGCTCGCCCCAAATGTCGTTATCCTTCATATCAAAGAAAGCGTAGAGAAATTTGTCGTCCCACTGCAACTTGACTTCGGAGGTGAGCGGCACCGGATCACCTGTCATCGTGTTCACCATGAAGCCAGCGGAGGGCACGCCCTGCCAGTCATCACCCTTGCCGTCAATCTTTGGGGGCTTGCTGGTCTTTCGTACCACATAGCGTCGCTCGACGAGGGGTTTGACAGCGGCGCCCGCCTTCACAGGCAAACGTGCGGCCAGCACACGATTCTTGTCATCCTTCGGACCCGATTTGACGGTCAGACGCTGGTCACCTTTCCAGATGCCGACAAACACCTCGAGCGTGGTGTGCGGCCAGGTTGCCGGAACGCGAATGGTGTGCTGATCGCGGATGACTTCGCCCGTCTTCCAGCGTTCGACCGGATACTTGCCACGAACGGGGCCGTGATCGACGTTCACGAAGGTCGTGTGATTAGGCCCATTCAGATGGGTGAATAGACGCCAGCCAGCGCCAGGAGCGTCCACGACCTTCCAGTAGTGGGTCAACAGCACATCTTTGCCGGGCTCGACGGTCGCGGGTTCCGCGTCCATCCCCAGATACACAATCTTGCCATCGAGATCGGCATTGACCGGCAACTTGGGTGACGGCGGCGCGGCCATAATATTCTGTTTCACCTCGGCCAGATCTTCCGCCGTGGGCGTGTCGTCTTCCTGTTCGACACATGCTGCGTTCGCAGCGAAACCGCTCAAGAGAGCGCCGATTACCAGGATCCGATTTTGCTTTGACATTCAGTTCTCCGTGCAAGCCCGCAAGGCCCGCGGGTTGCGCCGTTTCTACTCAAGACGGCGATCGAATGCAACGACCGGTCACGGAGGCGAGATCGTGAAACAGCCCAGAACGCCCTTCTGGCTGCCCGCACCGGGTCGCAACAAATAGGAGGACCGCGGCACGTCGATCACAAAGTTTCCCTGGGAATCGACGTCAAACGCAACGTAACCACTGTCAGGGTTTTCGAGCCGGAACTGACGAAAACGGGACTCGAGTCCAACGTCGATTCGACCCGATACCCGAACGATCGCGAGGTCCCAGCTCGCCTTGAATGCGGACACACCCTGAAAGGCGGTGGCAGAAAGATTTGCAACTCGCGAAACCAGCGTTCCCAACCCCGTTCGCCGATAGGTGACGGCGTAGTCGTTCTGAACGATTCGGACCGCAAGCGCGGAGCCAGTGCTTTCGACAAGCCCCACGGAACTGAACCAGGCACTGGGATCGTCCCCCACGAGCGAAATCGTTCCCGATTGCGTTTGGCTGTTCTCGGTTACCGACAGATCCACCTTTCCCACCGGAATATCAAAGATGTGATCCTGGCCCTCGCGAATGTCGACCGAGCCAAGCAACGATTCCCGGTTGGCAGGACCGAGCTGTCCATCGCGACACCCGGCGCCGTCACATCGGTATTCAAGACGATAGGACCCCGGGAAGACCCGTTCATCAAACATCCCCTGCGCATCGAGTCGAAGGGGCACCGAGCCGAGGCGCTCCGACCGGATGCGAACGGACTGCACACCGGGGATCGGAACCTTGCCATCCACGGTCACGCGACCACGGGCTCGAACCAGCTTGACGAAGACCGTGTCATCGACGGGACCCGTAATACGATACGTCCGCAGTACGGGCCCGACAAGCTCAAGCGGCGGACCCGCCACCCCGTCGCCGGGCATCGCATACTCGAGGTCATAGTCTCCCTCTGGCGCGACGGTGGTGTAGACCCCGCGACGAACCCGAGACAGGCGCAAGATGCCGAGTTTTCCGCGGAGAAACACGATCCCAGACAGGTCCGTATCGCCCGTGTCGTCAAACACCACCTGCACACGATGCGCAGCAATCCGTACCACACTTTGTCCATCAAAGGGAAACGTGGTCGTCCCGTAAACGACCACGTCTTCTCCGGCGCTTCCCGACAACCCATGGTCGTAGGAACCCGGGATCAAAAAAGCCTCAAACGCACGCCGTTCCGGACCCAGAAAACGGGCCAGAACCCTTGTGTCACCGTTGGTAAAAACAAGATTCACGAACGGGGCCACATCGGGATGATCCTCGCCGAGATCCATTGTCCCCGTCGCCTTCACCACATTGAGCGCGTACGACACCAACAGCGTCGCGGACTCGCCCATCGCCGCGGCCTTGATGTCGACCTCGCCCAGCAAAAGGTTGCGGTTGCCGGGGCCTTCAAATCCCTGCCCCACGAATCCCGAATACCGAACTTCATAGCGGCCAAGCGGTATGCGCCGGGTCTCGAGCAAATCGCCAAAGTTCACATCGACGAGGTTAACCACATTTCGGAAGGTGACGGAGGCACCGGGCGCAATCGGCAAACCATTCACGTCGATTGAAACGCGTACGGGCCTCGTCGGTAAGACAACCGTGAGACGGTTTCCGGTGTCGAGACAGACCAGGCAGCGCAACCCGTCGCGCACGTTGCCGGAAGGACAAACGCAACGCGGTTCACCGTTGTCCACGCGGCACATACCGGGCCGACAGTCGACACCGGCGCAGGGATCAAGCGCGACCGTTCCGCCGGCACCACCCGCAGCATCGAGTCCCCGGCTCGCGGATAATGCGTCGCCCGCATCCGGCAGAAATTGCGAAGGCCCCGGATCCTCGCCGACAGCAAAGCGCTCCACCGAACAGGTCGAAACCGAGGCCAACAGGAGCAATCGGACCGTCCCCACACAAAAGGTCCCCAACCAGCCCTTGTTTCGGCCTACGGTCCTCTGATATACTACACTGCGTTGCGCCATCGACAGTTCTGACGGAAACCGATCCCTCCTATTGTGACACCAAGCCCATGACAACCCTGCTTTATCGAACCCCTGAAGGTCCCATCGTCGAAATTTCGGGAGCGTTTTTCCGTGTGACGGAGGCCTGGGATGAATTGTTCGGCTACGACGATCTCGAAGGCCACCTGCGTGGCATTGCGCGCGCGGAAAACAAGTGTGACGGACCACAGACCTTGCTTTCACCCTGTCACACGCAGGAAGTCTGGGCCGCAGGGGTAACCTACTTCCGCAGTCGGACGGCTCGCATGGAAGAATCGCAAAATGCCGGTGGCGGCGATTTCTACGATCGCGTTTATGACGCCGTCCGTCCCGAATTGTTCTTCAAGGCAACCCCCGCCCGGGTCATCGCCCCCGGGGGCGTGATGCGTTTGCGCAAAGACTCACGCTGGATGGTTCCGGAACCTGAGCTGACCCTGGTCGTCAATCGCAACAACCGCATTGTCGGCTACACCGTCGGAAACGATCTTTCCTGTCGCGACATCGAGGGCGAAAATCCACTGTATCTTCCGCAGGCGAAGGTGTTTGACGGATGTGCTGCGCTTGGACCTGGCATCCTCGTCAGCAACCAACCCCTGCCCAAATCGACCGCCATCACCCTCGACATCGAGCGGGACGGCAAAACCGTCGCGGGAGGCAAGACCTCGCTCGCCTCGCTCGCACGGGATCCCGTATCGCTCGTCGAGTTCCTTACCCGTGAAATGGGCTTCGCAACCGGCTGTTTCCTGATGACAGGCACGGGCATCGTGCCGCCCGATGATTTCACCCTGAAGGCCGGGGATTCGATTCGCATCCGGATCGACGGGATCGGCGAACTGGTGAATACGGTTGCGTGAAGGACTTTCGGGACCGTAAACGTTGTACTGTTTAATGCGTGAGTCAAACTCGAGATGACCTTCTGAACCAGCTCAAGCTGGTCGCGCTTGAAAAGATTTCGCAAAACTTGATTCCCTTGCCGAGCCTGCCCCGGGCCGTCACCGAGGCGTTGCGCGTCCTGCGCCTGCCCGACTACGAATACGACGAGGTGGCGCGGGCAATCGGGACCGACGCCGTCACGTCAGCGCAGATCCTGCGCACGGCGAACAGCGTGGCCTTCGCTGGATTTGGCGCAGCCACGACGCTCGGCCAGGCCATTGCACGGGTCGGCAAGCGCAGCCTCGAACAGTTTTTGCTCGAAGTGGCGGCCCGCTCCGTTTTCAGCTCGAAGAACGACCGCATCAATCAGTCCTTCCGCGCGTTGTGGCACCATTCCGTCGCAACCGCCTTGACCTCGCGTGAGATTGCCCGCGCGAGGGGCGGTCACCCCGAACTGGTAGAGTCCGCCTACCTCGCGGGTCTCTTGCACGACATCGGCAAACCGATCCTCGCAGCCTTCTTGATGCAAACCGAAGAACGACTGGTCGGCGCAAAGGTGGTCAACTGGATGGATGCCAACGAATGGCTCACCATCATCAACGGTTCACATCGAACGATCGGGTTGTTGCTTGCCGCAACCTGGAACATGACGATTCCCATCCGCGAAGCCATCGCCAACTCGACCGAGTTTCAGCACGCCGAGCCGCACAGCATCTCGAACTACGTCAGCCTCGCAAACCTCATCACGAAGCGTGCGGGCATCTACGTCGGCACGGTCAACGATGAACAGGTGCAGTCGCTCATCGAAACCGGCTCGGCCCTGATTGGTCTCAGTCTAAAGTCCATCGACGAGCTGCAACAGCGCGTTTCCGACGAGGTCAACGACCGACTCAAAGACGAATCATGATCCACGCGCCGCGGTCGACCCGCGGACCGTGGTTTCCGGATCGATTTGCAGCGAGTGTGTCTTGCGCAGGACGTCGGCCATCATCAACAACCGGATTGCCTCGGCCCCCATGCGCTCGGGAAACTGTCGAACCGAGGTGAGGTTAAAGTTGCGCGCCAGATCCGTATCACCGTACCCCGCCACGCTCACATCGCGCGGCACCGTCAGACCCGCCTCTTCGATGGCCCGGACCGCGCCCACAGCCGCTGGATCGTTGCAGGCCATCACGGCGTCAAGCGGTGCATGCGTCGCAAGATGGCGCTTCATGGCCTGGTAGCTCTCATCCATGAAGAAACCGCCAGGCAAGATCGTGGCCGTGTCCGAGGCCCCGGCGTCCGCCATCGCCTGACGAAACCCGGCGACGCGATCGCGGGCCGTGGACACCTGTGCGGGACCGGCAAGGTGCAGGATGCGACGGTGGCCAAGGTCCAACAGTAATCGTGTCACATTCTTCGCACCCACATCATCGCGCGACGAAACAGTCGGCAGGTCCACATCGGGAACCGAACGATCCGCCAATACCACCCGCACCCCTGCAGCAATGAGGTCCCGGTAGAACTCGGAGCGCACGATCGTCGGCACCAGCACCATTTGTCGCACACCTTGCCCCATCCAGGACTGCACGGCTGCCTCTTCGCGTTCACCGAGTTCCCAGGTATGGGCCAACAACAACGGCCTGCGCAGAGGAAAAAGCGAGCCTTCGATGCCCTTCAACATCTCGGCAAAAAATGAATGGGTATTGTCCGGAATCGCCACCGCGACAGCCGTCCCCAACCGTGCGGCGCTTGTCTTTCCGGCTTCGCTAACCACCGTACCCTGGCCGATATGCCGAATGAGTACGCCTTCGGCGACAAGCGACTTGAGCGCACCGCGCACGGTGACGTGCGTGACCTTGAACAAACGGGCGAGTTCCTGATCCGAGGGGAATCGATCGCCGGGGGCGTATTTACCGGCAGCTAGCCAGCGTCGCAGCTCCGCCTCAATGCGTTCGCGTTTGTACGGATAAGCCATGCGGGCGTGCGCCTATCCTTGCGCTCGGGCGCGCGCGCGCAACCTGTCGACCGCAACCGCCAACACGATGATGACGCCAATCATGGTCTCTTGCACATAGGTTGGCCAACCCATCTGTTGGCTACCG
>JAWXBF010000295.1:0-4855 GCA_034439895.1 Deltaproteobacteria bacterium
ATTGCCATCGTTCGTCTCCTGATCTAAGGTTCTTTCAAACACGCCTTAATCAGAACGAACGGTGGCTTGTTTTTACAGAAAGTGGTTTACACTCCCACAGTTGATGGCAGCGACGTATGTCTACGCGGATCGCGTGATCCAATTCTACGACAGTGGGGCAGGACCGATCCCCGGCCCCTATGGTGGAACGACCATTAACACCAGTGTCGCCTACAAACCAGTCAGCACCACCGTCGTGCTTGGTCCGGATGTGTCCGCCTCCACTGCTTCGTGGCTCTCCTTGCCCACCAATTCGTTCGTCACGGTCGCATTTTCGAATGCCACGATCATTGACGGCCCGGGCGCTGACATCTTCGTCACCGAGTTGACCAACCAGGGCGAAACGGCGGAAGTTTATGCTTCAACTGATGGCGCCTCGCTCGTGTCTCTCGGGCTTGCGCAAGGCGGTCGCGTCAACTTCTTCGATCTTGCGGGACGCGGCATAAGCGGTAATGTCCGCGAAATCCGCGTCCGCGGTTTGGACCTGCGTGGGGATTCGCCAGGTTTCGACCTATTGAATTTGGGAATCACGCCTACCAGTGTCGGCGCGCCTCCGCCTGCAAACACGGACCCCAACGACCGCATCGCCGAGGCTGAGGCGTTACCGCTAAACTCCTCGCTGGTTCGAGAAATTGATCGCGCGACTGACGTTGACATGTTTCGCATCGACCTTCAAGCGGGACAAATTGTCGCGATCGACATCGACCCGACTCTGGCTACGTTCAAGTCTAACCTTCGCGTGTTCAGCTACGACCCGCTCACCAACATAGCTAGCGAGAGGGCACGAAACTCGATGACCCGCGCCCCGGGAGAAAATTTCAACTTGCAGAGCGGGTCGTACCTTCAGTTCACCGCACCGAGCACCGGCTTCTATTTCCTTGGCGTTTCAGGTTTGGGCAACACGGGGTACGGCCCGGTGAGCGGCAACGACGGTACCGGCTCAAGTACCGGACTGTACCGAATCGGCGTGAAGCTGCTCATTGAGAATCTGACATCGACCAACGGATTGAACGAGATCAAGGGCCGCGTCCGCGTCGCCGATTTTGGCTCGCTGACTCGCTCGACCATTGACGTGTCCCTACAGCGAGTCATTCAAACGCAATCTGGGCCATCTACTTCGAATGCCATCGAACGCAGTCGGAATACATGGATCGTTGTCCACGGCAGGATCGGCACGCGCGACGACTTTAAGACGCTGGCTGGTCTCGTCGACAATGTGGAAACAGGCGATCAAGTCCTCTTGCTTGATTGGCGCGGCGGTGCTGCGGACAATACACCAGCTAGCGTCGGGCTTCAGGGCGCGGAATGGATTCCCTCCGTCGCGCTATGGGCTCAGCAGGTGCTTGGTCAGCTCGGCATCGCTGGTTCCCGCGTCCGGCTTGTTGGGCACAGTTGGGGATCGTACGTTGCTCACGACATCGGCAAGCTCTTTTCTGGAGGAGCGAAAGCGATTGTTGCACTGGACCCTGCGTTTACCGGGACCAACTACTCTGAATCAGGAATTAGCTTCAAAAACGTCAGTACTTGGTCGTGGGCATTTTACGGTGGCGGCATTTTTGGAAACGCCCGGCTTTCGGGCACCGCCGACGAGGCGTTCTACCTTTCGTACGCTACGACGCCGTCCCCGACCAGCGCCCATGCGGCACCAATCCGCTTGTTTGAGTATTTGGTCGGCCAAAACCACCGCTTCAACGCATCTGCACTACCGACAGCGCGTGCCCGTTTGTTTAACCTAAACAACCTAATAACCGCGAAAGTGGGCCCTTGGTCGGCAAACCGATACGCCACGGGAAGTTTGGCCGAGTTGCCTCGCCAAGTGTTCGAAGGCAAATTTTCAGTTGCGTCGCTGAACGGGGTGTTCAGCGACGTGCGTCAATTTAAGTACTTCGACCGCGCCACGAATAGAGAGATTCCTTTGACCTAACTTCCGTGACCCGACCATGAATTACTTGCGTTGATCACGCGCGTCTGGCTTGGCTCGCGGAAACGACCGAAGCACATGCCGAGCACGAGCGCGATCAATCCGTGAAATACCGCGTCCACAATACTCATCATGTTCAGTGGTCCATTCATGAGAAACTCCGGCATATTGGGGAGCAGTAGATAGCGCAACAGGTAGATCGTCTCGACTCCGGATCGTAGCACATTGTCACCCGCAGTGAACACGCGACACCGCAGTTCGTGTTCGTTCGCCCCCATGCAGGCCAATCCTATAACAATCTCGAACGCGAGCAGTGCGGCCGGATAGGCTGCGCCGATCAAGAACCATTTCGCGACACGTTTTTTGTTCATTTTGAAATCATGCCACGGCAAACCGCGGCGCGCAAATGCAAATGCGACCGCCACCAGGCGAGGGGATGGTTGCGCTCCTTACGAACTTGTGACAGTGTGATGGCAGAACCAGTTCCCTTTCCCAACCCGTTCATTCTTCTCCCGCGAGACACCGTTGACGGCCGGCATGGAGTTCACTCAAGCGATCGTCGCCTGAGCGGATTGCTCCCCGGCCGTCAATACCCACCGTTCGCGTGGGAGGAGTTCGATCATGAGTTCGCAATTGTCCGTTCCGTTGTCGCGTCTGTTCCCCAGTAAGCGCAACCCGCGGCGGGTCAAACCCGATCGCGAGGCGCACCGACGATTGGTCGCGTTGATCAAAGCCCACGGGCTGCTGCAGCCGCTGGTCGTCCGTCCTTCTGATGACAAGGCCAAGGATTTTCAAGTCATCGCCGGCAACCGGCGACTCGCCGCGCTCCGGGAGATTCACCGTAACAACGGTGATCCGAAGATTCCCTGTGTCCTCCGCAACGTTGACCAAGACACTGCCGACGCTTTGTCCCTGGGGGAGAACTTCGGCCGCGAGCCGATGCATCCCCTGGACGAAGCCGAAGCGTTCGCCCGGCTGGCTAGTCAAGAGGGCAAAGGCGCCGCGGCGATCGCATCCGAGTTCGGGGTGACCGATCGGTATGTCCGCCAGCGGATGAAGCTGGCAACCTTAACAGAGTCGGTCAAAGCGGCGTATCGAGATCGCACCATCGACACCGCCACCGCGGAAGCATTCGCTTCCGTTCCCGATGATCGTCAACAGGCGGTCTGGAAGGAACTTGGCGGTGTTCCCCGTCACTCTGAGCAGGTGAAGAACGTCATCGCCCATGAGTGGATCGATGTCGAACTCGCCCAGTTCGACCGAAGTCTCATTCCGGAGTCTGCCATCAGTCAGGATTTGTTCGGCGAGCGCGTACTCGTCGAACGCCAGGCGTTTCTTGATGCCCAAGCCAATGCGCTGATTACCGAGCAGAAAGCCTTGACCGAAGACGGCTGGTCGGAAGTGGTTGTTGGCCGGCGTCAGGATGTTCAAGACCGGTTGTACTCGATGGATGCGGTGTCGAAGGAATTCGACGGCGCGACCACCAAGAAGCTGGTCAAGATCGAATCCGACCGCCGCAAACTTGAGGCCGCGTCCGAGAAGATCAAGGAGGAGGATGAACCCCGTTTCGATCGTCTTCAGTCTCGTTTTGAGGCGTTGGATGAAAAGGAGCGGGTGATCGTCGCCGATGCTCCAGCGTGTTTTTCCGAAGAGACCAAGGCACGGGCGACGGTGTTTCTCTTGCTCGACCCGGACGGTCGGGTGCATCGGGAATACCGCCAACCCAGGCGAAAACCGCAGACGGCGGATCGTGGCAACGGGTACGATGACGGCGGCAATGGCGGCATTCCAAACGAAGCCAAACCGCCGTCCTCAAACGATGTGAACGACCGGCAACGCGCGACGACGTTTACGCATCAGGCGTTATGCGTTCGTGAAGCCTTGCTGAAGAACGCCAGCGTTCGGAAGCGGTTGCTTGCAATGCTGTTGCACGACAAGGTACGCAGCGAAGCGATCGCACTTCGTCACGAGGCGAACGGAACGACTGTGCATGCAACCAACATGGAAGGATTCCAGAGTCCGGCATTCGATCGACTCCGGGCGGTCCGCGCCAAATTTGATCCGATCGTCGAATCGCAGCATGTTGATGATATGCAGGCGTTCGAGTTGCTTGGGAAGTTGTCCGACAAGAAGCTCGATGCCCTGATTGACGTGCTGACAGTCGATCTTGTGATGACCCATCCGCAGCGTTCCACTCCATTGGTTGAATTGCTCGCTGCTCAACTGAAGGTGAACGTCCGGGACGACTGGGCGCCAAATACGGAATGGCTGGGATGTTTCCAGAAGATTCAGCTCGCCCACCTGATCACCGACCTCCTCGGCTCAGCTCATGCTCCGTCACTTGATCGGAAGAAGACTGAGCTCGTCGATCAACTTGCTCGTCTGTTCGCCGACGCGGCGACCGGCAAACTGAACGACAAGGCGCTGGCCGACAAGCTCAACGCATGGCTGCCGGCGAACCTTCGCCCGGAAGCCACCAACCAGTGATGGTTACCCACCATCACGACTTAGGAACCGTCCGACCGACGGTTCTTTTTTTTCGCAAACTGCCAGACGTTCATCCTTTACTATCTTCGCGGGTCTCACAAACGGCGCTACTTCTAACCTCGTGCGACCGGTCAAAACGTGCTCGTCAGAAGTCGCAACCCGTGATACAGTGATTGTTTATGAAGACGTACGCGTACACAATCCTCATTCACCCCGCCGATCCTGACGAGGGTGGTTTTTGGGTAGAAGTGCCGGCACTTCCCGGCTGCTTCACGCAGGGCGAAACGGTCGAAGAGTGTGTGGATCGCGCTCACGAGGCAATCGCGTGCTACATCGAAGGCCTGCTCAAAGACGGCGAACCGGTCCCGCTTGAGCCGCAGCCTACGATCCAGCCAACAACGTCGCTCC
>JAWXBF010000296.1:0-5376 GCA_034439895.1 Deltaproteobacteria bacterium
TACGAAGATCTCTTCCGATGGATCAAGGCTAACTTCCCACTCGCCATTCACGGATTGTCGCCCGAAGAAATCCGATACATCGCGGAACTCGAAGGCATGAGCTTGCGCGGCGTCATCGAGCGACTCATTGAGGCCGGACTCGACTCGATCCCCGGCGGCGGCGCCGAGATACTCGATGACGAGATCCGCGAGAAAATCTCGCCGCTCAAGTGTTCCACCGAGACCTGGCTTGAGGTCATGCGACAAGGCCACAAGCTGGGCTTACGTACCACGGGATCCATGGTTTTCGGCTTCGGCGAAACGCCAAGGCACGTTGTGAACCATCTCGAACATCTGAGGGCCTTGCAGGACGAGACGTCCGGCTTCACGGCGTTCATTTGCTGGCCGTTTCAGGCCGAGGGGACCCGACTCAAACTGCGCGACGACACGACGGCGGTGCGCTACTTGCGAGAGTTCGCACTTGCCCGCCTTTATCTAGACAACTTTCCCAGTTTACAGGTTTCCTGGCCTACGATGGGCCCCGATGTGGGACAGGTTGCGCTCCGATTCGGTGGCAATGACTTCGGCTCGGCGATGATCGAGGAGAACGTTGTGTCGCAAGCCGGCGCTGTCTTCAAGCTTTCCGCCGGTGATATCGAACGGTACGTCCGCGACGCCGGGTTTATTCCCCGTCGACGCAACATGCGTTACGAATTGCTCGCCACAAGCTAAACTGCGCGGATGGAAAAGCTGAATAAACCAGCCTTCGATCCGAATGACGTCGCTCCACGAACCGGAAGCATCTATCCGCAGGCCTTGGCCAATGCGGTGAACGGCAGAAGCAAACGCGCACTGACGGCGGCACTCGGGTTGAGCCAGTTTGGCGTGAATATCGTGGACCTGGCACCCGGTGCTTCATCCGCCTTGCGCCACTACCATTCACACGAGGATGAATTCATCTATTTGCTGCAAGGTGAGGTTGTCCGCTTATCCGAAGGGCAAGAACAACCGCTGGGCGCCGGGATGTGCGCGGGGTTTCCCGCCGGCGTTGCGGATGGACATCGCATCACCAATCGCTCCCTGGAAACCGCCCGATACCTGGAAGTCGGCACACGAGATCCTCGCGACGCGGCCTGCTATCCCGACGACGATCTTCACGTAGAACCGGAGCGTTACGAAAAACCTGTCTTTACGCGCAAGGACGGAACTCCCTACGAGAGCAAGTAGCCTGCGTTTGCCGAGACCCACGATGCCTTCATCTTTGTTGCGTCTCTTCTCGGCACCCTGGGTTCTGCCCATTTGCGAATCACCCATCGCGGACGGTGCAATCATTCTCGACGATTCGGACTGCATTGTTGCTGTCGGGCCGAACGTTGCGTTGCGACAACGGTTTCCGGACGCGGCAAACATGCACGTTGAGGGGGCGCTCATGCCCGCACTCGTCAACGCGCACACGCATCTGGAACTGTCAGCCTTGCAAACGACAGAGCCCAGCCTGCCGTCAGGCTTTATCCGATGGGCCGCGGACACGATGAAACGCAACACGGAACTTTCGACCGAACTGCGACAACAAGCCATCGCGGCGGCCATCACAAGCCTTGAACACGCTGGCGTCGGGGCTATCGGCGACGTCGGAAACACCATCGCAGCGGTGCCAGCGATCTCCGCCTCGCCACTCATCGGGAGCTTTTTTCACGAGTTAACCGGCACGCGACAGCGCCAAACGGGCGACGCCATCGCCTCGGCACTGTCCGAGTGTGCGTCGCTCCCCGGCCCCTGGCCGGACCGCATTCGTTATACGGTTTCGCCCCATGCCCTATATTCGGCCGATCCGGAACTGCTGCGGGACATCTTTCTCGCCACGGCGGATCACAAAACACCGACCACCATTCACGTCGCCGAAGATCGCGACGAAATTGAGTTCCTTCGGTACGGTTCGGGATCGTGGCAAAGCACGCTTACCCGAATGGGCTTCGATCCAAAGCGCCGTTGCCCAGGAACGGGGCCGCTTCAATATCTGCGAAACCTTGGTGCCTTCCACGCGAATCGATCGCCGCTGCTTGTGCACATGGTGCATGTGGACGAAGAAGATCGTGCCATTGCTGCAGCGGCCGGCGCCACGGTCGTGTTGTGTCCACGCTCCAACCTCGCGATCGGTGGTCAGCTCCCCGATGTGCCCTCGCTGCTGTCCTCTGGAATTTCGCTCGCGATTGGTACCGACAGCCTGGCGTCCTCGCCATCACTCTCGCCATGGGAAGAGATCGCAGTTTTGGCGGCCGCGTTTCCCGACCTCCCTCCCGAAACATGGCTCAAGGCGCTCACCATCGGAGGTGGGACTGGCTTGCACCTCCACACCATGGGGTCGCTCGCCCCTGGCAAACGTCCGGGCGTCATCGCGGTCGGCCCCGTTGACAGCGCTAACCCCGTCGCGCATCTGGTAAACCACCCACCTTCATCTGTCAGCTGGATCGCCCGGCCGCAAAGCTCACCATGACCGTACCGAATGAAAAAGCCCTGGCATCGCCTTCGCCCGGTCACGGACTGGTCGCGTTCGGGCGGATGATCAAGTTCAGCCATTCCATCTTCGCGCTTCCGTTTGCCCTGGCCGCAGCCGCAATGGCAGCACGTGCGACGACAATCCATTTTTCCGTACTCCTCGGCGTCGTGGTTGCCATGGTCGCTGCACGAACCGCCGCGATGGGGTGGAATCGGATCATCGATCGACACATCGACGCGAAAAACCCGCGCACCGAAACCCGAGAGATTCCGTCGGGCAAGATTTCACTCAAGGTCGCCTGGGCAGCAACGGTCCTCAGCATCGCTGTCTTTGTGGGCGCCGCCGCTTACCTGGGTCCGCTCTGCCTCAAGCTTTCACCGGTAGCGCTCTTTTTTCTGCTGGGATATTCGTACACCAAGCGCTTTACCTGGCTGTGTCACGTTTTCCTGGGCATCGCGATCGCGGGCGGCCCGGCAGGCGCGTGGATTGCGGTTACCAATTCCTTCGGCGCGACCCCCGCGTGGCTCATGTTGGCCGTGACGACCTGGATTGGCGGGTTCGATATCCTCTATGCGCTCTCCGACATGGAATACGATCGAAAGGCGAAACTGCATTCGATCCCGGCACGCTTCGGCATTCGCACGTCGCTTGTCCTGTCGGCACTGCTTCACGCCGTCGCATTCGCAGCACTAGTCATGACCGGAATCACGGCCGGCATGGGTGTTGCCTATCTTGCCGGCGTTGGCCTCATCGGCGGCATCTTGATCTGGGAGCACAGCATCGTGCGGCCCGGCGATCTGAGTCGCCTCAACATGGCGTTTTTCACGCTCAACGGATACGTCTCAATGGCATTTTTGGCCGCGACACTTCTCGATATCGGCATTGACTCGTATGGTTTCATCCCCTTGCCCATGGGGTAAGTCAGTTTCACCGCGATATCGGCTGCCTTGCCATGAAGCTGTTGGTGCGCAATCGCTCGCACCAGCGATTCGTAGGGTCTAGCTGTCGTCTCGTTCGTACAAGTCGAGTTGTTTGGACACAACGAAGGGTAGATTCGCAGCGGCGAAGGCCTTGAAATGCTCGGTGCCGTGGTGTTCAACATCCCATGCGGCACGGTGGGTATAGACCTCATAGAGAAAGCACTGCGTCCGATCGGCCGAGAAGGACACATCAAACTGCCGACAGTTCGGTTCCTTGACGCTCGCACGTGCATTCTTGATGACGATCTGCCGAAAGGCGGCGTATGCGCCTTCTTTCAACTTGAACTGAACCGCGACGACAAACATGAGTCGATCCTATACCGGATTGTGCACGCCCCGTCACGCACGCAGTGCCGTGCGCCACATGGATTTTGTGTCTCCAACTCAATTGTTTCGCGGTTATCATCCGGGGAACATGATCCTCCGACGACTCGCGTTTTCGATCTGCATTGCCGCCGCCCTTTGCCCGAACGCGGAAGCCGCCGTTCATCCGTTGCGCGTGCATCCAAACCATCGCTACTTGCAACAGGCCGACGGACAACCCTTCTTCTACCTCGGCGACACCGCCTGGGAACTTCTGCACCGATGCAATCGAGAAGACGTCAACACCTACCTATCAAATCGCGCGCGCAAGGGCTTTACTGTGATCCAAACGGTCATCCTTGCGGAACTCGATGGTCTCAACAAACCGAACGCGCTCGGCGACAAACCACTCATCGAGAATGATCCGACGCGTCCCAACGAGGCCTACTTCGTGTTTGTGGACGAGGTCGTCAAGAAAGCAGGAACCCTCGGCTTGACTGTAGGTCTTTTGCCAGCCTGGGGCGACAAATGGCATCACCGCCTCACGATGCCGGGTCCCAAGGTATTCACGGAGGCCAACGCGTTTACCTACGGCAAGTTCGTGGGCAAGCGCTATGCGGCAAGCCCGGTCATCTGGATTCTCGGCGGCGATCGCAACGCCGACTCCAAGGACGATCTCGCCATCGTACGGGCCATGGCAAAGGGCCTTCGAGCAGGGGGTCCCAGGAATCTCATTACCTTTCATCCGCGCGGGCCGGGTCGGTCATCGGACACGTTTCACAATGACGACTGGCTTTCCTTCAACACGGTCCAATCGTCACACGCCGCGAAAGACTTCGACAACGCTCTCTTTATCGAGCACGACTACAAAAAGAGCCCGGCCAAGCCAACCCTCGACTCGGAACCGCGCTACGAGAACCTGACTGCCGGGTTCTACTTCGCAAGTGCCAATCCCGCGGTACGTTTCGACGATGCGGATGTGCGCCAGGCTGCCTACTGGTCCATGCTCGCGGGCGCGGCCGGTCACACCTACGGCAATAGCAGCGTCTGGCAGATGTTCACGCCCGAGAGCGATTCCATGATCGGCGCCAGCGTTCCATGGCAAGAGGCACTCGATCACCCCGGCGCCCTACAAATGGGTCACCTGCGCAAGTTGTTCGAGTCGCGTCCCTTTGAACGTCTTGTACCCGATCAGAAAATCCTTGGTCCGTACCACGGTCCCGGAGCCGGCTTCATTCGAGCGGCTCGCGCGAACGACGATTCCTTCGCCTTCATCTACACGCCGCTTGGGCAGTCCGTCACGGTACAGCTTGGGGCATTCAAGGCACCGGGTGGCCTCAAGATCTCGTGGTACGATCCCCGGTATGGCGTTTCGTTTCCAGTCATGAACGCCGACGCAAGTGCTCTCAACGCCTTCGTGCCACCCACGTCGGGTCGTGGACAAGACTGGGTATTGGTGATTGACAGCGTCGACAAAAAGTTCCCACCGCCCGGGAAGCCGTGGAAGGCGCCCTCTTCAAAGTAGGCGAGCAAACGCAGTCGCGATTCATCACCTCGGCGATCGCAAGATCCTCGAACGACTCGTCTGCGCACGGGTACCAGTTCACAGGATTGTGA
>JAWXBF010000297.1:0-10118 GCA_034439895.1 Deltaproteobacteria bacterium
AGGCGTTCGAACGCCTAGCGCTTCTTGACCGGCTTGCTTGATGAAGCAGTGCTCGGCGACTTCGGAGACTCGTCAATGTTGGCTGGCTTTGCGGTCTCTTCGACTTCCGGTTCGGGATCGGGTTCGACGCCGAGTTTCGCCATGACGAACTTGAGCCCTCGTCCAAAGCCAACGCCCTTGCCGTCAAGGTAGGCACTAAAGTCCGGCGCGAATCGCCAGAGGATCACCCCGAACGCGAACACCGTCATTGCGGAGATGAGCGTGTACTGTTCGTCGATCCAGGTCGCAAAAACGCCCAGTTTATCCAGCGGCTCGGGCACCGAGTAAAACTCGGAAGCCGCCGTCAGTAGACAGAGGATCCACCCCACGTCGGGACGCTTCTCGTACAGCACGGCCACGCCGATGATGAACGCATAGTAGTAGCAAGTAAGCTCGGTTGTAATGGGGATGAACGTGATCCCGAGCGCCGCAATGACCCAGGGTTCGTGGCGCAACGATGCAAAGCCCATCAACACCAGCCAGAACACCACCACGGCGTAGAAAACGGGACGCATCTGTTTGTAACCGGTGATGCGCGCGTGCTTCCAGGGCTCCCACGGGTCCGTAAGGCGGTTGTCCTTCATGTTGCGGCCGACGGTGCTCGGTCGATAAGCAACGACCGTACGCAGGCCCATGTAGTTCGTGAGCGGAGTCTCCTTGTGCTTGATCGAGTTCTTCACGAACTCTTGATACGAACGGACGCCATCGCTCGTCTTGAAGCTCACCGGAATCAGTACCGCAAACGCGACCACGGCTCCGACAAACAAACGCACGTATTTGCGACCGACCAGATCCTTGGGGATGACTCGGCGCTCGCGCACCATGTGCACGGCAAGCGCGATCAGAGGTCCGAATGCCATGAAGCCCGGGAAGACGCGCAGCAACGTCGCATAGCCGAGGGCAAGGCCCGCCAGGAACGGTTTTTCTTTCCGGAGGAAACACACCACCGCCGTCGTGTAGAACAACCAGTCCCAGCGCAAGAAAGCACCGCCGGTCCAGTAAAAGCGGTTGCCAAAATTCGTTGCGAAAACCGTCATCGCAACCGCGGTCACGCGCCAACCAAACGCCCACCACACCATCGCAATCATCGCGACGTAATAGAGGGGATCGATCGCGACGATCCATTTGATCTGCGCATCACTCGCCGGTCCGGAGTTGCTCAGGATCGTGCCCAGGATGCCCCAAACCGGGGTCGCGTTGTAACCGTGGTCGGTTGAAGTATCGTCCCATCGCTTGGGTGCCTCCGGCTTGCGCCAGTACTCGATGTCAACCTTGAAGGCATCCCAGCGCTCGGCCGAAAAATGCTTCTTGCAAAGCTCCGGATGTTTCAAGATCTCGGTCGTGGTCTCGAGATCGTTGGTGCGCAGGTTGGTGATCTTGCGCAACTCGACGCGACGTCGCAGTGCCGGATCGGGCGATTCGTGATCCGCAACGGCGACACATTCATACATGCGCTCGAAGCCAATTTCTTTGAAGTACTTCGCACCAACGTAGTAGTGGAACGTGTCCCATCGGTGAACGAAGTTGTCGAAGTGGAACGAGAAAAAGTTGAGATACGTCATCGCTGCGATCGGCAGCGCGAGAAAGAGCGCCAGGGTCCGTGCGCGCAGATAACGTCGAGGCGTGCCGCCTTCCTTCAGACGGACGTCCCAGTAGACGAGACCGCCCACCAGCAGGGCGAGCAACATCTCCCACCAGCGGCTCGTGTGGTCGTTCCAAAACCGCGAAGAAACCGACCCTGCCTGGACCGGTGCATCCCGGCGCGCCACGACCGGCGGCCATGGCGTGGGCACGTTGCAATACGCCTGAAGCTCCGAAACCGAGTAGAAGTTGTCGCCCTCGCCCTCGCCAAGACGGAGGTATCGCAAGGCCGTTCCGCCGAGTTCAACCTGACGGGTGCGTAGGCCGTGAACACTTTCGACCGGCTCAACCTGACCAATCGGTTTGAACGATCCTTGATCGGGAGACAACGATCCCCACAAATGGATGATGTCGTTGGCGTCACCCTGAAAATTGAGTGCACGCAGCGTGACGACCTGGCCGAGGTCATACGTCAGAGTCGCCGCTGGAGAATCGAGAATCGCCGTCAACGTGTCGGCATTCCATTGCGCCCCTTCGACGGCCGCAACCCCGTCGGTCACAGCCTTGAGATTGCCGTTGATGTCCTGCCAGTGGACGGGAGAGCGACCCGCAAGAAGGTTGCCATCGGGACAGGCGGGCTCCTGCGCGCTGGCCACCGATGGAAGCATCGCCATCGCGAAACAAGCCAACACCAAACAACCACCGCGGATTCCAAGACGCATCATGTCAACTCCGAATAAAGGGACGTGCACGATATCAAACTTCATCTCAAAAACAGGATCGCCTTCCCGTTTTTTCGATCACCACGCGCTAGGCGATGGGTGGTTTTCCGTAAACCCGGGCGAATTGCTTCGTGTACCGCCAACCCGAGATGTAGCCGAGCGCAATGCCGGCAACGATCGAGCAACGGCCGAAAACGCCAAGCGCCGGTTCAAGCTGCGGCCAAAATCCCGCCAACGAAACCCCACTCGGCACGAAGCTCCACATCAACACGTTGGTCTTGAGCTTGCCGAGAAAGCCGCTCGAGATGTTCAAACCACGGGCTGTGACAAAGCGGCGAATGGTTGTGACCCAGAATTCACGGAAAAGGTACGCGACCAAAACGATGGGCGTGATGAATCCGGTGCTGACAACAAGAAGCAACGCCGTCGACTCGAAAACCACATCGGCAAGTTGATCGAGAAGCTCACCGATTGGCGTGACGAGGTTCAGCTTTCGGGCGAGATATCCGTCGAGGTAATCCGTGATCCCCGCAAGCACACCGAGCACGATTCCAAGAACGTGGTTGCCCGAGAAGAAAATCGCCGTCGCAATGAAGATAAAAGCGATGCGAACGATCGTGAGGACGTTGGGTACGAGCTTCAAATCCTGCCGCAAATCGCGCGGCTCGTCGGGTCTGCCGGTGCGCTGCGAGTCGTCCGAAACCTTCGACATGGGGTTCACTTGCGAGCGAGTTATCGCGTTTTACGCCGAATTTACGACCGCGACGATTGCTCGCGGCTGGCGTTTTTGGAATTGTGCCCGGGGACGGAATTGAACCGCCCACACGGGGATTTTCAGTCCCCTGCTCTACCAACTGAGCTACCCGGGCTCACAGCGCGAAGGCCGTGGGGGTAAGTTTCGTACCCCGGACAGCGTCACCCGTCAAGATCTAGCCGCCAGGTGGCCTTGCTGGAGACGATGCGTTCGGCTACCGTACGCGGCAATAGCAGACGTTTTTCTTCTTCAGCCCGTCATCCATAGCTGGGCACTCACTCACGATCTCCCGGGAGAACGATATTCATGACCAAAGGTACGGCATTCGCACTGGTAGCCATCTCACTGGTGGTTGGATTTGCGATCGGACGCGGAAGCGGCAAGGGCGGCGGCGGAGGCGATGAAGAATCGGCCGCAGTGGTCGAAGCCTCGGCAGGCGACAAGGCGATTGCGGGCGACGTGGATCGCGTTCGCACGCCGGCCGATAGCCTCTCGCGCGGGCCAAACGACGCACTCGTGACCATCGTGGCGTTCTCGGACTTCCAGTGTCCCTTCTGCAGCCGCGTGAATCCGACGATCGAACAGCTCGTCAAGGACTACCCGGGCAAGGTCCGCGTTCAATTCCGACACTATCCCTTGCCCTTCCATAGCGACGCACCCCTCGCATCGCAGGCTTCACTTGAAGCCGGTGCTCAGGGCAAGTTTTGGGAAATGCACGACAAGCTCTTCACCAATCAACGCGCCATCAAGCGCGAAGATCTCGACAAGTACGCGGGTGAGCTGGGCCTCGACATGGGTAAGTTCAAGGCGGCGCTCGATTCCGGCAAGCACAAGGCGCAGGTCGAAGCCGACACGGCACTCGGCGGCAAGCTGGGCGTCCGAGGAACCCCGCACTTCTTCATCAATGGACGCGCCCTCTCGGGTGCACAACCCATCACGGCCTTCAAGGAGATAGTGGACGACGAACTCGTCCGCGCCGAGAAGCTCGTCAAGGCCGGCACCCCGAAGTCACAGGTTTACGCCAAGCTGATGGCCACAGCCCGCGCTGCGGATGCCCCGGCTCCAGCCGCTGCAGGCGATGCACCGGCTGCCCCTGCACAACCCTCGGCCGATCAGGTTTACAAAGTGCCGCTCGGCAATTCACCCGTCCAGGGCGGCAAGGCCCCCAAGGTCACAATCGTGGCCTTCTCGGAGTTCCAGTGCCCCTTCTGCTCGCGCGTCCTGCCGACCTTGAAGCAGGTCCACGATACCTACGGCGAGGATGTGGCGGTCGTGTTCAAGCACCTGCCGCTGCCTTTCCACGACAATGCCAAGGGCGCAGCTCGGGCCGCAGTCGCGGCAGGTCTGCAAGGCAAGTTCTGGGAAATGCACGACAAGATGTTCGCCAATCAGCAAACGCTGGGGCGCGAAAACCTCGACACGTATGCAAAAGAAATTGGCCTCAACATGGCCAAGTTCGCCAAGGATCTTGATAGCACGGCAGTCAACGATCAGATCGCAGCCGATGAAGCCCTCGCTGGCAAAGTTGGCGCACGTGGGACGCCAACCTTCTTCGTGAACGGCGTGATCTTCCGTGGGGCCCAGCCATTCGAAAGCTTCAAGGCAACAATCGATGCGCAGCTCAAGAAGGCAGATGAAAAGCTGAAAGCCGGCGTTGTTCGCAAGAACCTTTACGCAGAGTTCATCAAGAACGGTGCTGAAAGCGCAGCCGCTGCTGCGCCGGCGGCCCCATCCGGAGGTGCGGCTGCACCCGAAGGTGCACCGGTCAAGGTTCCAGTTTCTGCCTCGGATCCGCAAAAAGGACCGAATGACGCCCTCGTCACAATCGTTGAGTTTTCGGACTTCCAGTGCCCTTTCTGCTCACGCGTGATGGACACGATGAAGCAAATCCACGAAACCTATAAAGGCAAGGTTCGTGTGGTGTGGAAAGATCTGCCGCTTTCGTTCCACCAGAATGCCAAGCCCGCTGCAATCGCAGCACGCGCTGCCCATGAGCAAGGAAAGTTCTGGGAGATGCACGACAAATTGTTCGCCAACCAGCAACAACTGGATCGCCCAACCTACGAGCGTTATGCACAGGAACTTGGCCTCAACGCTGGCAAATTCAAGGCGGCGCTTGATGCAGACAAGACGCGCCAGTTGGTTGAAGACGCCGAGCGCGTCGCCGGTCAGGTCGGAGCAACTGGAACGCCCGCGTTCTACATCAACGGTGTGAAGCTCTCGGGTGCGCAACCGTTCGCAGCCTTCCAGGCCGCCATTGATGTCGCGATGAAGAAGGCCGAGGAACTGGTCGCCAAGGGCACACCAAAGGCAAAGGTCTACGAAGAGTTGATGAAACTGGCCGGTACTGCAGCCGCTGCACCCGCAGCCGCCGCGGGCGAGCCACCCGGCCCCGAGGCTGACAAGACGGTCTTTACCGTTACCCCGGGCAATTCACCTTCGCGTGGCCCGAAGAACGCTGCCATCACCATGGTGGTGTTCTCCGAGTTCCAGTGCCCGTTCTGCTCGCGTATCAAGCCGACCATCGATCAGATTGAGAGCGAGTACAAGGGCAAGGTTCGCGTGGTGTTCAAGCACTACCCACTGCCCTTCCACGAGAACGCCAAGCCCGCTTCGATGGCCGCCATGGCCGCGGGTGAACAAGGCAAGTTCTGGGAAATGCACGACAAGTTGTTTGCCAACCAGCAACAACTGGATCGCGCAAGCCTCGACAAGTACGCGCAGGAAATCGGTCTCGACATGGGCAAGTTCAAGTCCGCAATGGACTCGGGCAAGTTCGCCGCGCAGCTTGCGGCCGACATGAAAGAAGCCGAAGCCGTTGGCGTGAATGGAACCCCGGCGACGTTCATCAATGGTCGCAAGATCGGTGGCGCCTATCCGTACCCGACCTTCAAAGCCATTGTCGATCAGGAATTGGCCAAGAAAAAAGGCTAGGTCAGCACCTTGCGCGGACGAATCATTTTGGCGCTCGCGATCACCGCAGGGGTGACCGCTTTTGTGGGCGTCCAATTCTTCCGCGCCGCCGATGCGACCTTGAGTGCGACACGAGGCAACGCCTGTCGTTCACTTGAACCCGCAGCGCTGCCCGATCGGTTCAAAGACGGACAGCCACCCCCGTTTGATCTCCCCGACGCCAACGGGCGACGGTGGACGCTCGAACAGCTTCGTGGCCGCCCGGTGTTGCTCAACTTCTGGGCAACCTGGTGTCCACCCTGTGTTGAGGAAATGCCGGCTCTCGAATCGCTCGCGCGCAAGCTGGGCGATCGCGCGGTGGTCCTTGCGGTGAGCACGGACGACGACTGGGCAAAAGTGAAACACTTCTTCCGAAAGGGCACCGCTCTTTCGGTCGTGCTCGATGCCTCGGCCGAGGTTCCGAAAAAATTCGGCACCGAGAAATACCCCGAGACCTTTCTCATCGGGGCCGACGGCAAGATTGCCCACTACATCGTCAACAAGCGCAAGTGGGACGCACCGCAAGCGGTTGAGTGTTTGCTTGGGTTGCAGTGAAGCCGCTTGATCGCAAACAGTCTGCGTACTTGTGGCTGTGCGGTTTCTTCGTTGCCGCACTCATCACGGCTGACATCGTTGGTGGAAAGCTCTTTCGCGTCTTCGGTCACGATCTCTCTGCGGGCATGCTCGCATTCCCGTTGACCTTTCTTCTCACCGACATCGTCAACGAGTTCTACGGCGCAAAAGCAACACGCCGACTGACCTTCATCGGTCTCGCTTCCGCAATCTTCTCGCTCGGGATCATCTGGATCGCGCGCGTTGCACCCACAAGCCCTGAATCGCCTTTGTCTGCGAGCGAATTTGAGCGGGTGTTCGGATGGTCGGTCCGATTGTACTTCGCATCGCTGTCCGCCTATCTCGTCGGCCAGATGCTCGACATCGGCATCTTTTCGTTCCTGCGCAAACGAACCCGTCACCGATACCTGTGGTTGCGTGCGACGGGCTCAACCCTGGCGAGTCAATGGATCGATACCCTCGTGGTGAACTTCGGATTGTGGACTGGCACGAAGTCGATTGGCTTCATCTTGACCATCTCGCGGGACTCGTACGTCGTGAAGGTCATGGTCGCTGTTGGACTGACGCCGCTTGTATATTTAGTGCACGCAATTTTGGCCCGTGGGCTCCAAATCCCCGAAGACTCCGAGCAATAACGTGACTTTGCTACGGGCAAGAGCCCCGTAAATCCTTGTCAATACAATATGTTACACATTGTCATGTATTCCGGTTGCACACATTGAGGCTATCTGGCAACGTCGGCCGCCGTGCTGAACCGAATAATTGTTATTGGTGCCTTTCGATCGCTTTTCACCGTGGTCCTCGCTGCCTCCGCGCTCTCGGCGTGTTCTAGCGATCCGCCGGATGAGGATCCGATCCCCTCAACCTGTGCTGCGGGAACCTGGGACAACGATGGCGATCCGGAAACCACCTGTTTTCCGTATTCCGATTGCGCGCCCGGATCCTACGTTGCAACCGAGGGCACAGCCACCTCGGATCGGATTTGCGCCGCCTGTGCAACGGGCACCTTCTCATCGACAAGCAACGCCTCCGCGTGCACCCGTGCTACGGATTGTCCCGCAGGCCAGTACGTCACTGTGCCGACGACCGCGACGAGCGACCGGATGTGCATGGGCTGTCAAAGTGGGTACTTCTCATCCGCGGTGAACGCAGAGAACTGCGGGCGCTGGTTGGATTGCGCTGCTGGTACTTACGTTGGCACCGACCCCAATTCAATGACGGACCGAGCGTGTGCGGTGTGCCCGAGTGGCACCAGCACCTCGGATATGAATCAGTCGACCTGTGTCACGAGCATCCAGTGCCAACCCGGTACGGTACAAAAAGTCGCTGGCACCGCGACGACCATGCCGGTTTGCGAGGCCTGTGCCGCTGGCAATTTTTGCACTGGTGGTGATGCGCCCGTGGTTGCCTGTTCGGCGGGCACATGGGACCACGACGGCAAAAGTGCGACGGCCTGTGTGCCGAGGACGATGTGCGTGGCGGGTCAGCGCGTCTCGGTGGAAGGATCGAACGTCCTCGATCGCGTGTGCGCCGATTGCGCCGCGGGTTCGTTCTCGTCGACGATGAACGCTGCAGCCTGCGCAGTCTGGACGGAATGCGTTGCGGGCCGGTTCATCTCGGCACCAGGTTCAGTCAAAGCCGATCGCGTTTGCGTCGATTGCGCAGCGGCAACTTACAACAGCGAAAAGAACCGCACGTCGTGTTTGCCCTGGACCCTGTGTCCCGCTGGCGGTTTCGCCGAAAACAGCCCGTCGGCAGTCGTAAACCGACTCTGCGGGGTCTGCGGAAGCGGCACCTTCTCGAGCGTGGAAAACGCAACATCGTGTGCCGAATGGACTGATTGCAAGGCGGGCGCCTATATTTCGACTGCCGCAACCTTGCGGAACGATCGCCAGTGCATGGCCTGCGCTGCCGAGACCTACTCGAGCGGAGACAATCGTTCCTCGTGTATTCCGGTCGGTCAGTGCGACGCGGGCTCGGTGCAAACGGCAGCGGCAACGGGCACGACGCCCGTTGTGTGTGACGATTGTGCGACGGGCACCTATTGCGCAGGTGGAATGGCTCCCCTTGTTGCGTGTGCTGAAAACACCTGGGATGACGACGCAGATGCCGCAACGGAATGTGTCCCTCTGACCCAGTGCGCCCCAGGATTCGCGGTGCAAGCAACTGGCTCGGCGACGAGCGACCGCTCCTGCACCCGCTGCACCAACGGATATTCGACGACCGTTAACGCCCCATCTTGCACTCCATTTACCGCCTGTTCTCCGGGTGAGTTTGTCGCAGTACTCGGTACGTCAATCAATAACAGCAGTTGTCAGGCGTGCGGAGAAAACACGTTCTCAAGCACCGCCAACGCGAATGCCTGCAGCGACTTCAGCAATTGCAGCGCGGGTGAACGCGTTTCGCGCGAAGGCGGAACCGGCAACGATCGCGAATGCACGACCTGCGAAGCCAACACGTTCTCCACAACGACAAACGCTGCCGCCTGTATGGCGCACACCGAATGCACCGTGGGCCAGTGGGTGGTCTACGCAGCCACGACATCAAGCGATCGCACCTGCGGCAATTGCGCCCCAATGCACTTCTCGACCGGAGTGAACGCTGTCGAGTGCACGCCCTGGGCCAGTTGCGCGGCGGGTGAATACGTTTCGACACCAGGCTCGGCTGCATCAAACCGGGTTTGTATGGACTGTGCGGACGGGTCTTACTCGACAGAGGCCAACCAGGCGATGTGCGCAGACTGGAGAACTTGCAACCCCGGCCAGTACATTTCCGACGCGGGCGACGCGGTCTCGGATCGCACCTGTTCGTCTTGCACCGCGGGTAGAAACTCAGGCTCCGCGAATCAAACGTCTTGTGATATTTGCGCGGCCGGTAGCTTCTCGCAAGCCGGAGCCGCCTCATGCACCGCCTGCGCGGCCGGTTCAGTTTCATCGGCTGCGGGAGCCAGCGCCTGTACTGCGTGCCCGGCAGGCTCGTCGCAGTCGGCAACAGGTCAGACCTCTTGCGCCACCTGCCCGATCGGCGCCGCACAGGCGGTGACCGGCCAGACCTCGTGCTCCGTTTGTCCGCTTGGGCAATTCGCTGGCGCTACGGGCTCTACGTCCTGCACGGCATGCGCCGCGGGCAGTGTCGCATCGTCCACCGGATCCGCTTCATGTACGGCCTGCGCAGCGGGCACCGTTCAGCCTTCGGCGGGACAATCTTCTTGCACCGCTTGCGCCGTCGGCTCGTCGCAAAGCCTGACCGGCCAAACGGCCTGTACCACCTGTTCCACCGGGCAATTCGCTGGCTCGGCAGGCTCCACCTCTTGCTCTGCTTGCGCCGCGGGTTCCTTCGCATCGTCGGCTGGCTCCGCTTCCTGTACGACCTGCGCCGCTGGTACGGTTCAGCCTTCCGCAGGACAATCTTCTTGCACCGCTTGCGCCGCGGGCTCCTCACAAAGTCAGACCGGTCAAACGGCCTGCACCACCTGTCCCTCCGGGCAGTTCGCTGGC
>JAWXBF010000298.1:0-10398 GCA_034439895.1 Deltaproteobacteria bacterium
CAGAGGACGCGGGCGATGCGAACATTCCAGCCCTCGTGTGGTCGGGTTTTGAGCCACTCGTCGGCAACGATCTTCCCGGCGCGATACGCCTTGCGGGGCGAAGCAAATTTCCCACACTGCGCTATTCGATCTACCGTCGCGTGGCAGAGGAACCGGATGGATTGGCGATGGTTGTGGCGCAACTCAATCGCGCGAATGAAACCGAACGGGGAAACATCTTGGCCGCAATCTACCGGGCGCTTGAGGGCCAAACCGGAATCAAGATGCACCCAAGCTGGAAGCGCGTCTCGAACAAGTTATACGCCAGCAAGGACACAAGCGTACGACGGGCGGCACAAATTCTCTCGGCGCAATTCGGCGACGTCGCCGTCCTTCCAGAAATGCGCAAAACCCTGGCGAATCGACAGGCGAGCCGAGCCGAACGCACACATGCCTTCCGTGTGCTGGAAATCGCTCGCAACGCCCTCGTTGTGCCGGTCCTGCACAATCTATTGACCGACGCCGATTTCAGTCTCGGCGCCATCAAGGCGCTGGCGCGATACGATCACGCCGAAACACCGGCAAAGATGATGGCCGCCTATGCCGACATGCCCATCTCCGCACAAGCAGCGATACTTGACACTCTGTCCACACGGAGCACGTATGCGCTTGCTTTACTTTCGGCCATCGAAGCCGGGAAGATTCCGAAGAAAGATCTAAACGCATTCTATGCGCGCCAGATCGCACGGTTCAACGAACCCGAGATCAAGGCAAAACTCACGGCTTTGTTTGGCGCCAACCGGCAGCAGAGCGAAGACGGGGCGGCCCTCATTAAAGAGTATCGAGCACTCTGGAACTCGACAAGCCCCTGGATCTACAGCGCCTCGCGCGGCCGAGAGGTGTTCAACAAACTTTGCACGCAATGCCATGCGCTTTTCGGCGAGGGTGGCCGCATCGGACCCGACCTGACCGGATCGCCCCGGCATGACATCGAATACTTGCTCGACAACATCGTCGATCCCAGCCAGTTGATCGGCAAAGACTTTCAACAAACCGTCGTAGAAACCCGGGATGGACAATTCCTGTCAGGCCTGTTGATCGAAGAAAATGATCGAACCGTCAAGTTGCAGACACTTACCGATCCGGTGATCGTCGAAAAGAAGAACATCACGGGTCGTGTACTTGCCGATTCGTCGATGATGCCGGAAGGCTTGCTGCAAACCTTGACCAGCGCCGAAATCCAGAATCTTCTACGCTATCTCAGCTCGCCGCAACAGGTTCCGTTGCCCGCCGCCACAGCGACACGCCAGAAACCGTAATACCAATCGCCACTACACGATCCCGTTGGCGGACACGTGCAGCGCGGAGCCCGTTGGAAACCGTCCACTCAGAATGGCTTCCGAGATGGGATCTCGAAGGCGTCTTTGCAACGTCCGCTTGACGGGCCGGGCGCCAAACGCGGGGTCGTAGCTTTCAGAAAGGATCTGCTCGCGCAATTGCGGATCGATCTGCATTGAAAGGCCCTGGTGCGTGAGCAACTTGCGCAGCGATCCGAGTTGCAACTCAACGATTGCCTCGATCTCGCTTTTCCCAAGTGGATTGAAAATAACGATGTCATCGATTCGATTGATGAATTCCGGACGAAAATGACCCCGCACCGCTGCGTTCACGGCAGCGGTAATGGCCGCGCGGGGCGCCTGTCGCTCGGTCAGCTCGAGAATGGACGACGAACCCAGGTTCGAGGTCATGATGAGCACCACGTTGTCGAAGTTCACGGTGCGGCCGCTTGAATCCGTCAATCGCCCGTCGTCGAGCAGAGCCAAAAGCACGTTGAACACATCGGGATGGGCTTTTTCAACCTCGTCGAGCAGCACCACCGCGTAAGGTCGTCGGCGAACCGCTTCGGTCAATTCGCCCCCGTCCTCGTATCCAATGTAGCCGGGGGCGGCGCCGGTCAGTCGTGATACGGATTGTTTCTCCATGAACTCCGACATGTCGAGCCGGACCAGGGCCCGTTCGTCGTCGAAGAGAAATTCTGCGAGCGCCTTGGCAAGTTCCGTTTTGCCCACGCCCGTGGGACCCAAAAATAGAAACGAGCCAATCGGTCGGCCGCCGTCGGCAAGACCGGCCCGCGAACGCTTGATCGCGTGCCCGATCGCGGAAACTGCTGAAGCCTGACCAACCACCCTTCGTTGCAGACGCTCTTCGATGGTGAGGATCTTACTGCGCTCGCCCTCCAACATTCGACCAACCGGTATCCCCGTCCAGTCCTCGACAACCCGCGCGATGTGAACGGGCCCGACGGCTTCTTCCAGCAGTGCCTCGGGGAATTGTGCCGCCTTTAACACGGACCGCATCTGCAACACGCTTTGTTCGAGGGTTGGCAGGGACCCGAAACGGAGCCGGGCCGCCTCTTCAAGTTCCCCCCGACGCTCGGCTGCGGCAGCCTGTACGCGCGCGCTGTCCACGACCGCTATCGCCGCGTGCAGTTTTGTAATCGCTTCGAGTTCCGCCTTCCAGCGATGTTGCAACGGCGCAATTGTATCACCGAGTCGCGACACCGAAGATTGCATGGCGTGGATTCGTTCTTCGGGTCCACCCGCCTGCAAGAGCGCCTTGTGCTCGATCTGCAACGCGCGCTGTTCTCGCAGCAGGGTATCGAGCTCGTCGGGATGTGATTCGAGCTCGAGCCGAAGTCGGGATGCGGCCTCATCGAGCAGATCAAAGGCCTTGTCAGGCAGCGCCCGACCGCGCACGTAGCGACGCGACAGAGAAACAGCGGCTTGCATCGCGGTGTCGTCAATGCCAATGCGGTGCGCGTCCTCGAAGGCTGCGCGTGAGCCCCGCAACATGGCGAGACAGGCCTCGTCGTCGGGCTCTGATACGAGGACCGGTGCAAAGCGTCGCTCAAAGGCCGCGTCCTTTTCGATGTACAAACGATAGGCATCGGCGGTGGTCGCGCCAATAATCGCAATCTCGCCGCGAGCCAGAGCGGGTTTCAACAAGCTTGCGGCGTCCATCGATCCCTCGCCCCGGCCCGCACCAACCAGCGCGTGGATCTCGTCCACAAAAAGCAGCGCCTCTCCGGCAGAATCGCGGACCTCAACGATAATGGAACGAAGGCGATTCTCGAATTCACCCCGAAACTTCGCACCCGCCACGAGCGATCCCACGTCGAGGGCAAAGATTCGACGATTCAGCAGCCGCTCTGGCACGCTGCGATCGGCAATTCGCTGCGCGAGGCCCTGCACGATGGCGGTTTTTCCAACCCCCGGCTCGCCCACCAGGATGGGGCTATTTTTGGTACGGCGCCCGAGGATTTGCATCAGGCGGCGCAGTTCCGCATGGCGCCCAATGACGGGATCCAGTTTGCCTTGCTCGCACAACGCCGACAGATCGTGGGCGTATTTCCGCAACTCCGGGAAACGCAACACGTTATGCGCAACGGGCGCATCGGGAATCGAGATGCCTTCGCCCTCCAACACCGGCAGCGTCAAACCCAGATCGCGCAATACATTTGCTGCGCGCGAGGTGGTTTCAAGCGGTATCGCACGCAAAAGGTCGACGGGCTCGACATGGGTTCGACCCCGCTGGCGCGCATCCTCCTGGGCCAGATCAAAAATCCGCAACACGTTTTCCGAAAGGAACACGCGGGGCGCTGGCAGACTTGGATTCGCCTCCTTCGCGGGAAGAAGGCCCGCCTGGATCGCGGTCGGCTCGACTCCAGCACCCTTCAAAAGGGCGGCCGTCTCGGAACTGTCACACAACACGAACAGTAGGTGCTCGATTCCAACCTCTTCTTCGCCACGGCCTCGCGCAAACCGCTGCGCGCCCACCACCACCCGACGGGCCTCGGGCGCGAGAAAATCGAATTTCACTTACGTGCAGCCTCGACGAATTTCAGTCGCAAATCATAAAGCAAACTCCCAAGCAGACCGGCTTCGTTGGGCGACAGGTTGCCGGTGGTCTTTTTCTCAAGCATCGAGAGCATGTCGATGCTGTGTTTCGCGATAACCAGATCCACCTGCACCTGGCCGGTCTCCGGATGGGGGATGGCGCCGAGGTGCATGAGCGCCGAGCTCCCAAGCGAGATCACGAAGGTTTGAAAATCCACCGGAGGCATCGGCGCTTCGGCCTCTGTGGCCGGCGCCGGGGCGACCACCGGATTTTCCGGAGCGGCCATTGAAGGATCAAGCTTGTCGGCCTCGTCG
Source organism: Deltaproteobacteria bacterium (assembly GCA_034439895.1). Taxonomy (GTDB): domain Bacteria; phylum Myxococcota_A; class Polyangia; order Fen-1088; family Fen-1088; genus JAWXBF01. Next base: position 4,191 of record JAWXBF010000298.1, read on the forward strand.
CTGAAAATCCGACGATCCGTTACCTTGAAACCCGATCCCTGCTTGTCCTTGTCGTCGTTGCCATGCTGACTCATGGCAGAAAGATGACGCGAGCCGTGCGCGAACGCAATCCAACAGGCCTAAAGGCGATGGTTAGGCTTCCGAGGCTTTCTCACCCTCGGCGTCTTCGTCCTCGTCCTCGTCCTCGTCGTCCTCATCCTCGTCGTCGTCCCCGTCATCCTCATCCTCGTCGTCCGGTGCAGTGGCGAGCGGCGCACGCGCCGAAAGTGCTGCCATCGCGTCTGCGGCGGCGGCTGCGACTGCCTCGGCAGAAACAGGGGTTCCAGGCAATGCGCTGGCGGTCGAGGTGAAAACCGGTGCTGCAACCGGTGCGGCCGCGACCTCATCAGGGAAAGGCTCGGGAGGCGCGATTTTTTCCGAGACGTCTGGGAGAGACGCCATGTGGGCCGCCAGATCCTTGGCGGTCAAGAGTCCATGCTTCATGTTGCGCTTGACCGTTCGGCGGTCAACAAGTCGCAAAGCTTCCACGTCAGTCCGGCTATTCATGGGGTTGCATGTCGTAGTCTGACCACAGCCTTAAGTCAAGTCGCCGCCATGGATGGTGACGCGTCGTGTCTTCATCGGCCAACGGTTGAACTGGAAATAACTTCGGCTTGCCGGTAGTTATCTGCACCTGACCATGGATGTACGCGTCATCAACGATCTTGTTAATCAGCACTCGGGTTTCGTCGACTCGCTCACCCACGAGGTCGGCAAAGTCATCGTCGGCCAAAAGGCGATGATCGAGCGGATCCTCATTGGCCTTTTGACGGGCGGGCACGTGTTACTCGAAGGCGTCCCGGGTCTGGCGAAGACACTGACCGTCAACACACTGTCATCCGCACTCGGACTACAGTTCGCGCGCATTCAATTCACGCCCGATCTGTTGCCCGCGGACATCATCGGCACGGTCATCTACAACCAGCACAAGGGCGAGTTCATCGCGAAGCGCGGTCCCGTCTTTGCCAACCTCGTCCTTGCAGACGAAATCAACCGGGCACCCGCCAAGGTTCAATCTGCGTTGCTCGAGGCGATGCAAGAACGCCAGGTCACGATTGGAGACACAACCCACCGATTGCCAAGTCCCTTCCTTGTCATGGCGACGCAAAACCCGCTCGAACAGGAAGGCACCTACGCACTTCCGGAAGCGCAACTTGATCGCTTCATGTTGATGATCAAGGTCGGCTACCCCAGCAAAGAAGAAGAGCGCACGATCATGGATCGCATGACCGCGCCAACCATCGCCACCGTCAACGCCGTTGCCACGCCGGAAAAGCTGGCCGACGCACGCTCGGTGGTGTCGCAGATCTACATCGATGACAAGATCAAGGACTACATCGTCAACATCGTGCATGCGACGCGATCCCCGGGCGAATACGGACTGAAAGATCTGGTGGACTACGTTCAGTTCGGCGCAAGTCCCCGTGCCTCGATCTTTTTGAATCTTGCGGCCCGTGCCCATGCATTTCTGCGGCATCGCGGATACGTCACACCCGAGGACATCAAGGCCATCGGCGTCGATGTGTTGCGCCACCGGGTGATTCTGAACTACGAAGCCGAGGCCGAGGAGATCACGAGCGAACAGGTGATCCGCAAACTGTTCGAGCAGATCGAGGTCCCGTAAGTCCACGCCAACGAACGGGTGCGCACGCGCAACCGGAACGCTTTCCATGTTGACCCGCGAGATCCTAAAAAAGATCCGAAAGATCGAAATCGTCACCGAGAAATTGGTGCGAGATCGGATGGCCGGCCAGTACCTATCCGTCTTCAAGGGCAGCGGCATCGCGTTCTCCGAGGTGCGCCAGTACATGCCGGGCGACGATGTGCGGCTCATCGACTGGAACGTATCCGCGCGCATGAACGAGCCCTACATCAAGCTCTTCACCGAAGAGCGCGAGATGACGGTGCTGCTGCTCGTCGACATGTCCGCATCCGGACGGTTCGGTTCGGCGGACATGGAAAAACGAGAACTGTTGGCAGAGCTGGCGGCGCTGCTGGCCTTCTCGGCGATTCGAAACAACGATCGCGTGGGCCTCATCATCTTCACCGATACGGTTGAGCGATTCGTACCACCAAAAAAAGGCAAGAAGCACGTTCTGCGGGTCATCAGCGAAATTTTGACGCACAAACCGGCTTCGCCCCGAACCAATCTTGCGGCCCCGCTTGAGTTTCTGGGGCGTGTCGCCCGCCGCCGGTCGGTGGCGTTCTTGTTGTCGGACTTTCTCGGCGACACCATGGCCTACGACCGCGCGTTGCGAATCGCCTCACGAAGACATGATCTCATCCCGGTGACCGTGACCGATCCGCTTGAAGAAGCGTTGCCGAAGGTGGGTCTCGTCGAAGTTGAAGATCCTGAAACGGGCGAGATCGTGCTGTTTGATACGAGCGGCAAAGAAGGTCGATTGTTCGCCGCGCGTGCGATGCGACGCCGAGAGGAACGCAAAACGCTATTTCGTCGACTCGATCTCGATCCCGTGGACGTGCGCACCGACAGAAGCTACCTGCCTGCGCTCACAACGTTCTTCGAGGCACGCGCCCGGAGGCTCCGACATTGATGCGACGGTACGCCTTCACGCTATTTGCCATGGGGATGGCATCGACAGCAACCAACGCTCGCGCCAACGATGGCGGCATGGCGGCGCCCGATTCCGTCCGGACGCCGAACAGCCCTGACGCGCCCACCGTGAGCGTGCGCGTCGATCTCGACGAGGTTGCGGTGGGAGACGTGATTTCGCTTGTCATCACGTCGATTGCGCCGAGCAAAGTCGCTATCAACCTGCCGACACAACTTTCACTGCAGCCTTTTGAATTGCTGAACCGATCGCAATCTGAAACCGATCTGGGCGACGGACGGATGCGCCGCGAATTTGTGCTACAAATCGCCGCCTTTCAGCCTGGAAACCACGTGGTGCCTCCCGTACCATTGACCTATCTTGGAGGCGGTGGCGCCGTACGAACCGTTAGCAGTTCCGAGGTGAAGGTTCGCATCAAGAGCCTCATCGTAAACGAGCCCGAGCCCACTTTGAAGCCCGACTCGCCACCGGTTCGCGTTTACGAAGATCGCCTTTGGCCAGCTTATTTACTGGGCGGGCTGATGGCCGCCGGAGCGGGATTGCTGCTCGGATTCTGGCTGCGTCGGCGATGGCGCGATCGCAAGGTGGTGCGCCCGTTGCCACCTCCGCGACCCGCGCACGAAATCGCGTTCGAAAAACTCGACCGTCTCGGCGCGGAACTGCAACCCGACATGGATTTGCGACCCTTCTATTTCCAGCTATCCGAAACGTTGCGCGAGTATCTCGGCAACCGTTTCGGTTTTGATTCACTCGAGCTCACGACCGATGAACTCATGGCGGAGCTCGAACGCCGGCCACACCGGCAACTGGTGATGGGGCAAGTACAGGGCTGGTTATCCGCCTGTGATCTCGTGAAGTTTGCCAAGATCGCTCCGACCGACATCGAGGCACGCGGTGCGCTCGAAACCGCCATCCAGATCGTGACCGCCACACGCGCGCGCCCGGACTCAGCTGGCACGGCGATGTCAACTCCGGCAGAGGACATTCGCCATGCGTAAGCCGGCGCGGGTCCCGTGGGCGATGCTGCTTGCCCTGAGCTTGCCGCTCTTGGCCGCTTACCTTTGGCTGTTGCGCGACGCGGGCGATTTTCGCTTTGTCCACCTCGCGGCGGTACCCGCCACCGGGGTGGGCCTCGCGCTTGTGTGGTGGGTTGTTTTCATGCGAGCGCCAGGACGTCACCCGACGTTGCGACACGCCCTCGCGTCGGAAATGGCCACGATACCGCGCGGATGGGTAACGCGGATTGCTCGCCTGCCCGATGTTTTGCGATTTTTCGTCATTGCACTTACTGGCCTTGCACTTGCCCGGCCGCAAACGTCGCACATTGATGACGAAATCGAACTTGAGGGCATCGACATCGTGGTTTCGCTGGATCTGTCAGGCTCGATGCAGGCGACCGATCTTGTTCCCAATCGGCTTGAGGCCGCCAAGGCCGTGATCGAACAATTTGTATCACGAAGACAGTCGGATCGGATTGGCCTCGTTGTATTTGGTGCAGACGCCTATACCTATGTTCCGCTCACTCTGGATCACGGCACGTACCTGCGTATGTTGCGCGAACTGCAACTTGGGATCATCAATGGCGATGGCACGGCAATTGGCAACGGACTTGGCGTCGCCCTCGCACGGTTGCGCAAATCCGACGCACGCACGAAGGTCGTGATTCTGCTGACCGACGGCGAAAACAATGCCGGCAACATCTCGCCGATGGAAGCGGCAAAGATGGCGCAGACCCTGGGTGTCAAGGTGTACACCATCCTCGCGGGTATTCACGATGGTGAAGCCGACCCGCAAACCCAGGCGCCCACAGAGCGCGTCAATCCCAAGCTGCTTGAAGAGATAGCGGCATTGACCGGTGGAAGCCCCTATCTTGCCTCGGACCGGGAGGCCCTTTCGCGGCGCTTCGAGTCCATTCTGGCGGATCTCGAAAAGTCCCGGATTCGCGATCGCGGGGTGCTGTACGCCGAGCTCTATCCGCTGTTCCTCTGGCCAGCGATCGCACTTTTTTTACTGGAACTGTTGCTCCGTTTCGGACGCTTCCGGAGGCTTCCGTGATGCGATTCGCCCATCCGGAATGGCTCTGGTTGCTGGTCAGTGCGCCGCTATTGACCTTTGCCTTCGCGTGGTCATTTGCACACCGACGGCGGCTACTCGAACGCCTTGGCAAGACCGCGATGATAGCGCGAATGTCGGATGCCGTATCCGTACCACGAAAAGTGCTGCGAGCGATTTACATCACGCTGGCTGCTGTTCTTTTGATCTTGGCCGTCGCGCGACCTCAGGCAGGCGGCCGGGCTCGGCTGCAAAAACAGCGCGGGCTCGACATTGTAGTGGCCCTCGATTTCTCAAAGTCGATGTTGGCCAAAGACATCTATCCATCGCGTCTCGAGCGCGCCAAGCGCGAGCTCGAATCATTGATGGACAACCTGGCAGGCGATCGCATAGGCCTTGTTGCCTTTGCTGGCGAAACCCTGACCTATCCACCCACTACCGACTACGCTGCCGTCAAATTGTTCTGGCGCGATCTGACGCCCTCAGATATGCCCGTCGGTGGAACCGCCGTGGGTCGCGCCCTGCGCGCCTCGCTTGACCTGCTCGTTCGATTGCGGGAAAAAGGCGGCCAGACGCGGTCCCAGACGATCCTTTTGTTAACCGACGGCGAAGACACCGACAGCGAGCCGCTTGAGCTGGCCGCAGAGGCGGCGCGGCTCGGCGTGAAGATCTTCGCAGTCGGTATTGGTTCACCGTCAGGCGAGCTCATCCCCAACATCGGCGACGACGGACAGATGCATGGATATCTGAAGGACAACGACGGTAAATACGTCACGTCTCGCCTCGCAGAACCGCTACTGACCGAACTCGGACGGCGCACCGACGGCGGATACCTTCGTGCGGATGCTCGTCATTTCGGCGTCGAGGCGATTCTGAAAGCGCTCGATGCGCAAAAGCGAACGGAGAACGAAGCGCGTCTCGTCAAACAGTACGACGAAGCGTTCGAGCTGGTGTTGCTGCCCGCGTTCTTGCTGCTCGTCGGCGAAGCCTGCGTCAACGAACGCCGGAGACGCGCCAAATGAGTTCCCGCTGTCTTGCATGGGCGCTCATCATTTTGCTCCCCAGCCTTGGCGCGATCGAGGTGTTGCGGCGCCCAAATGCCAACATCGAAGCGGGCAACGCCGCACTGAAATCCGGCAATGCGCAGGCGGCGCTGGGTTTCTTCGAGAAGGCGACCCAGACGGGCGGAATCGATCCCGGCGTGCAGCTCAACGTGGGACTTGCGCTTTCAGCGCTTGGAAAGCACGACGAAGCGACGCAGGCCTTCTTGCAGGCGAGCGGGGCGCGCGACACCACCCTCAAGGCAACGGCTTTCTACAACCTTGGCAACGGATTCTTCCGGGGCGAAAAATGGGCCGAGGCGATCGAGGCTTACAAGCGATCGCTCACCCTCGCGCCAAAAAACGCGAACGCAAAATGGAACCTGGAAATCGCCCTTCAGAAAAAGGTCGACCAGGACAAGAAGGATCAGGACAAGCAGGATCAGGACAAGAAGGATCCCGACAAGCAGGATCAGGACAAGAAGGATCCCGACAAGCAGGATC
>JAWXBF010000299.1:0-24953 GCA_034439895.1 Deltaproteobacteria bacterium
AGGATGTCGAGGGCGCCAAAAAGGCCATGCGCGAAAGCCTGTCGCACATCGGCGTTCTCACCGCACTGAAGGGCTAGCGGGCGCAACACCCGCATCGGGCGATCCCGTCAAAGGCGGTGCCCCTCCGTCGGGTGTTTGGCGATAACCAAGCAAGGTATTCTGTTCCGAGATGAGCACCATGCGAACCACCAGGGATTCATCCCGGTCGGTAAACATGCGTGTGTGGTAATCTAGAAACCCGCCCGACTGAATCACGAGTTCTACCGGTCCGCTGCGCCGCGGACGCTGGAACTGAAGCGGCGCCACGCCCAGCAATTTGCGACCCCAGAACACCTTCGACCGGTGCATTTTCGGATGCACATCCAGTCGCAGCGTCACGTTCGGCGACTCGGGCGACGCCTCGGCGGCCTCGGTCTCCACCTCGGCTTCGTCGCCCGGCTGATCGCCCGACTCTGCAGCGGCTGGCGCTTCTGCCGGTGCCGTAACTGTATCACGCGTCGGTTCACCCGTCGCGCCGGGCGTTTCGGGAGCAGAAGGTTGTATCTCGGGCACGACCTTGTCACGATCGCAGCCAATTCCAAGCCCCGCGCCGGCAAGCAAGAAGCACAACCCAAGCAATCCCATTCGCATCACGCGTCACCTCCGCCGCCCGCCTTGGTGGCCAATCCCTTCGGTACAGGCGGTGGTTTTGTCGTGGGATACTCCACCCCCGGTCTGAATACGAAAGACTCGAACGGTTTTTTCAAGTCACCCTTGATGTTGCCTTCCAGGGTTTCAACTGGAATCGAGGGATCGAGCTCAAAATAGAACCCGCGAACCGGCAACCGCATGTCGAAAACGCGACCTTCGCGCAAAAACCTGCGGCGAAAATCCAGCCGAGCGGGACCGACGATGCGATGGGTGCGATGGGCCAACAGGTGGTCGAAGAGTCGCACCGCCAGGTTGTTGTAGAGGCGGTGGCAACCATGCGAAAAACGGCCGCGCAACGAACGGTAGTCCGAGGAGCCGTGAACCCGAATGCCGTTGTCGAAATAGCTCATGTGGCCGTCCGCGTGCTTGCGTTGTTCGACGTGGATGGCCATCGCCAGCCCGTAGGCCGACAGGTATCCCGGACCCACCTCGTCGTAGTTCGTCACCCACTGCCGCTGGCCGTTGATGTACTTCTTCTTGATCATGCCACCAAGCGGCGTGCTCTCAGGGGGAATCCACACCGGCGACGCCACGATGTGCCGCCACACGCGCGGGCCCACGTCGGACCCCTTGTAACGCAGGTAATCGTGGCCATCTGGACCCATCTCAGTACGCCATCCTCCAATCGTCGTGCGCCACTTCACAAGGGGAATACGCTTGCCCTGCCAGCGGACAAAAAGCGTGAGCGAGGGCAAGATGCGTCGCGCCTGAGGCAGTCGATTCCCCTTGGCATCAAAAGGCAATTCGTACCACACGTCACCTCGATCCAGCTCGGCCTCAAAGTCCATGTGGGCCGAGTAGTATTCGGGCAATTCGGGAAAGCGAACGGCCACCTTCAGCCAGGAAAAATCCTTGGCGCTGTGCCGTTTGAAGAATGCCAGCGCGGCCTCGGGCGAATCGAGTCCCAGCCGCGCCAGGGTTGCTGAAAGGGCCGCCTCAACCAAATTGGGAACGGGGAGTTCTTCGCCCGAACGTGTGGTGTAACGCGGGGTGCGCGGTTTCCCATCTTTGCCGGGCCCCGGATCAACGCTGCCATCTTCCAGCACGCCGCCCGCACGTGCCACCCGCTCCCGGATGGTTCGGCGCAGCGCTTCGTAGTTGTTGGCGAGCGGCGAGCGCTCCATGGTTTCAAGCGTGCTGCGCTGGATCTCGGTGAGATCGAGCAACATGTTTTCCATCTGAAACGCCACAACCGCCGAGGCCATGATCGGGTCGAAGATCCCCGCCTTGTGTTTGCCGGCGTCCATGCGTCCCTCACACAACATGCGTTTTTCAACCTCGAAAAACGCAGCACGCTCGGCATCCTGCTTTTGCGCTGCCTTCACGTCGCGTTCCCACTTGGGCTCGGCCGTGACGAGAGCCGTGACATCGGCAACCCCGGCTGTGGCCATGGCTTTTTCGAGCCGCTTGCGACGCGCCAATTGTTGCGCCTCGGCCTCCTTTTGACTTCGCTCGCTCCAAACCGTCACACGATCGACCGCACGAACAAGTTCCAGATTCACCCCGGAGCATTCGCGCTTTTCGTCGTCGAGAAACCGGTCGCGTAACACGGAAAGCGACGGTGGCACACCGAGCAGTTCAAGATAGTTCTTCTGGCCCGGCTCGATCGGTTGCCCGTCGCCGTCGGTCTTGTCATTCGCCATGCCGACAAACACCTGGCGATACCGGTTGATGAGCGGTTTGCCTTCGGGATCAACTGCGTCCTGAAAGATCCGGGGCGCCCATCCGTCACTCAGGTCGACGATGGTCAACCCCTTTTCAAGGGCAGCCTGGGTGTCCACCACCCGCTCCTTGCCGTGAACGAACTGAATTGCCCGGCGCTCGGGAGGCAGGCTTTCGGGATTCTCCACTTCGGGGAGCCCATCGGGATCCGGGGCATCCGGCGCCAGGGGGGCGGTCGACGGGGAGCTCTTCGGGGACGTTGCCTTTGGATCGCTGGCCTTCTCCGACTTGCAGGCCCCGGCCAACAACAGGGTAACCAGCACCGGTCCAATTCCAGGGCCACAACGTCCGCTGTGGAACAACGATTTCTGCAATTTCCGACCCGACATTCTCTACTCCTTTTACGTGGTCCGAACCGGCGCCGCCACCGCACCACGCGCCAATGTTGGTCCAACCCACCCACTGGGATACCATGGTCGCCGTGCCAGTCGTCTCACGCTCCTTCGGAATCGCGCTCGCGTCAGTCTCCGTATTGCTGATGTTGCTGCTCGGGCCAAACGCCGCCCGCGCAACCGAGGTCGGAACCACGCGCCCCACCGGCATCGGATTCGCCGTGGGCGAGCCCACCGGCATCGTGGGCAAACATTATGTCGGGCCTGAAAATGCGTGGGACGCGGGCCTTTCGTTTTTCAGCCTTGTGTCGAAGTGCCACAGCAAGACGGGCTTCGAGGCGTGCAGCAACCAAACCAACATCGCCGTCAACGTCGACTTCCTGTGGCAATACCCTTTGCTACAGGGCGAGGTCAATCTCTCCTGGCACTTCGGTGCGGGTGGCCGCGTTTGGCTGTTCTCTGCGGATCAAGCGGCAGACAATTTCGCGCTGGCAGCGCGCATGCCGATCGGTGTCGACATGTCATTCCGAAAACCCGAGTTTCTCGAAGCCTTCATCGAATTCACACCGTCGTTGACCGTGTTGCCCGGGATCGACTTCAACCTTGAACCCGCGATCGGACTCCGCTTCTTTTTCTAACGGGCGTCGCGAGGAACGCGGAGTTCGTCACGCCCGAAGCAATCGAATGGCCAATGGCCCCGACCCCCCCCGCCTAGCGGTCGTCTTCGTCGTCGAGCTCGACCACGCCGGAATCCATATCGGCCACGTAGGACATCGAGGCGCCATCGCCCACCACGGTCGGCTCGTCGTTGCCACGCGTTCGACTCCCCATAGCGGGCGTCACCATATCGTGCTGATGACCTAGTGCTTCGATTTCCGAATCCGATCGGTAGGCCTCACGAGGCAAGGCGTTGGGGTTTTGAGAAGGAACGGGCGTGACCCCACCTTCGTAGCCAACTTCAACCTCGGCCGGGTAAGAGGATGCATCAATGGGGACCGCCGCTCCGGAAGTGCGTGCCCGGTAACGTGCGATGGCCTTTTCCAACTCAAACTGCGAGATCATGCGGCCATGTTAAGCCGAAACGTGCGGCGGATGCAACGACATCCCTAGCCCTGGACAAGCTTCTTGTAGCGGATCCGGTGGGGCTGATCGGCCTCGGAGCCCAGGCGACGCTTGCGGTCCTTTTCATATTCCTGATAGTTGCCCTCGAACGACACCACCTGGCTATCGCCCTCGAAAGCGAGGATGTGGGTGGCGATGCGGTCGAGAAACCAGCGATCGTGGCTGATGACCACCACGCAGCCCGAGAACTCGAGGATGGCGTCTTCGAGTGCACGCAAGGTATCCACGTCGAGATCGTTGGTGGGCTCGTCGAGCAAGAGGACGTTGCCGCCCGAACGCAACACCTTTGCAAGATGCACCCGGTTTCGCTCGCCGCCCGAAAGGTTCTTGATGAGCTTCTGCTGGTCCGCACCCTTGAAATTGAATCCAGCCACATAGGCCCGCGATGGGATCGACCGTTTGCCGATCTCGAAATGTTCCGCACCCATGGCGATCTCGTCGAAAACCGTCTTTTCACCCGCCAGGGTGTCGCGCGATTGGTCGACGTAGGCGAGTTTAACCGTATCACCAACGCGCATCGTTCCTGCGTCCGGCTTTTCCTGACCCGAGATCATGCGGAACAACGTGGTCTTGCCGGCGCCGTTGGCACCGATGACGCCGACGATGCCACCCTTCGGCAAGGTGAAGGTCAGATCCTCGATGAGCACGCGATCGCCGTAGGCCTTCTTGATGCCCTTGGCCTCGACCACCAGATCGCCAAGCCGTGGCCCCGGTGGAATCGCGATTTCGATCGCGCCGTCGCGTTTTTCTGATTCGTCCGCCAATAGCTTTTCGTAGGCCGTGATACGTGCCTTCGACTTGGCCTGACGTGCACGCGGCGACGCTTGAACCCATTCCAACTCGCGCGCGAGGTTGCGCTGGCGGGCGCTCTCGGTTTTCTCTTCTTGCGCAAGACGCTTGCGCTTTTGATCGAGCCAGGACGAATAGTTTCCTTCCCAGGGAATGCCCGCGCCGCGATCCAGTTCAAGGATCCACCCCGCCACGTTGTCGAGAAAGTAACGATCGTGGGTGATGGCTACAATCGTTCCCGGAAAGTCGTGCAAGTGGTGTTCAAGCCAGCCCACGCTTTCGGCGTCGAGATGGTTCGTGGGCTCGTCGAGCAACAACATGTCCGGGCGTTGCAAGAGCACCTTACAAAGCGCAACACGACGTCGTTCACCACCCGATAGTTTCGTCACGTCTGCGTCCGGCGGCGGCAAGCGCAAGGCGTCCATCGCGATCTCCAGCTTGCGTTCAAGCTCCCATCCACCGGCCGCCTCGATCTTGTCCTGCAACGCGCCCTGCTCTTCGAGCAGCTTCTCCATCTCGTCGTCGGAAGGCCCTTCACCAAATCGGTTGCTGACCTCTTCGAATCGCTTGAGCAGGTTTTTGACCGACGCAACCGCTTCCTCGACGTTCTCCAGTACGTTCTTCTTCGGGTCGAGTTCGGGCTCCTGCGGCAAATATCCGATCGTGGTGCCGTCCGCGGGCTTGGCTTCGCCGTAAAAATCCTTGTCGACGCCCGCCATGATTCGCAGAAGCGTCGACTTGCCGGCACCGTTGCCACCCAACACGCCGATCTTTGCGCCGGGGTAAAAGGACAGATAGATCCCCTTCAAGACCTCCTTGTTGGGCGGATGAACGCGCCGGAGGTTCTGCATCGTGTAGATGTACTGATGAGCCATGAGGCCGCGAATACTACCTCAAAGCGCGAGCATCACCACGCCAGCGCACACGAGGAAGGCGCCCAAAAGCACAATTCGCGGCGGACGTTCCCGCAGCACGATCCAGGCATAAAGAACCGTCAGCGTTGAGGCCAAACTGGACAGGGGCCCCACCACCGTCATGGGCGCAAAGCGTCGTGCAAGGACAAGGAACGCAACCCCTGCAACCTCGGCTGCACCGGCTGCCAACACACTCAACCAGATCTGTCGCGGGGGCGGCGCTATCGATCGACGCTGCAGTCGCGCCAGCGGGATCCCCACCGCGGTATAGCCCAGAAACAAAAGGGACGACGCCGTGATTTCACCGAAGGCAGGGCCCAGCGTCGACAGCAGAGGCAAAAGCGCGCCGAATCCGAGCGCCGCGCACAATGCCGCAAGTACGGCGCGGCGTTGCGTGACGCCCTCCGCAGAAGGACTCGGCACATCGCTCGTCGCACGGGCAGCGGAAATGGAAACGACCATCATTCCGGCGAAGACGAGCGCAGCCGCAACCACCTGAAGTGGGCGCACCCGTTCATGCAAAAACAAGGTCGCAAACAACGCGGCGAACAACGACCACCCCGAGACGATTGGCACCACGGCGAGCAGGTGTCCCGACGCGAATGCCTTGAACATGCCGGTGTTGGCAACCATCCCGAACCCGACACACAGACCCAGTAAACCCAGATTGCGCGTCGAGAAATCGCGTGGGCCCGTATCGAGGACTACGCCGACGACCGCGGCCAATAGCGCGCCGACCGCAAGCGCCCAGAACATGGCTCGACCCGCGCCGAGCGCCTTGCCCGTATTCGCGATAAACACATTCGCCACCGCCCAGGTGACACTGGTTCCCAGCGCAAACAATATTCCCAGGGACACGTATCAACGTTTGTACACCGGATTACACCGGTGCGCTGTGTTGCGTTTCCCGATCTGGGACTTTCTTTAGCCCACGAGGCCGGCGACCAATGCCGCCCAGGCTGCCCCAAAGTACGCCACCCTCAATTGCATGGTTCGAGAAGCTTTCATGATTGCTCACCCCCGTGCTTGAGATGCTGGCAATCGGTGTCCCTGTGTCAGAATAAATGGAGAGCGATACGCGACATCGTGATTTCAACAACTTGTGACAACAGGCAACGCGACGCGCGGTGACAGGATGTGTTCAATTCAACACAAACCGCGGCGAATTCGTCACAGGTGGTGAATCACACGACGGCAATCGCATGTCGGGCAATGCCCGAGCGAAGCACCTCGAGCAAGGCCTCGGCATTCTCGAAATTGGAATGATCAAGGAGGTGCTCCTTGCCGAATCGATCGCCGAGCACGAGGTGAGGTACGCCGTCGAGGGTACAGATTGCCAGGCTGACGATTTCATCGAAATGCCAGTTCCGCAGGCCGAAAGCATCGCGCGTGATAAATCCCTCTTGCCCGACGACGAGCACCCGGCGTCGGTGCTCGTTCGACTTTTCCTCCGCGGTGGGTGTCGCCATGACGAGCGCAAACATCGTAAAAACCGCCAATCGCGGATTCGGCCCGCGGTGGCTGCGACGAAGCAGGTGATGCCTCCGAGCAACAGGGTGAGTGCACTCCAGACTTGAAATCGGCCGGAATCCTCGTCCCGCTCGAAGAAGACCCGAACCCCGTCGGGCACCCTGCCCGCCTCAACGCTCATCAACGCTTCGACGTTCGTCATACCAATAAATAAATCGAACGCTTTTTGAGAATCTGTGGCCGGTGTCGCAACCGCGACCCACCGTGCTACTGTCCGCCAATCTGGATGAGTTCTGACGCTGAAAAACCCGTCGTCATCGTGAACCGTCGCGCAGGTGGCGGTCTGTCCGATACCAGCTGGGCACGCCTGTCGACCGCCGTGGCCGATGGACTGGGGCCTTTCACCGCGAGGTTCACCGAGCACCGGGGACACGCGACGGATCTTGCTCGCGAGGCTGCGGCTGCGGATGCGCCCCTGGTCGTGGCTTTTGGGGGCGACGGCACCATCAACGAGGTCGCCAATGGTTTGCTCGGTACCCGGACGCCGCTTGGCATCATTCCGCGTGGAACCGGGGGCGATTTCAGGCGCACGCTGGACCTGCCCGAGGATGTGACGAAGGCGGCGGCGCGTGTGAAACAGGCAGCGCCTCGCACGATTGACGCGGGTTTGGTGAAACTGATGGGTCACGATGGCTCGCCCATCGAGCGTCGCTTCGTCAACGTGAGTTCCGTCGGGTTCTCGGCGGCGGTGGCGGATCGCGCGAATCGCAGTTCCAAACGGCTTGGGGCGAAGGCTGCTTTTTTGAGCGCGACGGTGCGAACTTTGCTCGGTACAGACAACGCAGACCTTGTGTTGCGAATCGATGATGGGGAGCCCATGCGCCGCAAGGTGATGTTTGTGGCGATGGGCAACGGCTGTTTCTTTGGCGGCGGTATGAAGGTTTGTCCCAAGGCCGATCTGCAAAGCGGCACGCTGGACGTGGTGCTGGTGGGCGATCTCACGCGGCTCGACGTGATCTTGAAAACAAATCGCCTTTACGACGGCACGCACCTCGCCATGAAAGAGGTCTTTCATTCGACGGCGCACAAGGTTCATATCGAAGCGGCAGACCCTGCCGAGAAGGTTCTCGTCGAGCTCGATGGCGAGACGCCCGGACAGTTGCCGGCGACGTTTTCGATCATGCCTGGCGCACTGGTACTACAAGCCTGAGCACCCCCGGGCGGCGCGACTAAAAAACCCGGGACCGTGCCTGACAGGTCGAGCGTCGTTCCCGAGCGGAGTGTGACGGATGAATAGGTGTCGTCGCCCGATGAGGTATTTATAACAAACTTATAAAGTTTATTTAATTTTTGTAACTTCCGTAAACTACTTATAATCTACGGCACATGGATCCCATCCACAACCCGTATTCCCCAGGGGCCGGAACGCCACCGCCCGAATTGGCCGGACGCGACGAGCTCCGCGATACGGTTCGAATCGCGATTGAGCGGTTGCGCATCGGCAACCCGGCCAAAAGCGTTCTGATGGTGGGACTACGGGGCGTGGGAAAAACTGTATTGCTTGACCGGATGCGCAGCGATGCCGAATCCGAAGGAATCCATACGTTGCGCGCCGAAGCACCCGAAGGCCGTTCCCTCCCTGCGTTGCTGGCTCCTCAGCTGCGATTGGCACTCCTCAGGCTGAGCAAAATTGAAAAGGCGAAGCACCTTGCTCAGCGGGCGTTGCGTGGCCTGGCCGGTTTCGCGAACGCCCTGAAGGTGAAGTTCAGCGACATTGAGGTTGGGCTTGATCTCGAACCCGAGCCCGGTCTCGCCGACAATGGCGATCTTGAAATCGATCTTTCGGCCTTGCTTGAGGCCGCGGGACACGCAGCCAGGAGTGCAGACACCGCCCTCATCGTCTTCCTGGATGAGATGCAATACATCGTGGAATCTGAGTTTGCCGCGCTCATCAGCGCTTTGCATCGGTGCGCGCAACAGAAGATTCCAATTGGTGTCGTTGGTGCAGGATTGCCGCAGCTGCGAGGGCAGGCCGGCAAGGCAAAGTCATATGCCGAACGCCTTTTTGACTATCCCGAAATTGGTCCACTTCCGGACGCGGCGGCACGTTTGGCACTTGTCAAACCTGCTGAGAATCTCGGCGTCGTGTTCGATGCGCGTGCCGTTGATAGAATCGTAACACAAACGAAAGGACACCCGTACTTCCTGCAGGAATGGGGCAAACACGCCTGGCAAACAGCAACCGCAAGCCCCATCACGGACAGTGACGTTCTCGCCGCGTCAACGCAAGTTCTGGCAACATTGGACGAGAGTTTTTTCCGCGTTCGCTTCGATCGGTTGACACCGATGGAGAAACGTTATTTGAGGGCGATGGCTGCTCTTGGACCTGGACCTCATCGCTCCGGTGACATCGCAGAGACACTGAAGCGAAAGGTGACGGCGCTTGCGCCTGTGCGAAACGGACTTATCGGCAAGGGCATGATCTGGAGTCCCAGTCACGGCGACACAACGTTCACCGTTCCGCTCTTCGATGAATTCATGAAGCGCATCATGCCGGGCTCCGATTGGTTGACGGCCTGAAGCACCCGGCTCGCGCCATTCGTTGCACAAGTAGAGTGCTCGGCATCCTGACTCTCCATTGTGCTACGTGCTCTTTCCACTCTGCTGACCCGGTGGTCGGCGTCGGGAATGGGCTGCGTGGTGACCGGTCAGTTCGGCGCGATCCTCGGCCATCTTGAAGAAGAGCAGCGCCGTTGTCTGCTTGATGTGTCGCACAGGATGGTGCAGCGGTCCCAGAGTTTCTGGACGACGTAAGCGGCATCGCTCATGGACGTCGTCTTCGGCAACGCCAGTTGGTCCGTGGTTACGTCAATTTCGATCGCGCCCAAGTTCCAACTCCACGTCCTCGATCGAATTCCACCCGGCCGCGTTGTGGGCGTACCAGTCTCGCCACGCGGTCGTGGCATCGTCATCCGTCACGGGTTCAAAAGTTGTAAGCGTCCCGGTCTCGATGAATCCGTCTTCGTCCCGTTTCACGAGAGCCACGATGTCGATTTCGGTATAGAGAAACCGCCCGATTTGACGGGCTTGTTCTTTCGATACGTCGAGCGTGAAAGACCGATCCTCGGACTTCGACTCCAAGTGAACAGCAGGCCTGATTCCACCCACACGCTGCGGGATCACGCGAAGCGATACCTGGACTTCAGCGGGCAACGACGCGTTCGTGGGGCGAAGGTGCGACCACGCCAATGCGGTCCGCACCTCGACGTTCTCGGGGTGGACGAGGGGTGGACGTTCTCTCCGTCGACCTCGAGAAGAATCCGGTCATCCCCTAAAGGGTTGGGTACGTCGTTCTTGGACATCGTCGCTATTGTCGCGTGTTCCTTGAATATGCGTCGTGGGGTGTTTCTTCAAGAGCAAAAGAAGCGGGCGATCGCATGAGCGAAGGGGCATGGGTGTCGGCTGTCAAAGATGCGAAACGAGGTTCAGCATCGTCGAGAGGTGGGTCGTGTAGATGATCGTGGGCAGGCCCTCTCCGTACTTCAACGCTTGGGTCTCGACGCCGACAAGTGTGTGACCGGCGGGCTTGGCTTCAAGGGCTCCGACGGCTTTGCCATCAAAAAAAAGCAAATAGTCGGCAAAACCGTGGCCCTTGGCCATCTTGAATTCGCGGACAGCGACGCCCGTCCCCGTGGAAAGGTTCATTTCGTCGCGGCCCTGGGGATCACCCACCCCGCCAAACCCAGCGCCGCGTCTATTTCCAGGCGGGCGCGTTCCTCCGGTTTTGTCATTTCTGCGAAGCAGCACTCTAGCCCGGTTGGGGCAGCCATTGGAAGGGGATTGGAGGGCTCCCGGCGTCGATCCGATCGGCGGACAAGGCCTGACGATGTTCAGGCTGCTCGACCGAGGAAATGTTCGCGCAGGTAACGAATCGTGGCGAAGAGCGTGTCGCTTTCTTCGCGCACGGTAAAGCCGAACTCGCGTTTGGCCTTTTCTGAAGAGAAGTACCAAAAGTACTCACCCTGCTCCACGCTCTCCGGATCGATGGCAGCTGTGCGACCAATGGAATTAAGCACCGCGGACTGAATGCGACTTGCGAAATACGGCCAGCGCCCACGGCCCTGAATCAACGGACCCTTCACCTTGCTCAGCCGTTCAAGCCGACCGAAAAATTCCTTGAGGGTCCAGTTTGGACCACCCAATAGGTATTTTTCACCGGGCCGGCCCTTTGCCATCGCAACCGGCAACACCATCGCCACGTCCCGCACATCGACCAGGTTCAACCCACCAGGAGGACACACCGGAATCTCGCGACCGAGAAACAACAAGACATCCCGAGTCGAGGACAGTCGATCATCGCCGGGGCCAAGCAAGAGGCTGGGATTTACGGTCACAAGCTCGATCTTGCCCGCACACTCTTTCATCGCTGTTTCTTCCTGAAACCGCTTGCTGCTGTAATACGGAAAGCGTCCGATGATATCCATGGGCGGATCGACCGTCTCGTCGGACATCGCATCCGACTCACGGCTCACCGCAATCGTACCGCTCGTCGAAACCAAAACGATGCGCGCAACGTCAGCGGCAACCGCGGCCTGGCACAGGTGGCGCGTGCCGGCGACGTGAACGTCAAACATCTTGTGAGCGTCGTTCGTCTTGCGCGAGACGAGGCCTGCCAGGTGGTAGATCTGCTTTACGCCCTTCACCGCGCGCACGCAGTCGGCAGGCTCGGTGACCGAGCCCGTGATGACCTCGACACCGAGAGCCTCAAGGCGAGGCGTCGACGTTCGCGCCAGGATGCGAAGATTGTCGGTGAGTCCGTCAGCGCAAAGTTTTTCGACCAGATGCGTTCCGAGAAACCCTGTTGCGCCCGTGATGAGAATTTTCATGGTTGTGCCTCGCGGGTAACGTTTCGCAAGCTATCCGGATCAACGGGGAAAGGTTTGCGATCACGCAAGCCAGTCACAACGCGCTCGACCAGCAAGGCTGCGTGCGCCCACGCTTCTTGTTGCGGCATCCCGTAGGTCGCGGCCCTCAACATGTCAATGGAAAGGAAAGGACCGAAAACCACCTGGATATCGCGGGAACGCGGCACCGACTTGCCGACCGGCAGGGACGCGTGCGCACCCTCAATGTACGCTGGCACGACACCGACACCCGAACGCAACGCCAGGTAGCCGATGCTCGGCAAGAACTCCTTCATCACACCGCTTCGCGACCGCGTGCCCTCGGGGAACACCACCATCGAACGACCTGAACGCAGCACATCTTCTGCGATCTCAAGTGACTTGCGAACCGAACCTGCTCGCTCCATCGCGACGAGGTTGGTGAAGTTCTCGAACCAGGCGCGTCGCCAGCGTGTCGAGAAGAAGTAATCGGCCGCAGCCAGCGATGCAAGACCACGGCCCGCCTCGCCAAGTGCAACCTTCAGCGCACCCATGTCGAGATGCGAGGTGTGATTTGAGGCAACGATGAAGCTTTCGTTGCGTGGTACGTGGGCGAAACCCTTGATCTCGGTCTGAAGAACCGCCTTGTAAAAAGCGTTCTGGCCAAGCCGCAAACCGGTTCGTCCCAAACGCACGATGGGATCGGGTACCTGAATTTCTTTCTTTTCACCCGCGTCGTGGTCTTGCTTGCCACCCTGACCCGATGACTTCCGGGCCCCGCCATGGACACCACGGCTTGCACGAACGATCTCGAAGAGACTCGCCACGTCCGGTGCACCGGTAAAGTCGACATCGGGACTGACGCCCGCGCCATCCGCATCAAGCGCTGCTGACAGTTCCGAGTACATGAGGCTATCGAAGCCCAGCAGATCCACCCGGGTCGAAAGCGAAATATCCCCCGAGAGCTTGCCCGTCACGGTGGCCACGATGTTGATAAACCAGGCAACGTCCCCGTCACGGGGCGCGGCACTTGCCGGCTGTGTGGCTGCAAGCTTTTCTTGAAGCAAACGTACCACGTCGCGGCGTTTGACCTTCTTGGTCACCGTGCGGGGCAGATCTCCGTCCCAGAACTCGACGCCCTTGACGCGTTTCCAGAACGGGAGGGACTGTGAAACGGACTGGAAATGCCGTTCGATCCGGGCGCGACGTTCCTCGTCTGACAGGGCGGGTTCGCGCTCGCGATCCACCACCACGGCACACGCGATGCGTTCACCACGACCGTCCGGAACGCCGACCACCGAGAGTTCTTTGACGAACTCACAACCGCCGTAGAGCTCTTCGAGTTCGTCGGGATAAACATTCTTGCCGTTGGCATCGACAATGATGTCTTTCAGTCGGCCGACGAGGAACAAATTGCCGTCTTCGTCGAAGCGACCCAAATCGCCCGTGTGCAACCAACCATCGCGAATCGTCGCACGGGTTGCGGCTTCATCGCGCCAGTAGCCTGCCATCACGTTGCGGCCACGCGCGATGACTTCTCCCACCCCTTTGGCGTCGGGATCGGCGATCTTCACCTCGACGCCGATCAAGGGCTTGCCCGCTGAACCGGGCTTGGGTTTTTCGTGCGGAGAGCTGACCGTCAACACCGGCGAGGACTCGGTAAGACCATATCCCTCGAAGAAATCGAAGCCCATCCCCTGGAAGGTCTTGAGCACGTCAGGCGGAAGTGCTGAACCACCGCTGATAAGATAACGAATGCGACCGCCAAATCCATTGTGGACCGGCATGAACATCAAGGCGCCGAGGTTGATGCCCGTACGCGAACGCAACTCGAAGCTGAGATCGGCCAGCGCCTCGACCGCTTTGCCGAGCGTGGCCGAGCGATTCGAGAACTTGTTCAAGACGCGGCGGCGCAACAGCTCCCACAGGGCGGGAACACCGACAATTGCCGTGACGTGCCCGCGCTTGAGCACGCGGTTGATGGAATCGCCGTTCAGCTCGGCAACATAGGAAATCTGAGCACCGCGCGACAACGGACACAGGAATCCACCCGAGAACTCGAAGGTGTGATGCAAGGGTAGCACCGACAACACGCCGTCCGTGACGCCGAAGTCGAAGATGCGCAGCAGCTCCGATACCATGAAGGTGAGGTTGCGGTGGGTCAGCATCACCCCCTTGGGGCTGCCCGTGGTGCCCGAAGTGAAGATCAACGAGGCAATCGCGTCGGAGTCGCTTAACCGGGGGAATCGTGCAATGCGTTCATTCTCGATCTCGACGGTTTCGATCGCAAATACGTCGGAAAGCGTCCAGATCTTCGTCGCAAGCTTCGCTTCTGAAAGCGCCGCTGCAAGTCCGCTGTGCTTGGCCGCCAGATCTTCCCCGACGAAGAGCCCCACGGCTTCGCTGGCGCGCGCGATGTTCACGACCTCGTCGATCGTCGACTCGTGCGAGATCGGCACAACCGTGGCACCGGCCTTCAAGATGCCAAAGTAAGCCATGCCCCACTCCGGGGCGTTTTTGGCAAACAACATCACGCAATCGGACTGCGCGACGTTATGCCCGACGAGGAAGGCCCCTGCTCGATAGGCAAGCTCCTTGACGTTGTCGTACGTATAGCTTTCTTCACGGCCATCCCGATCCATGCGCATCGCAACCCGGGTCGCGTGCAACTTGGTGGTGGTATCAAAAAGCTCAAGCAGGTCGCGATAAGCGTAGACACTCTTCGGGCGCGCAGCGTACGTCTGATCAAGCTCAGGCAAGACCCACTTCTGCAAGCCCGGGAAGTGGACGTTCATGAAGTAGTCGTACCAGTCGAGATTCTCGGGCGACCAGTCGAGGAGTTTCCTATCCGACTCGGGAAGTCGATCGCGAACCCCGCGGATGTTGTCGGCGCGAAACACGTATTCGTTGTCGTGGATAAAGGGACGGAACAGGTCCACGTTCAACTGCGCCTCGTCGGCAACGCGCTTGACGTTGTCGATGCTATTTTTCATCCGATCGATGAGCGTGCCGAATCGGCCACCACCCCAGGAGGGGCGCACCGATGAAAGCGTGGATGAAATCTTGCCGGTAATCCTCTGGAACATCGGCAGGGACCAACGTTTGTATTCGTTGTCTTCAACCGAACGCAGTTCCATTCGTGCCACAAGATCATTGATGAACTTGTTTCCGGCTTCTTTGACCTGCAGACGCTGTCGCTTGTAGAGGCCCGTGATGGTCGTAACGCGATCCATGCGGGATGGATTGAGATCACCGCTCGACAGTTGAAAGACCAACTTCGGCTGTTCGACGCAAAGCTGAGCCGCAACCATCAACATGCCGGCCGCAACGTGATCCACCGGGACAATGTCCAAAATCAGGCGTTTGGCAGCCGGCAACATGTGCTGACCCTTGAGGCTCAGAAACACAAGTGGCGCGGACGTCGTGAAGCCCTCGTTCCATCCCGGAAAGGGATAGGACAGCGAACTTTCCACAATCGCCGGACGCACAATGGCGCGCGCGATGTCGGTTTCACGCGCGACCAGTTGGTCACCCATGCTCTTTGTGTAGGTGTAGATGTTCGGCCAGCCCCACTCGGCGGCACGCGCCATCCCGCGCTCGGTGGATTCGTTGCGAACCCAGTCCTTGCGTTCACGCGCAATTCCGAGCCGCAAGGTGGACTCGTCATCCGGATCGCGGCCCTGCTCTAGCAAACGTTCGCGAGCCTTGATGCGCAGGCGTGCCGACACGGTGGCGTCGGTCGACTGAGCACGCACTTCAAGCGCAATCCGCTCGACGTCCTTGATTTCTTGCTCGACCGAGAACTGAGTACCTGGCATATCCGCATGGCGCGGGAAATAGCCGTCGAGTTCTTCATCTTCCCAAACTTCACCAGAGCGATTGCCCGCAACGAAGCAGGTGCTGGTGTGCAGCAAGGCCGGACGGCGCATGCGCTTGACGAAGGAGATGACATTCTTCGTTCCACCCACGTTGGTGCGAATCGCGGATTCGATCGGCGGGTTGAATGTCACGCGACCCGACGAATTGATGACCACGTCGATGTCTTTGGCAACCTTCTCGGCCTCATCCGCCGTCATGCCAAGGTGTTCTTCGCAGATGTCTCCGTCCACGACGCGAACCTTGTCGCGCACGAACGCCTCGAAGGCTTCCCTGGTTGGATACTTTGCCCGCAGGGGATCAAACACGGGTGAGCGAATGACGCTGTTCCAGAACCGGGACTCGCTGTCGGTTCCGGTTCCGCGTCGAACCATCACGTAGACGCGCGCGACCTGCGGGAATCGTTGTAACAACATCCCGAGCGCGACCTTGCCGACGAAGCCGGTCGCACCGATGATGAAGACCTTGCGGCCGTTGTAGATCTCCGAGGCCGAAAGCGTCGATGGGGCCGCGGCGACATGGGATCCATGACCGATCTTTGCACGGCCTGTTGGTTTGCGGTTGTCGTGTCTCACTCGACGTCCACCATGACGATTGGCGGGTGGTGCAACATGCTGATGTCGGGATTGGGTCCGACGTGGCTACGCGCCATCGCAATGGCCTCGGTCAATGAATCGGCTCTGTCCCAGCCCAACATGGCGGGAACGTGCGCATTTTCGGCGCCGGCCACGATGACCTTGCCGACGTGCTGCCGGCCGTTCTCGCCCCAGTACCACATGAAGAAGGGATGCGCTCCGTGGTACGCATTGCCCCGCCGGTACATCTCGATGTAGCTCGGGTTCCGGGCGAACTCTTCTTCGTATTTGGCCCGCAAGACATCGGCATCGCGTGTCTCCGGCAAAAGGCGATTAAAGAACTCGATGTAGCTCGGATGGTGTTTGTGGTCGAACTTGTCGTAACACGGATGGGTCAGAATCAACACCCCACCTTTCTTCAACAGTGGCTTGCCACGGTAGAAGTTGTGGAAGTAACCAAGACCCATTACTTGAACCAACAGGGGATTCAAAATCGAGTTGACGTTGTAAGGCGAAATGAACGGCACGCCGCAGATGACGATGTCGCTCTGGCCGCGGACGTTCACCATGTACTGCTCGAAGTTCTTCTCGATGATCTTCGAATGAACCGCCTGGGTCTCGCCAGCGTGGCAGGCAACCAGTTCGTATTGCGCTGGAATGTTGTGAAACAACGTTCGCTTGGCACCGGATGGCATCTTGGACAGCGCCCAGCGCGTCGCTTCGAGCTTCAACCGGTCGGTCTCCGTGAAGTCGTCTTCGTTCTTCGTCAGAAACGACATCTGTGGGCCGAACATCCGGTTGTTGAGCGCGGTTTCGATATGAAAAATCTTCATATTCGACTGCACAATGGCGCCCATGCGCTCGACCTTCTTGTTGAGCATCGACTTCGCCGGATCCATGTAGCTATCCGACTGGCGAATCGTGTGCGGCTCGTGATGCGCGCGCAGGCTCTCGTAGTCGCACAGACCAACCGTGACCGACTTGTGGCCACCGTCCATCGGCACGAGGTTGATGTTCACGTAAATAAGCAGGTCGCTTTCAACGGCGCGACGGTTGATGTTGACGACCTCGTTGTGGTTCGTCTTGCCAAGGTGAACCATGCCGTCCGGGTCTTCGGCGTCGTGGTTGTAGTAGCGATCGGGATAGTAGGCATCGAAGATCTTCCGACCCAGCATGCGCTTCATCTCGGGGCCAGTCATTCGACGGTGCAGCGAGTTCGCAACAATGATGTGAACGTCATCGACACCATTGGCATCAAGAAGTTCGAGCAAGATCTCGACGATGGTCTGGCGGATGTCGGGTGTCACCATCGGCGGCAACGGCAGACTGATGTCGTCGACGGCAATCGTGACACGCATACCGGGATAAAGCTGCGCGTACAGTGGATCGGTGCCAAGCGGATGGTTCAGCGCATACCGAACGGCGGCGCCGGGATTGGCAAGCCCTTCAAGGGGGGGCTTCGGATAGATGACCCGGGTGCCAACCGGAAGATCTTCCACCAAAAGGTCTTCCCCGGAAAACATCACGCGGGGTGCCGAGTTGGTGTCGATATAAACGACCTGGTCGTCTTCCTTCTTGCGGGGCGTGGGTCCGCGCGTCGCGGTCCTGACGGGTACCTTTGCGGGAACGGTTCGTTTGGGCATTGCGATTCTTTTGCGGGATAAAGCGCCGTACTAGCGCAGGTCGAGGATGGGCCAGTCGTGCTGCATGGCCGTGTTTCGAAGACGGAAGTCTGGATTCACAGCAGCGGGATGACCCACCACGGACAACATGGGCAGATCGCTCATGCTGTCGGAATAAGCAAAACAGTCGGAAAGATTGAGGCCTTCTTTCTCGGCGTAAGTCCGCATCCAGCTGGCCTTCGTAGCGGCAGCCATCACGGGCGGTCGCAGCCGGCCCGTCGCGCGACCATCGACGAACTCGAGGTGGTTGCAGACGTGGTGGTCGAAACCCAGGTGGCGAATCAGCGGCATGACCGTGAAGTCGATTGCGCCCGTCACCAGCACCTGACGAAGGCCCAGGCGCTTGGACTTGTCGACGAGTTCGTAGGCGCCGGGAAAGATGGCGTCCTTCAAGACGTTCTCGAACAGCTCTTCGGACAGATAACGCAGGCGATCTTCCGATTCGCCCTTGTAGTACCGGAAGAAGACGTCGTTGAACATCCGGCGGCTATAGGTATCGGCCGCCATGAACATGGGTACCGATACCGCCGCCGCAATGGTACGCGTCAAGCTGCGCCACAGACCCTGCTGATTGCGGGCGGTGTGGGCAAACACATGCACCAGGTTCGTTCGGACCAGGGTGCCATCTAGATCGTAAAACGCGGCCGCAGCCATGGCTGAAAAGTTGCCAGCGTATAACACGAAATGCGGCGGTTGGGCGCATGGCCGGACTCAAACTGTGAAAACAGCCAAGAATGACTCCCCGTGTCATGCCACGCTCGACTCGGCGTCTCCCCCCACTTTTTCTTCGGGCATCAATCGGCCGAGCAGGGTCAGCTTTTGCCAGATTTTTCGCGACAGCCCGTTCGTCAGGTTCTCGATCTGATCAACGGCGCGCAGGATCTCGGGGTCGGTAAAATATTGGGCCCAGAGCGCCCCGATCTTGCTCAAGACCGAAAGGAGGTCCGAGCAGTAGTCGAGGTATCGGCCAAGTTGAAACGCGGACAGCGCGAGCGGGTGAGAAAATTGGGTATCCGGGCCCCTGTGGACAAGTCGCTCCGGATCCTTGGCCAACTGGTGCATGTCGACGAGATGGGCGAGCGACCGCAACTGGTGCAGCACCGCGAGCACCTTGCCGCGGCGCCACCGGTTTTCGAGATTCACGAGCGACCAGATGAAGGCGCCGATGAACACGATGCTGCCGAGAGCGGGTTCGAGAAACTGAATAAAGCCTTCTACGTCCTCCGCGTGCAGGCGGAGCTGGAAATGGGTGAGAATGTAAAACACGATCCCCGCGATGCCGATCAACAACAAGACGTTGATGCCACGAAGGGCCCAGTTCGGGCGGCCCAGCTTTCGTATCAGCCCATCCACAGATTCAGCCTCGAAGCGCACCTTCTCGGCAACCCCGATGAGCCCCGCTCCCGGAAAGCGGGCACCAATGCGATCCCGTAACCGCTCGGCGGTGCGAATGATGTGTTGCGATTCGATCATGTGGGGGTCCTCGTCGGCGCCACGGGTTCGTCGTTCCTTTTTGCTTTGTGTTCGCGAATAATGCTGCCGAGGATCGACACGGCGATCTCTGCGGGACTTTCCGCACCGATGTTCACCCCAACCGGTGCCTCAACCTTTTGCATGGCATTTTCGGAGACGCCCCGATCCATCAGACGCTTCCACATTTGCTTGCGCTTGAGGCGGCTACAGATAAGTCCGATGTACCCGGGAAACCGTTGCACACACTGGAACAACACCTCGGTGTCAATCTGGTGCGAATACCCCAACACGAGGACCTGTGAATAGATCGACAGCTCGGTGTTGGGAAAAAAATCTTCGGGTCGCGCCACGTGCAGACCGCGTGCGCCCGGAAAACGCTCCCGGGTGGCGAATTCGACCCGGTCGTCGAGCACCGAAAAAACATATTCGAGCTGGTCGCAAAGGCGCGCCACCTCGAGGGCAACGTGTCCACCACCGCAAAGCAAAAGATGCGGACGGGTGCTCATGACCTCTACCAGGATATCCACCGTGCCACCACAGAGGCTATCCAACCCGCCCTGCTTGAAAAACGCAAGGTCGAATCGTTGTGTGGCGTTTCGACCTTCCTTCAGACACTTCAAGGCCAGATCGCGCGTTCGCACTTCAAGGCCAGCACCGCCGACGGTTCCGAACTGTGTTCCATCGGGCTGCACGATCATCTTGGCGCCGACACGCCCGGGGACGCTGCCACGGGCGGCAATGACGGTGCAAAGGGCAAATGCCCTGCCATCGTCGAGTAACTCGGTCACGCGATGCATGACCTTGCGCGAAACTTCCATGGGTTCGTTCAGCGGCCCGAGTTTGCCTGACGGCTGAAGGCAAGCAAGCGTCGATAGTCGTCCGGCGTGTCCATGTCGGAAATTACTGCGGGGTCGTTGCTGGCCACGTAAAAGACGCGCGCTGCGATGGCATTCAACACCGTCCGGGCGGAACCGTCCGAGGGCAACGCAAGGAATTCGGGCAAGAGCCGGGTCGAGACGGCAACCGGATGCCCTCGTTTTCCCGCGACGGAATAGGCCACGATGTCGGTGCCCTGAGTGCGTTGCGCGAAATTTTGTAGGAGAGATTGCACGTGAGCCGCGGTGACGAGGGGATGATCCACCGGGAAGATGAGGAAACCGTCTGCGTCTTTCGGCATCACCGAAAGACCCACGAGCAAGGAACTGGTTTGCCCGCGCTCGCGATTTGGATTGATGACGACACGATGGTCGCGCAACAAAACGCGTTCGGTGACGGGTTCGTGTTCGGGACCGAGCACGACAATCGGCGGCGCCGTGCCTCCGTCGAGACAGGCGATCAAAACGCGTTCGAGACAGGTTGAACCGTCAAAGTCTAGCAACGCCTTGATCGTACCCATCCGCCGAGAAGCGCCCGCTGCAAGTATGATCGGAACCACCATGCGCAGGACAATACACGAAGCGGTGCGCGAGGTTACGTTCGATGCATCCCCCGCTCAGCGCACAGCGATCTGCGTGATCGGCGCGGGTGGCGACGCCCAGCGCAAGGCGATCGCTTTGCGCCCCTCCACGTCCGCCGCCGAAAACGACGTCGCAAACAGCCGCGCCGCAATCGCGCGACCATTTCCGGTGAGCATCGTCTCCTGCACCCAGACAAGGTCTGCGGGGCTCTTCTTCAATTCTTCGATAACCGCCAGCACGCTCGCCTCGTCGCCCACCGAGGCAGCGGCAGCGCGCACGCGCACGCTCGCATCCGATTTTGCTCCGACAAGAAACGCCTTTGCGGCAGCATCGCTTCGACTCGATAGCGCAAGCGCCGCCGCAAGGCGAACACGAACGTCGTCCCGTTTCAGCATCTTTCCCAGGAAGTCTGCGGACTCGGTGCTTGAAAGTCGACCCAGTTCCAAGGCAACGCCTTCGAATGCTTCCGGCGTCTTTTCTTTCCACAACAAAAAGAGTTGCGCGATCGCCGCATCGCCTGCGGCGCGAACAAGACCGGCCGCCGCTGCACGGCGCACCGGGGGAGACGCGTGTTTCAGGAAGGGCGTGAGCGCAAACAAAACCTTGCGACCCCGTTCGGGTCGCGACCAGCCCTCGATCGCCGCGGCCAGGATCGCCGGCGCGGTCGACTCGAGCTGCTTTTTCAGCGCATCAACTGCGGCTGCCGATTCGATAGACCCGAGCGCGCGCAATGCAGACACCCGAAGCGGCGTCTTTTCGGCGTTGTTGTTCGCGATGGTCACAAGCGGTGCAACACACTTTTCGTCCATTGCCCCGAAAAGTGCTGCGATTGCTTTTTCGCGCTCGGCCGAGTTACTCGCCGAAAGCGCAGGCAACACCTTGTCGCAAGTTGACTTCGCAGCGTGGGAGGTCGGTTGCACTTTTTGGCGTTCAAGCCAGGTCCGGGAAAAGTTCTGAACGGCTTCAGGAGTCGCTGACTCACTCAACCGTTCGAGCGCCGTCGCTTCGCGCCCGTTCTTCGTAAGGCTGACCACCGCACCCTCGACCGGTAGACGGGCCTCGTAGGCAGAGAAGCTGTCGCAACGGCCATCCTTGCGGGCAAACACCCATCGAACGTGGACATTGCCGTCGTCGGATTGAACTTCGGGAGGCCGCATCTTCACGCTGGCCACATCTCGTACCACCTCAAGTGCACCCGCATCGAACTCGGGAACCCCTGAAGGTGTGGAAACGGCCGCTCCGACAAACCCGCCAGAACTCTTGAAGGCCACATCCAGCACCACCTCAAGGTCTGGATTGTTGACGACGTGATCGGGTGGCAACTGCGACTCGGCCATCTTGATGAAGTTTCCGGTCCACATCCGGCCGCAACGTTGTCGAAGGGTATCGCCAAACGGATCCGTGCCCTGCGTCTGTGTTACGTTTGTCTTGGCCAGTACCATCGGGGCGCTGACGACGACCGGGAGACAGGACAATGCCGTACAAACGAACCGACCGAGGATCTTCGCCATATCCCTTGAATCGGCACTCTCGGCCCGGAAATAAATCACCCCGGCGGGGCTACGCGGGTACGCGGGCCAGGCCGGGGTGGAAGCGCGTCATGCGCGCAGCGTCATTTCAAACGACTAGCGCTTGTCCTTCTTCTTGTATTCCTCGACGAGTGCGTCGCGGATCGAACGCGGGATTTCGGCGTAACGCTTGAACTCCATTGAGAACTCGCCCTTACCCTGTGTGACCGAACGCAGGTCGGTCGAGTACCCGAACATGTCGTTCAGCGGAACTTCGGCAATGGCACGAACGAAACCCTCTTCTTTTTCCGTCGCCGTGATCTGACCACGTCGCTGGTTGACCTGGCCGAGCACCGCGCCCTGAAACTCCTCGGGGAAGGTGACTTCGACCTGCATGATAGGTTCGAGGATGGTGGGACGTGCCTTGGCGTAGGCCTCGCGAAAGCCCATGAGGGCGGCCGTTCGGAACGCGATTTCGGACGAGTCGACGGGATGGTACTGCCCGTCGTTCAACTCGACCTTCATTCCGACGATCGGGAATCCAATCAGCGGTCCCTTGGTCGTTGCTTCCTTGAAGCCACGATCACAAGCCGGGATGAACTCGCGCGGAATGATGCCGCCCGAGATCGCATCCACGAACTCGTAGTTCTCGGTCGAACCGGGGGGCAAGGGTTCAAGTGAACCTGCGACACGCGCGTACTGGCCCGAACCACCCGTCTGCTTCCTGTGGGTGTAGTTGAAGTCAGCCTTGTCCATGCAGGTTTCGCGATAAGCGACCTGCGGCTTACCGGCGATGACCTCGGTGGCGTACTCGCGCTTCATACGCTCGATGTAGATCTCAAGGTGGAGCTCGCCCATGCCGCTGATGATGGTCTGCGCGGATTCCTCGTCGCGGTGAACGCGGAACGTCGGATCTTCCTTCGTGAAGCGGTTGAGTGCTTTCGAGAAGTTGGCCGTCAAGGTCTTGTCCTTCGGCGAAATCGCAAGCGAAATGACCGAATCCGGCACGTGCATCGACGTCATGGTGTACTCGACCTTGCCGTCGGTAAACGTATCACCGGATGCGCATTCGACACCGAAGAGCGCGACGATGTCGCCGGCCGACGCACTCTCAATGTCGTTCATTTCAGCAGCGTGCATGCGAACGAGACGCGGGACCTTGACCTTTTTGCGACCACCGCTGCAGTTGATGATGAAGTCACCCTTCGTCACCGTGCCCTGGTAGATGCGCATGTACGTTAACTGGCCGTAGCGACCGTCTTCGAGCTTGAAGGCAAGTGCTACGAAAGGCTTGTCGTCGAGAGCCAACAGCTCGACTTTGGCTTCTTCGTTATTCTGGTCGAGGGCAATATTGGTAACTTCGGTCGGATCGGGCAGGTACATGCCGACGCCGTCGAGCAAAAGCTGAACGCCCTTGTTCTTGTAGGCCGAGCCCATGAAAACGGGTGTCGCCTTGCGCGCGATGCAAGCGCGGCGCACGCCGGCGATGATTTCATCCTCGGTCGGGATTTCCTCGACGAGGAACTTCTCTGCAATCTGATCGTCCACCTCTGCCAAGACTTCGATCAACTCGGTTCGTGCCGTCTGGGCCTCTTCGAGAAGGTCAGCAGGGATCTCTTCGTAACGGATGTCTTCACCGTTGTCGCCGTCGAAGTAAGCGGCTTTCATCTTGACGAGATCGACGATGCCTTCGAGCTTTTCCTCGTAGCCGATCTGAATCTGCATGATGATCGTGTGGTGGCGCAGTTTCTCCTTGAGCTGATCGGCAACGCGTCGGCCGCTTGCACCAGCGCGATCCAGCTTGTTGACAAACGCAACACGGGGAACGTTGTAACGCTTCATCTGGCGATCAACGGTGTAGGACTGCGACTGAACGCCAGCCACGCCGCACAAAACCAGCACCGCACCGTCCAGCACGCGCAGCGCGCGCTCAACCTCGACCGTGAAGTCCACGTGCCCGGGGGTGTCGATGAGGTTGATCGTGAAATCGCCCCACTTGCAGAAGGTTGCGGCCGACTGAATCGTGATGCCCTTCTCGCGCTCGAGATCCATCGAGTCCATCTTGGCGCCCACGCCATCTCGACCGCGTACCTCGGCGATTTTGTGGATCTTGCCCGTATAAAACAGAATGCGCTCGGACAGCGTGGTCTTGCCCGAGTCGATGTGGGCGGAGATGCCGATGTTGCGAACTTTGACCTTGGAGACGGAGGACATGGGGTTAAAGGGTCCTTACTGTTGGCTGCGTTGGAGGTGTTTCGGTCGCGGCGCGGGGAGTCCGGTTGGTGTTACCCGGTGCGCCTTAAAAAACGCGTAGTTTAAAGCAGGTTCATGCGCCCACTGCAAGTCACGGGCGCAGGTGTACGGCCGCCGCGAACGCTGCGAAATCCGGAAACCGGGGCGCAGGGGCATCTGGAAAGAGCCCGTGGGGATCGAGAAGCGCGGCCGCGATCCCCAGTTTGC
>JAWXBF010000300.1:0-8474 GCA_034439895.1 Deltaproteobacteria bacterium
ATCCCCCGCACGACCAAAGCCATTGAGTCCTTGAATTCGCGTCTGGGCTGTCGACAGTTCGGCCGTGTGATCCGCATGACAGGTGGCCTTGCCATCTTTGACGATGAAGGACTTCACGAAGTTGCGGACGTTGTCGCCGTAGAAATACCGTCCGTCCAATTGTGCATCTTTGCCACGGTAGACAAAGCCACCCATGATTGCTGCCGAGCAAGACCCCGAGGTCCCGCCGACATCGCAACTGAAACCTTTTTGCATATACGAATCGGGAATCGCGGCCCATCCCGCTCCATCATGCGGGTATTCGTGGATGGGAAGATAACCAAACGACTCCCAAGGAAAGTGTGTGAAAGCAGGCATTGGATGTGTGCCTTCCATCCCTGCTTGGTAGTGCAGCGTTCCCTCGCGTTTGTTCGGATCGTATCCCCATCCGAAGTTCAAGTCGGTCTTGCCGGGCGGTACCCAGTTGATCTCTTCCCACGACGACCAACCCACGTCACCGATGTACAGATCACCTGTTTTGCGATCAAATGAACCGCGATACGGATTGCGTATGCCGTACGCCCAAACGTGTTTGTCTGCACCCGCGGCAGACAGATTACCCAACGGCTTGCTGTCAGGCTTATCGACATCAAT
Source organism: Deltaproteobacteria bacterium (assembly GCA_034439895.1). GTDB lineage: Bacteria > Myxococcota_A > Polyangia > Fen-1088 > Fen-1088 > JAWXBF01. The sequence continues at coordinate 634 of JAWXBF010000300.1, forward strand.
GCGCAAAATCTTGGAAAGCTTGCGCGTCGGATCTTGACCCACCTTTTCGGAATCCATTCCGCCGCCATCTCCAATGCCAGCGTACAAGTATCCTTCGGGTCCGAAGTCGAGCATCCCGCCGATGTGGTGATCATCCCGGTGTGCGACGACACTGAGCGCTATGAGCTTCGCATCGGCTTTGTTGGGATCAGCGGCGGACACGCGTCCTTGCGCAATCACGATGTGACCTTCACCACCGGTGGAGTATGGATCATTGCTGCGGCGGGTGTAGAAAACATAGAAGCGCGGATCGGTTGGAAATTTTGGGTGCAACGAGATGTTGAGCAATCCGCGTTCAGAATCGCCCGAGACCGCTGTCGTGATGACGCTCGATCGGATATCCAGGAACGGCGCATCCAATAGCTTGTTGTCCGGCAAGATCCGAACCCGCCCCTCGCGTTCAACGACGAACATCCGAGTTTCGCCGGGTGCCCCGACGAGCGCCGTCGGACTCGCGGCGGTTGTAATACGGGTGAGTTTCAAACCGGGCGGTACGCAATCGCCTGTGCTGTTGGCAGAAACCGTACCACCGGTTTGGCCCATTCCGCCCGAGTGACGCATGCCGCCTGTGCCGGTGCCACCACCATTCGTACCACCGTTTTTCGATCCACCGTTGCCGCCGTTGCCACCGTTGCCACCGTTGCCACTTCCGCCTACCCCTCCAGCCCCGCTTTCGCCCGCGTTGCTGCCGTCGCCGCCGCTGTTGTCACCGCCATTGGCGCTGTTGCCGCCTTCGTAGGCGTTGCCCCCACCCGTTTTGTTGCTGCTCTGGCATCCCAGTGCAGCACCGCCGAGAACAAACAACGCGGTAACGGCAAAAGGCGATCGAACGGCACGCAGTTCCATGCTCCCAGACTAGGCATCCCGAACCGAGCTGCCTATTGACCCGAGTTATCGGTCCGGGTGCAGACCTAGACGGTCACAGGCGACCGGCGCTTCTGCGTCAAAAGCGAAACAACCACCAAGGTCAGGAATCCCAATGGAATCGTGAAGATGGCGGGTTGGCTCAGTTGGAACGGGGCGGCAGCGGCATCCAGACCATAAACGCTCTTGTAGGTTTGGCCCGACAAGAGAATCCATCCGAGTGACGACACCATGCCCACGATGATGGCGGTTGTGATGCCTTGCTTGGTCGTCTTCTTCCAGAACAACAACATGATCAACGATGGCAGATTCGCCGACGCCGCCACGTTGAAGGCCCAGCCGACGAGGAAGTTCACGTTCATCTTCTCGAAGACGACGCCGAGGATCATCGCGACGATCCCGACGATCACGGCAACCAACTTTCCGGCGCGAACCTTGTTGTGATCGGAAAGCTCCAGCTTGAATACGTTGGTGAGCATGTCGTGCGCCACCGCACCACTCGCCGCCATGATGAGACCGCTCACCGTCCCGAGCACGGTGGTAAACGCGATGGCAGAAATGATCGCGAACGGCAATTCGCCAAAGCCCTTGGCCAAAAGTGGCGCGGCCATGTTGCTGTTGGTCACGTCGAGTGTTCCGCCCGTCATGGCGCCAAGGCCAAGGAAGAGTGTCAGGACGTAAAAGAAACCGATGCTGGCGATGCCGACGACGGTGCTCTTGCGAACGGCGGAGGCATCCTTGACCGTGTAATACCGAATCAAGATGTGTGGCAGCGAGGCTGTCCCGCAGAAAAGCGCGAGCATGAGCGAAAGGAAATCGAGCTTCTTCAGTGGGTCGCTTTGCGCAAGGCCAGCGAAAGTGGGGCTCGCTCCCGGAACCAATACCTTGTCCCCTGCGGTGGGTTTCTGGAAATAGACGTTGATCTCGACCGCGCGACCGTCGCGCCTGTCGACGAGTTTGTCGTTGCCCCACAGCAAGATTTCACTTTGCTGCAAGGTGGAAAGGAACTCGGCCGGCCCAAGGGGACCCGTGTCCGCCTTGCCACCAGGCAAACGCGACAGGTTGCCAACGGGGCGTAGGTCGGTTTGGCCCTCTCCGCGTCCCTGGGGCAGGCCGTTGACCCACGTCTTTTTCTTGCCATCGGCGTCGGTTTCAGTCTCAACAAACTGGGTTTCGGTAAGCGTATTACCGGTTTTGCGCCAGATCTCAATTACGCCTTTTTCGTTCTTCAAACGAAGATAGGGAAGTCCCTTCCATGGGCCTTCGTCGCCGAGGATCGTGATCCCGGCGCGACCTTCAAAGTGGTTCGCGGGAACGGTCTTGAAGGGGATGAATGCGGAATTCTCCGGAGTTGGCGTCGTGGAAAGCCCGCGGTTCAGGATGAGTACCGTCAAGATCGCACAGAAAAACACCAGCAACGAACCCTTGATGAACTGCACCCAGGTCGTCGAGACCATGCCTGCCGTTGCCACGATGAAGATGACGACAACGCCAACCAACACCACGCCTTGCAGATGGCTGAACCCAAGCAGCGGTTTGACGAGCGCGCCGGCGCCGACCATCTGTGGGATGAGGTAGAAAATACTGACCACCATCGTGCTGATGGCGGCCGAGAGTTTGATGCCGCGGCTACCGAACTTGCTGTCGAGCGCGTCGGCAAAGGTAAAACGCCCCAGTCGTTTGATGGGTTCGGCGACGACGAAGAGCGCGACGATCCAGCCGGCAAGGTAGCCGATGGAATAGAGGAACCCGTCGTAGCCGAAAAATGCGATCATTCCGCAGATACCAAGGAACGATGCGGCGGACAGGTAGTCACCGGCAAACGCAACACCATTGACGAACCAGTGGATCTGTCCGTGCGCTGCGTAATACCCTTGCGCGGATTTCGCCTTGCGACCCAGGAACAGCGACAACCCGATGACGACGGAAACAAATGCGATGAAGATTGCGATTGCCGTGGAAGAGCCTTCGTAGATCATCGGGCCTGGTCTCGCTGTCCGCGGTTGGCGAGAATCACGTAGGCTATGGCGAGGCAAAGGGCGGCGATGATGAGTCCAAAGCCGTAGACGATGGCCAGATTCATTCCGAGCAAAACCGGGGTGGCCATGCTCGCCGGCGAGATCACGTTCCAGGCCATAAACCCGCCGTACAGCGCGAGGTAAACCACAAACAGAAGCAATCCAGTTCGCTTGTTGCGGTCAGAGTGGTCGATGGCGGGTGGTGAATCGTTGTGTTCTTGGGCCATGGTGCTGTTCCGGGGCCATTTGTATCCCGAACGTCGCGGTCACGGTAGCCCCCATGTGTCCCGGACTAGATTGACGCGCCAGGTGCGTCGGCGTCGTCACCATGGCCCCGGCACGTTAGCGGACGATGGCTCTCGGTTCTCGGGCGGGCTACACTTTGCACAAGACTTCGCCATGCTGGATCGCTTACCAAGGTCGCCCGCCCAGCTGGTGGTTCACGATGAACCGGAATCCTGTCCTTACCTGGACAGCCAAATTGCGCGTTTGCCGTTGCGGGTACCGTCGCGGCGTCTGACGCGGGCCGAGTCCGATACCCACTGGGAGCAAGGAGACCGACGTCACGGCGTCTTGCTCTATCGGCCCGCCTGTCCCACTTGCCGCGCATGCGAGCCGATGCGGGTTCCGATTCGTGACTTTGTTCCGGGTGCGAGCCATCGCCGTGTGGTGCGCCGCGGTGACGCGGTCCTCACCCTGCGGGTGGGCGAGCCCCATTTTACAAGCGATCGCCTTGCGCTCTACGAGAAACACAAAAGCCAACGCGGGCTGCGTCTGACCGAGGAATCGCGGATGGGGGAGGCGGGTTATCGCGGTTTCTTCACCGAATCGTGTGTCGAAACGCTGGAGATGTCGTACTGGCTCGATGAGCGCCTGGTTGGCATCGCGATCACCGATCGCGGCCTGGCGTCGATGTCAGCGGTCTACACCTTCTTTGATCCCGATCTCGCCCGCTATAGCCTCGGTACCTATTCCATCCTCAAACAAATGCAGTTGTGCAAGTCCTGGCAATTGGAATACCTCTACCTTGGCTTCTACGTGGCGGACAACGCGCACATGCGTTACAAGGCGCTCTACAAGCCACATGAACTGTTAAAGAACGGACAGTGGAGCCGGGTGGAATGAACGCCGACTCCGGAATGGCGTCCAGGCAATCTGCCACACCTCCGGTTTGGCTGGGGAAAGGCCGCATCACCCTGTTGTTGGATGTCATCGGTGGATGGCGACAAAACTGGGACAAACTTGCGCAACTTTACGCCTTGTTGTCGGCACTCGTGCGTCCGTCGGTGGTTCGGGGGCGATTGCAGCGGTTGCTTGACCTTGGTCATGTGGATGGACTCGCAACCGTGTCACAGCTTCTCGTTGCAGCCCGCGACCAGATGATGCTCTGTGCCGCCGAAGAGACGCGCATTTTCTACCGCAGCCAATCCATCCCCTGGATTTTTCACAACGTTCGACGTTTTGTTTCGGGGCCCGCCACCATGCTGGATCCGATGGGCCTATTTTCGTCCCCCGATGCCATCATCCACCACGTCCTGCAGACCTTTCACCGCCATCCCATTTACGATCTGGTGTTGTTGCGTGCTCACCCTGATGGCCTTGCCCAGATGCAGCTGCAAGCCGACCAGATCGTGGCGGGAACCCATCCCCACCAACGCGCTCTGTGTTCGCTCATCGAAGACGGTTCGTATCACGCGCGATTGCCGGGTGACATCGCCGCCATCGTCGCGGCACCGTATGCCCCGGCGCGGCCGATTCCGTCGGCATTGCTCCCTGAACCTGAGTTGATGTTGGGTATGGAGCAGTTCAAGGACATCGCCGGTTTTGTTCGCTATGCCCGACGGTTACGGGTGGGGCCTCTCGGGGCATTTCGTGCCTGGATGGAAGTGGCCTGGAACGAAACGGTCGGGGGCCTCCTCGGATGGCACGTGGGTCCGCGTACCATCTCGATCGAAGCTTGCGATCAGGATTTACGAACTTCTGCAACCCAGGTCCGTTTCCCGCTATTGGGCTAATTCGCCGCATCGCGGGCACCGGAAAGGCCTCGGAGGAATTTTTTACTTGGAGATCCAGGTCTTGGTGGCGCGGGGCCTTGGCAAAACGCGGCTCTGAAAACTATACTTTGCTGTCGCCTTTCCTCCTGCTGTATCGAGGATGCCAAAACCATGACCTTCAAACGTTGCGTATTACCGTTTCCATCGGGCGTGTTTGTTTCCGCCGCCGTTGCGTTTGCATTGGTGCTCACCCTGTCGAGTCCGGCCGAGGCCAAACGACTCGGTCCAACTCAGGGTCAATGTCGCGCTTGTCACGACTCGGGCAAGTCAACGCTCGTGACCGTGACGGCGGCTTCGATGGCGCCCGCGATCAGTTCTATTACCAAGCTGACCGTGTCGGTGACCATGGCGGCGGGCGATACCGTGGGTGGCATGTTCATTTCGATCGAGGGCGACGGCATGTTGCGAATGGTTGCCGGTCAAGGCACCCGCTTCGAAGGAAGCGCCATCACCCATGCCATGCCCAAGGCAGCTGTCGGCGGCAAGGCGACTTTCGATGTCGAATACGTCGCACCGAACAAGCAGGGACGGGTCGACATCTCGGTCGGCGGTATATCCGCCAACAACAACGAGAAAGAACACGATGACTCTTCTGGTCAGGCCTTTCTGAGCCTGGCAATCGGCTGTGGCATGGGGACCATCTACTACCTCGACGATGATGCCGATGGTTTCGGTGATGAGATGGGCCGATTTACCCGAGCTTGCGCGAAACCTGCGGGCTACTCGGACAAGATCGGCGATTGCAACGATGCAAACTTGGAGGTGTCGCCCACAGCGAAGGAGACCTGCAACCAGCGTGACGACGATTGCAACGGACAAACCGACGAGGGACTTCCCGAGGTCACGCTCTTCAAAGACGGCGATGGCGACGGCTACGGAAAATCTGGCACCGAGATGATGATGGGTTGTGGTGCCCGTTTTGGATGGGGTGTCGGTGACGGCGATTGCAACGACCTGAACCGCGACGTGCATCCCAGGGCGATGGAGTTGTGTAACAACATCGACGACAACTGCAGTGGCGGCGTTGACGAAGGTGCATTGCCAGTTTGCGGGGTAGGATTCTGCCGGCGGTATGGCGTTAGCTGCGATCGCCCAGACGATTGTCGTCCCGGAAAACCAAGCGTTGAGAAGTGCGATCTTCAGGACAACGATTGCGACGGCGAAACCGATGAGGGAGCCACCGATTGCAAGGCGAATGAGGTTTGCGAAAACGCCACTTGCGTTCCTGATACCGGCGCAAAGGGTGGCGGCTCAGGTGAAGGGGGCGGTTCGGGCTCCGGCACGGCGGGCCAGAGTGGAGGGGGTGGTTCACGCCGCAGTTCGGGTGGTGGATGCGTTTTCGCCGCCCACACGGGTCCCTCCTGCGCGGGGCTACTTTGGGTGCTGGTCGTTGGCAGCGTGGGCCTGTTTTTCCGGACAAAGAATGGCCGTCGCCGTTCGCATCGGGGTGCCTGATACGCGCGAGGCGGGTTATGGTGCGCCGGTCGTGAACGAAGAACAACTCAAAGAGATCCTGGCCAGCGTTCAGGCCGGTACGCTCCCGGTCGATGGCGCGATCTCCGGGTTGCGCGATTTGCCGTTCAAGTCGCTCGGCTTCGCCAACGCCGATGTGCATCGAAAATTGCGCACGGGTTACGCCGAAGTGGTCTTTGGACCCGGAAAGACCGCCGAACAGATTGCAGAGATCCTGGCGGAACTCGGTAAACACGGGGGCACCGTATTCGCCTCGCGGGTGCAGGCCGATGTCGCGAGCGACGTGTTGAAATGCCTTCCCACTGCAGAATCGTTCTCGGCCCGCGAACCGTCGTGGCTCGGGGGCGTGGTACGATTTCCGTGTTAACCGCCGGTACGTCTGACATTCCCGTGGCGGAAGAGGCCGCGGTCACAGCGGAACTCGATGGCAACCGCGTTGAACGCATTTTCGATGTGGGTGTTGCCGGCCTGCATCGTTTGCTCGCGCACCGCGAACAGGTCGAGGCTGCAGATGTTTTGGTCGTCGTTGCCGGAATGGACGGCGTGCTGCCGACCGTTACCGCCGGTCTGTTTTCGCGGCCGGTGATAGTGGTGCCGACCAGCGTCGGCTACGGCGCAAGTGTCGCCGGTGTTGCGGCGCTTCTGACCATGCTAAACGCCTGTGCGTCCGGAGTGTCCGTGGTAAATATCGACAATGGTTTTGGTGCCGGTCGGATCGCCTTGATGATCAATCGAAAGCGCACATGACAAAAATTAAAGCGCCTTCCCGCCCAAAACTTTCGGCCTCGGTGGAAATGCGTGGGTCGCACCTGCACTACGATCCCACTTCGGGTATCGCGGGCGATATGGCCGTCGCCGCTCTGGTTTCCCTTGGCGTTCCAAGCGACGTCGTCACCGATGCGGTCGCCGCAATTGGGGTTTCGGGTTTGTCGACGGCATTCGAGGAACGCAAACGTGGTGGCATGATGGGACTTGGGTTCGTGGTGGATTGGCCGGAGCGGCAACCTGCTGTGCCCCGGGCGGTTGGCCGAAAGCCGGCCATGGGAAAGCTGACCGCACACGGCCCCGCGCACAGCCGCGATGGCCATACGCACAGCCACGATGGCCACGCGCACAGCCACGTTGGCCATACGCACAGCCACGTTGGCCATACGCACAGCCACGATGGCCACGCGCAATCGTCGCGCGCACATAGCCACTGCGACTACGCGGCGATTCGCAAGTTGTTGAAAGCAGCTTCGCTGGATGCCCGGGCGCGCAAGTTGGCCGAAGAGATCTTCGAGCGCATTGCCCTCGTTGAGGCCGAGGTGCACGGAATCAAGGTGGATGCCGTTGGCTTCCACGAGGTTGGCGCCTACGATTCCATCGCCGATATTGTGGGATTTGGGGCTGC
>JAWXBF010000301.1:0-5060 GCA_034439895.1 Deltaproteobacteria bacterium
CGAGCGTCTCTGGGAGAAGCCGGCCGCACGCGCCCAGATGGTGCGCATGGTCCAAGAGTGGCTTCACCTGGATCGCATTGCGAGTCTCGGCAAGAACAACACGGTCTACCCCAAGTTCGACGGATTGCGAACGGCAATGCAGGATGAAAGCCGCAGCTTTATCGGCTCGGTGCTCTTTGACGGCGACGCCAATCTTTCTGAACTCATCTCGGCCGATTACACGATCGCAAGCCCAGCTCTTGCCGCGTTCTACGGCGGTGAAACCCGCGACGGTAAAACCTCACTTGCGGGTACGACGCGCCGAGGAATCATCAATCAAGCGGCATTTCTCGCCGTGCACGGCAAAGATCAGGAAAGCGCGCCCGTGGTTCGTGGGGCAACCGTGTTGCGCCAACTCCTGTGCGTGCACCTTGCCACTCCTGCCGAATTGCAGCTAAACGTCGTTCCGCCCGATCCGGATCCCAGGAAAACGACCCGAGAGCGATTCAGCGTGCATGCGACAGAGTCGGCGTGTCGTTCGTGTCACCAACCAATCGATGCCCTTGGATTTTCCTTCGAGGGGTTCGACGGCATGGGCGAAAATCGCATCGCAGAAAACGGCAAACCCATTCAGACCGCTTCGATCCTCGATGGCCTAGGCGAATCAATCGATGGACCCTTGGCCGACAGTTCGGAACTTGCAGTGCGCCTCGGCAGCGCCCCGGAGGTGCAAGATTGTTTCGCTCGGAATCTTTTCCGCTTCGAGACAGCGCAAAGCATTGACGGCAGCGACGACGCTTTTGCCGATGCCATTGCGAAACGCTCGCCGACCGATCGGGCCAACATCAAAACACTGCTCTTGTCCTATCTCACCGACAAACAATTCATCTTGCGAAAGCGGCCCTAGCACCATGAAATCTTTTCAAAATGCGATGCGTTCTCGACGTGCGTTTCTTCGATCGGTGGGTCAAGGCGCGGTCGCGTTGCCGTTTTATCGTCTGCTCGAAAACTCGGCTGCGCAGGCTGCAACGGGAGATGGACCCTTGCGTTTTATCGGTGTCTACTTGCCACATGGGGTCGCGGCACCGCTTTTCAATCGCAAGACGGGCGAGACGGAAACCGCCTTTTCACTGACCGGAACCGACGCCGTGCTCTCACCCTTCGACGACGCCGCGACCTACGGTCAAAGCTTCAAGGACAAGATCATATCGATTGAGGGCATGGATCTGTCTGCCGGCATCGAAAAATCCACCAACGGTCACGACGCTTCGTGTGTGATCCTCACCGGAAGTGCACCCCAGGGACAACTGTTGCCGGGGCCGTCGCTCGATCAATACCTCGCCGTGGACAAGGGCCTCGGGGCAAAAACTAGACTTTCCTCGCTGGTTTTGGCGGTTGGCAATCGCGCAACCGAATCGGGTTGGAACCTGTCGTACGCTTCGACTGGCAATCCCCTTCCCAAGATAATCGACCCCTCCGAAACCTTCCGCGTTCTGTTTGCCGACTTTGTCGTCAATGGAAACCCCGCCGCCGCAGCCGCGCTTGAACGCAAGCGCCGTCGCGGCCAAAGTGTCCTCGATTTTCTTCGCAAGGACATTGGGCGTTTGCAAACGCGCCTTGCGACAACCGAGAAGTTGAAGCTTGAACAGCACCTTTCCGCGCTGCGCGACCTGGAGAAACGTCTCCTTCCCACCGATATCGTGTGTACCCCGGGTGCCGCGCCCGCCAAGATCGACAAGTTGCAGATGTACAACGGTGGCGAACCGAACTTTGATCGCATCACCGATCTGCAAATCGATCTGCTTGCACAGGCGATGGCCTGCGATCTGACCCGTTTCGCAACACTTTATCTGAATGATCTGTCGCGAACGGGATTGATTCCCGGATATCCCGAAGACGTTCACAACGCCGTTGCCCATACCTTTGACGCTCCCGTCAACAACGGGGGTCAGGTGACGACGGGTCGGCCGGAAACCTGGCAGCGCCTGGCAGTGCAAAACCGTTACAGTGTGGGCAAGCTCGCCCGGCTCATGCAAAAACTTGCCGCTGCGGATGTGCTCGACAACGCCGTCATCTACGCCTCGGGAGACATGGGCGATCCGGCCCGCCACAGCTTGCGCAACCCGATGACGCTATTGTGTGGCGGTCTCGGCGGCAAGGTGAAAACCGGCCGCCGGATCGTTTTGCCCACGGATTGCCCCGCAGGGCAGGAGTATTGCAACAAGCCAACACTTGTCTCGAACAACAAGCTCCTTGTCCGCATCTCCGAGTGGTTCGGCGCCCCCATCGAATCCTTTGGGAAGGCGACCGACCCCGCGATCGCAACCGGCGGACTTTCTGAGCTTTAGCCGGCACGTAGCGTGTCACGCGACAGTCAGAACGCGAACCCGGCACCGAGCGTGGTGGAAATCGAAGCCCGGTAGACGCGCGACCGTTCTTCCTTGAAGCTTTCGCCACCCGCAAAAACATTCAGCCAAACCTCGAAACCGCCGCCCGCGCGGTAAAGGCCGCTGCCGACCGCAGCCATGGCATATCCCAATTCCGTGGAGGCGCCATTCGGCAAAACCTCCGACGAACCCGTTTGTCGCATGAACGGCGTGCCAACGCTCGCGCCACCCAGGAACGCAAAGGTCGAACCATCCCAGATCGGCAGGAGCACGTCGAGAGAGGGCACGATTCGCAGGAACTGAGAGGTCTCCGTGACTGCGTTCCCGCCGCCATCGGTCGCCACACCGTCAAAGCGGGAGAAGTCTGCGCGAAATCGCAACGAGGCCCACTCGGTCGCGACCATGAATGACAGTCCCGCATTGCCATGCGCCACAGACGTTCCGCCCACGGAACCCGACTCGATGCCGCCCTGTACCCCCAGCACGCGCGTCCCCGCGATGCCGCCACCCTTCTTGCGCTGCCGTCCCGTTTCCATCGCAACCAGGCCCATGGCCTCGGGCCGTAATGCGGTTGAGCTTCCGGCCGCCAGTTCATAGCGTTTTTCCCTCAATCCACCGATCGCGCGCCGAACCACACGATAAGTTCCCGCGGGCAACGCCAGATAAAGGTCGTGAACTTCGTCGGATAAGACCTCGGCCGCCACGTTGCCACCGCTGAAAACGGAATACGAAACGTTCCGCTCTTTCGGGAACGTGATCTGTGCGTCGCTTGAGTGGGTCCGCGTCAGGATCACTTCGCCGGTACCTGCCATGCGCGTCTCGTAGGTCGGATGCTGACCACCAATGAGGCTGGCGGCGGTGTTGGCGAGGGTGCGCGCGAAGGTATATTGATACAGCTCCGACAACGTCACCTGTCCATCGCGCGACGAATCGGCGGCACCGCGCAAACCCGACATGATGTTGTGGCTGAAAAACGAACCCCGCAGCTCGTCTGATTCTTGCGACAATTCATTCGCCGTCGAGGACGTGATGATCGCCATACCCGAAACCGATCCCGGATCGGCCACCTGAACTTTGTACGCCGGCGCGCGACGTCCACCCTTGACGCCCGTCAACGCACCGGACTGGCAGGCGTCCACAAACGCCATGCGCACGTCAGCCGGCAGCTCTTCAAGGTAGGCGCGCAAATCGCGCAGCGCAAAACGTGTCCCGCCCATCTCAAGCGCCTCGTTGTCACCGTGGCCCGAATAGTAAAACAAAAACATCGTCGACTTGCCCTGCGCGCGCGCGGCGGCAAGCGAATCACGCAGGCGGGTCAAGGCAGCGCGCATGGCGCCCGCGTCATCACCTTGCAACAGATCAATGCGCGTAAACGAGCCCCACCCCTTCAAAATGTCGGCGAGCCGTGCGACCTCGCTCTCCGCGAACTGCAACGAGCGCTCGGGCTTGTTGCCCACGTTGTTGCCCACCACCATCGCAAAGCGTTCCTGCTCCTGCGCCTGAGCATGCGGCTCCGGCCAACCGAACATCAGAACGGCAGCAAGCGCGAAACGGCGAATCACGACGTTTTTTGGCATGGTCGACGAAACTACGGACGACGAAGAAGATATGAAACCTGATCGTTGTCGAGCGGAAGCCCGGTGATCTTGCGAACATCACCACCGGCCTTGGCAAGGGCCGAATCGACCGCCTTGCGAACAGCCAGGGCATCGATGGGCTGCGGCGCCCACAGGGCAAAGACACGCTCCCACCCCTTGTGCCCATCAAGTTCAACAGAGCCCGGCAACATCACCTGAGTGCCGACATCGGCAGGCTGGCTACCCAGTTCACCATCTTTATAGAAAGCCGAGATGTTCGCAGCGTCATCCACGCTGAACACGGTCAGGTGTCCGCGCTCACCCTTTGTATAAGAGAAGCGAAGGCGATCGCCTTTTACGAACTCGCCGCCGTCGGCAACCTCGAACTGGGTGTCACCCCGTTTGCAGAACACCCGCATGCCTAGCGACGAGCTCTTGGCTCGAACGCCTGTAACGGCAGTTTGGCTGTCTTGCGAGAGCAGATCGGCTTTCGGTACGGCGGTTGATGCGAAGAACAACATCGCTGCGGCGGCTGGGGCGAAGGCAACGGGAAGCCAAAACGTCCAGCGGCGCCAAACCCGCTGCCTCCGAACCGCAACTTCGGCAAGAATGTTCTGCGCGGCACGATGACTCTGCAACACGGGATCAAATCCGAGCAACTCGTTGCGCGCAACCTGCAACTCGGCCAGCACCGATTGGCATCGAGAACACGTTTCCGTGTGTTGCGAAACAGTGGACAGGGTACCGAGCGACTCGCGTTCGGCCAGTTCAAATTTGGAAGGACAGGTGTTCGTGTTCATATTTAGGTCTCCCCCAGGAAGGAGCCTCCGGTATCGTCGTCGCCCGGGGGCTCGTCGGTGATGGTCCCTTTGGGGGACGAACGCCAGCCGATCAGGTCCTGGGCGACCTGTTGAATCTTTTTGAGACGGTTAAAAACCGTACGACGGGTAATGCCAAGCGTCTGCGCGATCTCAACCTGGGACATCTCGTCCACGTAGTGCATCACCGCAATGGTGCTGCCGGTATCGTCGCAACGCTCGAGCAACGCAGAGGCAAAATTGCGATCGGCATGGGCGCTTTCGGAGCTGCCCTTCATCGAAGCCCGCAAGACCATTGA
>JAWXBF010000302.1:0-25245 GCA_034439895.1 Deltaproteobacteria bacterium
CATCGAACAGCCCGAGTAAGTAACCGCAACACCTCCCGTGGTCAGCATCGCCTCCGAGAAAGCCAATCTGGAGGCGATGCTGACCACGGGAGGTGTTGCGGTTACTTACTCGGGCTGTTCGATGCGGGTGCTGCCGCAATGTCGGCTCGGCGGCGGCTACATCTGGCAACGCACGACCCCTGCGACCGACGTACTCTCGATAGGCAACGAAGATGAGCTCTATGCGAAACTGCCCCTCGGCGCGGTCTCGCTTGAGGGCGAACTGAAACGGACCGGTAGTCTCGCTGTCTCAATCACCGTTTCCGGTCAACTCAAACTCGGCGGCATCACGGCAGCCGATGTGCCCGCTGATGGAGAATGCGCCGCAGCCACACACATCGTGGGCGGGCTTTCGGTAGGTGCCTTCTCGCTCGAAGCCGGAGCGGAAACCTCCGGTCAGGCCTCGGCAATCGTAGCACAAATTGGCGAAAGCGGTGTGGGCGCGAAACGCACCAAGAACCTCATCCGCTCTGCCGGCGACGTGAATCGCTGTGGCGAAACCACCAACGAATCTCCGAATGGCAACTGCATGTCGCCCATTCAGGTCTTCCTGTTCCCGCTGCCCGGACGTTCCGCCGAGGAAGGGCCACCCGGAACGGTCAAGGTGGACTTCGTCGCGGCCAACGCAAACGGACGATGGGACGTGTACTACGACGACGAGGTCATCTGTTCGACGCCTTGCAGCCGTTGGGTCGATCCCGCCCGCCCCGTGATGCTGCGGGCCCGTGACGAGTCCTATGGCCTACCTGATCGCATCGAGCTGCACAACCTTGGCAACGCGGTCGGGAACATGCAGTTGCAAGCCCACCCGACCTCACAGGGGAAGAAGGCCACCGGTATCGTCTTCACGGCACTCGGCGGTATGGCCGTCGTCACAGGCACAGCGCTAACTGGCCTTGGCTTTTCCAGCGACGCTCGTTCCGGGATGGCAACCGCAGGACTCATCACACTGGGCGTCGGGATTCCGGTCACCCTCGGTGCAATCTGGATGATTGTGACCTCAGGGGCGCACGCGGAAGCTCACCAGAACTACGCCCAGTCCCCGGCCCCCTTGAATGCCGGGACGCGCATCGTCTGGGGACCGGGCGGATTCAGCGGAACGTTCTAGAAACGATCACAGGCAACGTAGGCGTCAATGACGGCTTTTTCGCCGGCCTTGTCTTTCTTCGAGTTGCCGTGCTCCATGCCGACCACGCCCTTGTAGCCCTTGCTGTGGATGTGCTTGAAGATGTTGTTGTAGTTCATCTCGCCGGTCGTCGGCTCTTTGCGCCCCGGGTTGTCTCCAACCTGGAAATACACTACTTCCTCCCAGGCGCGATCGATGTTCGGGATGATGTTCCCCTCGGTGATCTGCTGGTGATACATATCAAAGAGCGTCTTGCACGACGGACTGCCAACCGCCCGGCAGATCTGAAATGACTGCGGGATCTTGGTGAGAAACAGGCCCGGGTGATCGCGATACGGATTGAGCGGCTCAAGCACCATGACGACGTTGTTCTTCTCGAACACCGCCGCCGCGCGCTTGAGATTGTCGATAACGTATGCCGTCTGGTAGTCCCATTCGCGGCCGGTATCGAATCGCCCGGGCACGACGGTCGTCCACTTGGCATTCACGCGCTTGGCGACCTCAACAGCCGCTTCTGCGTCTTTCACGATCTTTTCGGCGTTCGCGGGATCGTTGCTGGCAAAGGTCACCTTGTCAAAGGACGCAATGGAAACAAACACGCCCATCGTCATGCCGCGTTTGGCGAGCTCTTTGCCGATCTTCTCCTGCACATCGACCGGACGCCCCGGCAACCCGTTGTCTTCTATGGCCATGAAACCCTGATCGTTCATGAACTTGATCTGGTCGATGAGATCTTCGCCGGCGTGATGTTTGAACATCCCGAAGTGGGGCGCGTACATCAGCTTGAACTTGCGTGGCGCGGCCTTGGCCGAACGACGATCCAGCACCGCGGTCGCGAGCGCAACGTTGGTTCCGATTTTCAAAAGGTTTCGTCGATTCATGATTTTCTATCCTTGGTCAAACGAGGGTTGTGATTCAGGGCTATTTGCCACTCGGCGCCGCGTTCTGTGCGACGGGAGAGCGGCCAGCCGACAGGAACTGTACGAGATCAACCAGATCTTGCGGAGACATGCCAAGCGCGATGTTGTCTGGCATCAAGGAACCGGGTTGCTTTTCCTTCTGCTCGATCTGAGCCTTGGGCACTACGCGAGTTTGCCCGGCAACGTCGCGCAACACAACCGAGTCACCGTCCGAGAGGATGAACCCGGAATAGACCTGCTGATCCTTCGTCATGATGACCCACGGCGTGTATCCAAAGGCGATCGCAGCACCTGGATTGAGAATCGCATCGAACAACGCTTCGCGACCGAGCTTTTCACCAACACCCGTCAGGGCAGGACCCACACCGCGACCCTGGCCCGAGTGTTCGTGACAGGACGAACAGGCCGCGGTTGGACTGAGAAAGACGGTCTTGCCATGCGCCGCATCGCCCTTCATAGCCAGCAAGGCCGTCACATCGGGGAAAGGCGTGCCACCAAACGAAGGCCTCTGAAAATGCCGACTCGCAAGCGCGCGCACGGAAGGATCGGGGTTGGAGAAGATCTTCTCAGAAGCCGCTTCCGTGTCGGCTGCGGATAGTCGCTTGGTTGAAGCCTCGCCAATGAGGAAAAGACCGCCAGGTCCCGACGCTGCAAGCTGCGCGATGAGTTCAGCACGCTTCGCCGCATCCTTCTCGGCACCAAGTTGGCGTTTCATGGCCTCGACCTTTTCGTCGCGACCATTGACCGAAGACTTCGATTGCAACTCAGCGAGGCGACTGACCACATCGAACGACTTCCATTCGCCCTCAGCCCGTTGGACCGCAAGGCGCATCGCAAGGGCTGATGCGGGATGATCGGGCTTCGAGGCGAACTCGAGCACGACCCGGGCGGCGTCCGCGTGGTTGATGAAAGCAAGCGCAACCACTGCGCGATCCCGCTCGGCTGCCGACAGAGCGCTCGCTTCGGCCCGCGATGCAAGCGCGTTGACGCTGTCAAATGGGTGCAATCGCCAGGCGAAATCGGCCTGCATCGCATTCCATGTGAGGGGAGAAAGGCGTGCAGGAACCAGTGCGTGATACAGTTCAGACTCTTTTCCAAGCGCACCCAGTCCAATTGCCTCAAGGTAAATGCGATCCTTGCCGTCGTGTTGACGGGCCAGCGCGGTCAACACTTTGCCTGCCATCTTCCAATCCACACTGCGCAGCGACACGGAAATTTCGCGACGAACCGCAGGCGACGAATCGCTCACAAGAGGGGCAATGGTACGCAGAAACGCAGCCGTGTCACGGGCGTTTTCGCGAACAACGCGCACCGCGGTCAGGCGAATATCCGCATCGGGATCGCGAAGGGCAGACGCCACCCGCGCAAGGCCCGACGATCCCATGGCGCCCATCAACCAAAGGGCACGCGCACGAACGCGTTTGTCTGGATCGCGAACCAGTTGCGTCAGCGACGGCAAGATGGATTCTCCGCGTGCGTGCAACGCTTGCCAGGCCGAGTGGCGAACGCTGACGGCGGGGCTGCGCAGGGCAAGCACCTGACCCTCGGTTGTCCCGAGATCGATCGCGGGAACTTTGACGGTTGCATTCCGTGGTGCGATTCGCAAGATGCGCCCGAGGCCCTGCCCATCCAGGATCTGATGACCACCAACCATGCCGTCATACCAATCTGCGACGTAAATTGCGCCGTCGGGGCCCACGGTCACATCGCTCGGACGGAACCAGTGTCCCTTGCCGTCGGGCGTGTTCTTGGAACGTGCAAGCGCGGTGAGGTTCGAGCGAAATCCTGCGCCCTTCTGCGACAAGCCATGCGCCCATATCGTCCGGCGTCCGGAGTCTGCGGTCAATGCGGTGCCAACGTAGGACGGCGGCAACAATCCACCTTCGTAAATGACGTTGCCGCCCGGTGCTCCGGCGCCCGTGATTTCAACCGCGGGAATCACACCGGGATCGTCACTGTGCCAGTGTGCGGTCTGCGTGGACTGACCTTCCCGTCGATCCATGCGCCAGTTGCGATGCCCACCGGCAGAGGCGTAGCCGTAGCTGCCGCCGGGCATTACGAAGTTGTAGCGACAGCTTTCATTGCCATCGTCGTCATTGTCGTTTTGGAAAATGTTTCCGAATGAATCAAGCGCGACTTCGTAGTTGTTGCGAAAGTTGTGGGCAATCGGGCGCAGGCCGCGGCCGTCGGGCAAGATGGAAAGAATCACACCCTGAATCCACGTTTGACCGTCATCGCTCTTGGGCGCATCTGGCGTGGCATCGTCGCCCAGCTTGCGGAAGGTGAATCCATCGCGGTCAGCCAGCGTGTGAGGGCCCTCGTTGCCGGTTGCGAAATACCAGCGACCATCGGGACCCGGCACAAAAGCGTGAACGCCGTGATCGTTGTCGACACCGCCGAACTTGGTCAAAAACTTTTCGTGCTTCTCGGGAACGTCGTCGCCATCGGCGTCGATGTAGACGTGAACGGCGGGCGAGCACGACACGATCACGCGCGTACCCTTGCCTTCGGCAAAGACCGCGATCCCAAGTGGCGTCACCAGTTCCGGATCCTGCACAAAGACCTTCGAACGATCGGCAGCACCGTCGCCGTTGGTGTCCTCGAGGATGACCACTTCATCACCACCCGGTGGCAATAGGAAACCCTCGCGGTTCTTGTGGATCGAATAGCGGTAGTCGAGTCCCTGCGTCACCCAGACGCGGCCACGGTGATCGATGTCGAGGTTGGTGGGGTTGTGAAGTTGCGGTGACGCAGCCCACATCTTTACTTGAAGTTCGGGGGCGATCTCGAAGTCATCCGAGATATCGGTCCCGGGCGCGGCGAGTGGCGGCGCTGGCCGCGGTCGATGAACGGAATTGGCAGCGGTCTTTGCGGCTTGTACTTTTGTCGCCGGTACGATCGCAGATGGCGTGGCGGTCGGCGCGGGAGGAACGCTGGCCGCACACGACCAACCAACCAATGAAACCGCCACAACCAGACCCAATTGTTTTTCGTTGCGCATCGGCGCCGATGGTAGCGGGATTGCAAAAACTCGCAAAGGAGATCTGGAGCGGAATGCGTTTGAATCGGGAGCAGATCACAGAAGCCCGGCCAAATCCTCGCAAAACTACCGCGTCACGCGGAACCCGTACAAGACCGAGATTAGTGCCTACCATGTAAAATCAGCTTTTTCACAAAGGTGGAAAGCGGCCGTTCCCCGGGGTCGCACAGGCTCCAGTCGGCCGGATTGCGCGCGCCTCCGCGGACCGGGCGAACTTGCCCGCCCACCACGACCACGCGCGCATCAATGTGTGTGAAGATGTGACGGACGGTTCCGTCGAAAACTTCAGGGTCGTCCATCGTGATACGGTTTTCCGCCAACATCTTCGCCGCAATGACGAGCACCTGCGCAGGCGTCGCCGGCGCAAGGGATGTCTCCAAAAGTGGGACAGTCCAGAGGCCCTTCAACAGGCGTCCGCTAGTTTTTTTGAACATCCAGATCTTGTCGCCCTCGCGAGCAACCACCGCGACCCCGTACATGAGCCGCTTTGCGATCCGTTTCGACTTTAGCGGCAAGGATTCGGCAAACCCACCTGAAAACGCAGCACATTCCTTCCGAATCGGGCAGGACGAACAGGCCGGTGCGATCGGCGTACAAACCGTGGCACCCAGCTCCATCACGGCTTGCGCGAAGTCACCGGATCGCGCTGCGGGCACGAGCGATCCACCAAGAACCCGCAACCGATCGCGGACCCCCGCCCTGCCCACATCCTCTCTTTCCTCGAAGACCCGCGCGATCACGCGAATGGCATTGCCGTCGAGCGCGAAGGTTTTGATTCCGAATGCGATGGCACCGACAGCGCTGGCTGTGTAGTCGCCAACGCCGGGCAAGGCTCGCAGTTCCGCCAGGGTGCAAGGAAGCTGCCCGCCATGACGTTCCATCGAAACCCGCGCCGCACCCTGAAGATTGCGCGCGCGCGCGTAATAGCCAAGACCCGCCCACGCGTGCATCACCGATTCCTCCGGCGCCGTTGCAAGGGCTTCGACGGTGGGAAACTTCTGCATGAACGCCTTGAAGTAAGGAATCACCGTTACCACCTGCGTTTGCTGCAACATCAATTCGGACACCAGCACCGCGTACGGGGTCGGCTGTCCGCGCCACGGCAGGTCTCGGTGACCGCGATCGTACCAGCTCAACAGGCGGCGAGAAAACCCCCTGTCGGGCGACGGCGGCGTGGGCCGTGTTTTTCCGGTGGTCGTTTTGCGAGGCACGTTCGCAACAGTACCCAAATTTCACGGCACACGGTAAAACCACCCCGTGGCACGCGCTGTCGACAGCAAGAAAAAGGACCCAGAAAAGCCGGGGTCGTCTACACCGAAAAAACGCAGCGGCAACGTCTTCGATGACATCGCCAACGGTACGATCGATCCGATCTACTTGTTGACCGGTGCCGAGTCCTTCCTGGTTACAGACTGTCTTCGCACCTTGCGCGCCGCGGTTCTCGGTGGCGAAACTGGCGGCATCGAGGGCCTCAACTACGACGTCTTCGATTTGAAAGAGAGCGGAATGTTGACCGCGCTCGCTTCTGCTCGAACCGTTACCCTCCTCGGTGGCAAACGTTTTGTGGTGGCACGAGGCATCGACCTGCTGAA
Organism: Deltaproteobacteria bacterium; assembly: GCA_034439895.1. Taxonomy (GTDB): domain Bacteria; phylum Myxococcota_A; class Polyangia; order Fen-1088; family Fen-1088; genus JAWXBF01. The sequence goes on from JAWXBF010000302.1 coordinate 6,718, forward strand.
AGCCGCAGATCTTGATCCGCTGCGTCTCTACGCCGAGGATCCGAACCCAGGCTCTGTTCTGGTCCTGCTTTGCGACAAGGACGAAAAGGTCGATGGCCGCCTCAAAACGTTTGCCGCCCTGAAAAAGCTGGGATTCCTGCACGAGTTCGGCCGCCTGCGCGATCGTGAGCTTGAGTCCTGGATAGCGAACAATGCCGCCCGACGCGGTTATCGATTCGATGGAGAGGCCGCACGCGCGCTCGGCCAGGCAGCAGGTCCCGATCTCGGCCGCATTTCTCAGGCCATCGAACAACTCGCAACCTATGCGATGGATCCGAAATCACCGGGAAAGGTCCATGTCACCCGCGCCGACGTGGAAGCCCTCATCCCGGACAGTCGTGAACATCAGGTCTTCGAGATCGTTCGTGCGATCACCGAGGGCAAACGGGACAAGGCGCTCCAACTGGTAGGCAGCATGTTCAGTGCGGGAACGAGCCCCGCGACCACGGTGTCGTTGCTGCTCGTTGGTGCGGCTGCCCGACAAATGCGAAGCATCTGGCGAGCGCGCGAACTGGTTCGGTCTGGCATGAGCGGCCCAGGACTCGCAGGACAACTGGGCGTGCCACCGTTTGCTGTCGACGATATTCTCAGCGCAGCGCGGAGAATCAGCCAAAGAACACTGATGGCCGCGATCGGACAACTCTACGAGGCCGACCGGTCGCTTAAATCATCACGGATTAAACCGCAGGTGATTACAACCCGTCTCGTACAGACGCTGGCCGAAGCCTGCGCCGCCTGACCGCGTTGAGCGGACGACTACTTGCCGGAAACGGCGTTGGACGCGACCGTCAAACGCGAAACCAGCCGAGAGGCCGTGTTGCGCTTGATGAGGCCCTTGCGGCCTGCACGGGCGATCAACTTGATCGCTTCGGGCAATGCCTTCTTGACGTCATTGGAAGCAGCGGCCGTCACGGCAGCGCGGACTTCTTTGATCGCCTTTCGCATCGTACCCTTTTGGGCGCGGTTGCGAGCAGTTCTACGGATGCGCTGACGGTTTGCCTTTTCGGCTGACTTGATATTCGCCATGGTACTGGAGGGACGCGAATATGGGCGAGCTGGCTGGCCATGTCAAGGGCCACGACGCGTCAGCGCCGACCAATCCCGCCCGGACCGCGCTAAAGCTCAAGACCGGAGGGGTTGGCCTTGCTTGCGGGCTTGACCGGGGCGGCGGTGGTGCCATCCGAAGCACGCGCGCTGCGGCCCGCTGCGTTGACGGCGGCCGCCGAGGGACGGGGCCCCGGGCTCGGAACCGTCACGTCGGCCGGAGGAGCCTCGCCGGGCTTCTTGAAGGTCTCTCCGGTGAGCTGGTCGATGATGTTCTCGTTCGCATCCGACCCATTGCCCTTTGAGTTCAAGACCGCTTCCACAAGCGAATCCTGCGAGTTGCCACCCCGACGGCGCTTGGCATGGGCCTCAGCAAGTGTTGCCTCGTCCGCCTGGTTGAAGACGACCAGGCAGTAGACGCCGTAGAAGCCAGAACGATCGACCAATTTCAAGCCATCGCCGGCGGTTCGCCATTCGTAATAATCGAGTGCCTTGCGGGTTTCGCCCTTGCGGGTGAATTCCACCTCGACCTCACGCGCCTTGCCAAACTGAGTCTGCATGATCTCGCCGAACTCCTCGAAGGACTTGTCGGCTACGCGCTCCTTGGTGAAGGCGATGAACATCTTGTAAAGGCCACCGTTCAGGAAAAATAAGTAGCGGGTCGACGTTTCTTCTTTGGCCTGCAGCATCGATTCGCCTGCGCGGTGAACGAATTCCTGGTCGACGATGGAAACATCGTAGCCAGTCGATTTGCCGGTGAACTCGACGTAATTCTTGGTGATGTCCTTGATCTCGGCGCGCATCATCTTGCGGACGCGGTCCTGTCGGGTGGGGTCGTTGGCCGATTCCTTCAGCTTGGTCTCGTAGCCAGCGGCGAGACGCTTCTCGATGATCTTGCTGACCTCTTCCAGCTTCATTCCCCACTTGAACTCGCCCTTTAGCGTGGCGATGGCCTGCGCATTGGCGGGCGGCGGACCCTTGGCCACCGGTACACTTTTTTTCCCAGCCTTTTTCTTGGCAGCACCCGCTGGGCCCGCCATCACGAGGAAAAGACCAACTACAAGGAACGAGATCCATCTACGGTTGGCGAACAGCATCGTCATCGGGGCCTCCCAGCATTGAAACAGGGGTAATAACTAACATCGGAGCGGACGGGCTCCAAGCATACACGAGAGCGCAAAGCAGATTCACGGGTCGGTCGGCGCGATCGCCGCTGCGGATTCAGGATCTGGGCCGCCTTCTTCATCCTTGGGCTCGCCTGCCCAGGCAGGATCAACCTTGGTCGGTTTATACCCATCGGCCCGGCCGGTGCGCAGATCGCCGTTGGGGTCCTCCGAGTAGATCGCGTTTTCCTTCGGGCCCGAATAGTCGATCCAAAAGGCTGATTTTTCTTTGCGAACGTCGAGGTGCACAAAGCCCGAGTTGGGGTAGTAGCCGACGCCAACCGCCTTGAATTCCTTGCGCAGAAAATCGCGGAGTTCGGCGTTCTTGATGCCAACGACACGGAAATCACAAGCCAGTCCTTCTTTATGTGGCGTCTTGGGGTTCTTCGCCACGGTGGGGTGCCGGTAGCCCGAGATGACCTCGATGCGACGGCCCTCAAAATGGCGCCCCGTTTCGTAGATTAGACGCAGCAACCGCGGATCCATTCGATGCTGCTTGTTGGTGTGGTGGCAGCGCAAAAATCGGGAGGCCTGATTTGGCAAGGTGCGGACCGGTCGGCCTCGATCGTCGGCGAGGCGCATCAGCATTTTTTCGCGGCGATTCACGTGGAACAACTCGACCGGAGCCCACTTCCGCCTCGGCTTGGGCCTCGACGCGTATCCCCCCCGTCTTGTCGACGTGACCGGTCGAGCGATCCTGCTCGCACTCGGTGCGCGATGGACCTTGGTTTTATGCTCGGCCACTGCTTCCCGAATTGAGAGCAGCCCAAACACCAGGACGCCAAAGGCGAAGGCACTACAGAACTTCACGCCCAATTCTGGGGGCGAAAGGGTCGACTACGTCAACTTCTTTCGTATTTCATCCAACTTCGCCCAGGCATCGCGCGGGGACAGCGTGTCGGGATCGACCTTGAGCAAGGTCTCAACCAGCGCACAAAGGACCTCGTTCGATAGTTCCGGATGGGCCGGCAACGGATGATTCGGTGGGTCAGGCAAACGCGTCTCGAATAGGCCGAGCTGTGCGCGAGGCTTTGCAGCCGGAGCCACCGGCGCCGGCCCCGTTGCGGGCCCGAGGGTTTCGAGTCCGCGCAGAATTTGCTGTGCGCGGGCAATCACGACATCGGGCAATCCGGCCAGTCTGGCGACTTCGACACCGAACGAACGTGAGGCTCCGCCGGCGGTGAGCTTGCGCAGGAACACCACTTCACCCTTCCATTCCCGGGCCGCCACGCTGACGTTCCGCACACGGGGGTGGGTTTCGCCGAGTGCGCAAAGCTCATGGTAGTGCGTGGCAAAAAGCGCGCGGGCTCGAACTTCATCGTGAACGTGTTCAGCAACAGCCCAGGCAATCGAAACACCGTCGTACGTCGAGGTGCCGCGTCCGATTTCGTCGAGCACAATTAAACTGCGCGGCGTCGCATGCCGCAGGATGTGCGCCGTTTCGCGCATCTCGACAAGAAAGGTGGATTCACCGCGCGCGAGATTGTCGCCCGCTCCCACCCGGGTAAAGATGCGATCGCAAAGACCAATGCGCGCGCGCCGCGCCGGAACGAAACCACCCATCTGCGCCATCACCACCGCGAGCGCGACCTGGCGAATCAGCGTGCTCTTGCCAGCCATGTTGGGGCCCGTTACCAGCAGCAATTGTTCAGCGTCGGCATCGAGCTTCACATCGTTCGGAACGAAGCCGCCCGCTGCCGACAGCGATTCGACGACGGGATGGCGCGAATCCTCTAGTTCGATGATGCGGGAATCATCGATCTCGGGGCGCACATAGCCGTTGCGATGCGCCTTCTCCGCCATCGCCGCCAACACATCCACGGCGGCAACACGCCCCGCGAGCTGCAAAAGCGCGGTCGCGCGGGTTGCGACCGCATCGCGCAGTCGATGGAACACCTCCAGCTCAAGCGCAACACGGCGATCGTCGGCGTTTCGAATCTTCTCCTCGTACTCGCCGAGCTCCGGGGTGACGAATCGTTCCGCGTTGGCGACCGTTTGTTTGCGTCGATAGTCTTCAGGCACGTTGGCCAGATGCGACCGCGTGATCTCGATGTAGTAACCAAAGACGTTGTTGAACTTGACCTTGAGCGACGGGATTCCGGTGCGCGCGCGTTCGCGGGTCTCGATGGCAGAAATCCCATCGCGACCACCGGCCGCAATGGCACGCAGCTCGTCGAGATCCGCCGAGACACCGTCGCGGATGTACCCACCGTCCTTCGTGGTGTTGCCCGCGTCGTCCGCAAACGATCGCACCAGCTCATCGGCCAGCGGCTGCTCCAGTTGTTCCGCGTTCCCAAGCCGCAGCAGACCCGCATCGCCTGGATGTTCGCCCGACAGATCCGCAGAAAGGCCCGAGAGGGTGTGTTGCAAATCGGGCAATACCGAAAGCGATCGACCGATGGCGACCAGATCGCGCGGCGTTGCAACGCCAAGCCGCGCTCGGCCCGTCAAACGCTCGAGATCGCCAAGCTCGCCCAGCGTGCGCCGCACCTCGTCGCGCACCGATTGGTTGTCGACCAGGGCTGCCACCGCGTCCTGTCGACGTCGAATCGCGGCCACGTCGCGCAGCGGAAACAAAAGCCAGCGCCGAAACAAACGCCCACCCATGGCGGTGGCGGTCGCATCCAGCACCGACAACAACGCACCGTCGCGCCTCGCTCCCAACATGGTCTCGGTAAGCTCAAGGTGGGCACGCGCCTGCTCGTCGATGACAAGGTAATCATCGCGCAGAAAAAGCTCGAGGCGATGCACCGGCAACGGAGAAGCCAGCTGGGTGCCGCGGACGTATCGCAACACACGCGCCGACGCGAGGGTCAACTCTGGATTGCGCTCGAACGCAGCACGTTGCGTTTGCTCCGAAAGAAAATCCGACAGCTCGGCAAGGGGGTCCGCGATCTCGGAATCTTCGACCGATAACCGTGAAATCGCCATCCGGGGATAGATGCGCTTGATGTGCGCAGTCAGGCTATCTTCGCCGCGCGGTAAAACCAGTTCGCGCACGTCCGCGCGGGCGAGCTCGTCCATGAGGGCTTCACGCGTCGGGGCAATCGTCGCGCGGAAGTCCGCGGTGGTCACGTCGATGAAGGCGAGGCCGAATCCAGTGCGGGCTTCTCCTGCGATGGCCGCCACGAAGTTGGGTGCCCGGGGATCGAGGTTCTCCTCATCGAGGATCACGCCCGGCGTGACGATTCGTACCACACCACGCTTGACGATGCCCTTGACCAACTTCGGATCTTCAAGCTGCTCGCACAGCGCGACCCGGTAGCCAAGCTCGGTCATGCGTGCGAGATACGACCTCACCGCGTGGTGGGGCACCCCGCACATCGGAACCGATCCTTCGGGGCCACGGTTCTTGTCTCGCGATGTGAGCGTGATGCCGAGCAATCGCGAAACGAGGATCGCATCCTCGTAGAACATCTCGTAGAAATCGCCGAGGCGAAAGAACAGAACCGCATCGGGATTGGCGTCCTTGATCTCAAGGTACTGCCGCATGAGTGCGGTCGGCGCAGCACCCGGTTCTGGGGTCGCGCCGGCCGGGGCACGGGGTGCCGTTGAAGCCCCTGAGGCTCCCTGGCCGGCCGATTCCACGGTCAAGCTTTGCTCGAACCGCTCGCCTTCTTGCCCGCGGTCTTCTTGCGAGCGATGCGAGCCTTGAGCTTCTTCTGAGCGGCTCGCTGTTTCATTTTTGGCGAGCGGCGGTTGTCGTGTTTTCCCATCGAGCAGGTTCCTTTTGGTTTTCGGTCAGCGGTTGGCCTATTGAATCCGTGGCAACGGCCCGCTTGTCAAGCGGGATCGCCCGGCGCAAGGACTTGTGCGGTCACGTTGCCACCGTCGGAGGCCACGTTGACGGAGGCCCCGTCGGCAACACTGGCATGCAATAGCGCGAGTGCAATGGGATACGGCGATGCGCCCGCCGCACCTTGCCACATGGCCGAGCTTGTCACTCGACCCGCCGCTTCCCGTTCAGAGGTGGACAAAACGGCCCCAGGGGCCAGCAAAGCCGCTCCGGCGGAAAAACGCAGACGTCCGAGGCGCCAGTTCACCTTGCCCCGGTCGCGAATGCGGACGATCGGTTCTTGGCCGGGATAACAACCCTTGCCGTAGTCAATCGCCCCTTCGAGGCCAACTTCCATGGGAAAGCGTTCCCCGGCGATCTCGCTGCAATACTCGAAACCGTGGCGTGGTTCCTGGGCCGCAATTCGCGCTGCCTCGCCTTCGGCCGCGGGCAGCATCGGCACCCCGGCAAGGTCGAGTTTGGTGGACAAGGTTGCAACCGCGTCGGACGCCCCAATGGCCCAAACGCCGGTGGTGCCGAAGGCCTGCGTTTTGATGTACCAAACGCCATCCGCGCGCAGATGCGACAGTGGCTGTGACTCGGCGAATTCGGGCGGGAAAGTGGCGCCGGCGGCGGCGAACGCATCGACGGCCCGCGGTCCCATGATGGCAAGCGTCGTCGCGCACTCGAGCTCGAAGGTCACGTCATCCATCACCGCAAAATGCGCGAGTGCGGTGAGGACGGCCTCCCCCGTTCCACCCGGCACCAACAAGCCAACGGTTTTCGCCTCGACAAGAACCTGCATCAAGGCCACCACCTGTCCCTTGGCAGTCAAAAGCATCGCCGAACACCCGCGGCCAACCGCGATCGATTCTACGTTGTTGGTCAACATGCGGTGCAAGAAAGCCACCCGATCGTTGCCAGTCACGTGAATGATCTCGGGAGCCGATGCGTCCACACGGACAGCCACCTGTGGCTCTGAGAACCATGACTGTGTCACGTTTTAATACCCATTTCGTTGCGCTCTGCCAGACGATCCGAACGCCGCTTGGCCGCCTTGGCAAAACGCCGTTCATCGTCCGCAGTCTCGATCACGAGCGGTCGAATGGGGCGCGGCTTGCCCAACTCGTCAATCGCAACAAACGTAAGGTAGGCCCGTGTGGCCTGGTGTTGTTCCCGCGTCCGCTGGTCTTCCGAGAACACGCGCACGCCCACCTCCATCGAGGTTCGGGCCGCATGGTTGACCTGGGCCTGCACGATCACCACGTCCCCCAGTTTCACGGGGCGCAAGAAGTGGATGCGGTCGACCGAGGCCGTCACGACCGGACCGAGCGCATGGCGGGCACCGGCAATCGCTCCGGCAATGTCGATCCACTGCATCAGAATCCCGCCGAAAATGCTGCCAAGTGCATTGGTCAATCCGGGAAGGACAATGTGTACCGCTTCAACCCGCGACGCCGTCGGCGTCCCAGACGCCACGGGCACGACAGAGGACGATGCGCCATCGGACATTTTTCTGAGCTACCACGCTCCTTTGTGTGGGTCAAACAGGGTACGATGGCGCAAGTCGGGAACACATGAAAAACACGCAACAACTTCGGAGGACGCGGTCGTGGATAGCCTTTGGGCTCAGCGTGATGCTGCCGGTGTTCGGAACACGTTTTGCGCAGGCGGAAATCTACGATCTGGAAAGCCTGCTGAAGCTTGCGACCCAATACAACCCCGGGGTGATGGCGAGCGCCAAGGGCACGAAGCAGGTCGAGGCGCAGCTTTCCGAGGCAAAACGCAGCTGGCTGCCCACCGGCGAGTTTCGATCGATCGTGGCGCCCTCTCCTTCCATTCAGTGCAGCAATCCCCTGCCGAGGCCGGGCGATGTGACCTCCGAGGAGTGGAACCAGGCTTGCCTCAACACCGGCAATCCCGAGGTCAACATTGGCTTCTCGGGCATCTTCACCCGCAACGAAATCACCCTGACCCAGCCGGTTTATACCTTTGGGAAGATCGACTCGGGTATCTCCGCGGCACGGGCAGGCATAGAGGCATCGCGCTCCGGTGAAGCCGCCGTCAAGGATGTGCTCGCGCTCAACGTGAAACGAGCGTATTACGGTTACAAGTTGATGCGCGAGATCCTGGCGACTCTCGAAGAGGCCAACGGATACGTCGATGAGGCGGAAACGCTCGTGCAACAAGATCTCGATGAAGGCAACGGCAACATGTCGATTACCGACAAGCTGCGCCTTCAAACGGTTCGCGCTGAACTCGAAACGAAAATGCTTGAGGCAAAAAAGGGGCAAGCCATCGCGTTGTCCGGGCTGCGAGCGTTGATCGGTATCAGCGGGCCACGCGACATTCAAATCGACAAGGAACCGCTCTCTCTCGACGCGGTGAAGGAACAGGGACTGCGCTTCTTTTCGGAACAGGCGCAAATGTCCCGACCCGAAATTCGCGCGCTGAATTACCTTGTCAAAGCCCGCGATCATCTGGCGCAATTCGAGTGGAACAAAATGATGCCCGATCTCGTGCTCATCGGAACCGCCCGCCACGCCTATGCGAGCTCGGTTGACAATCCACCGAGCGCGTTTGCCAACGATCCCTTCAACACCCGTGCGGTGGGCCTTGCCGCTGCGTTGCGGGTTCCGCTCGATTTCGGCGTATCCAGCGCGCGTGCCGACCGCATGCGTGCAGCGGCAGAACAGGCCGAGTTTCAGCGCCTGGACGCAATGGCTGGCGTCAATTTTGAGGTGGAAAAGGCGCACACTGAACTCAATGAGGCACGCGAACGCGTCGTCGTGGTTGGCAAGGGCGAAAAGCTCGCAAAGCGTTGGATCTCGTCGATCATGCAGAAGATGCAGCTCGGCCTGGGAGACATCAAGGAAGTCTCGGATGCGTTAACCCGTTACTTCTCGATGCGCGTGTTGTATCTGCAGGCCATCCACGACTTCAACATGGCGGCAGCGCAACTGGAACGCGCAACCGGGACCGACGTGAACGGTTAGATCCCGAGGAACAGGCGCGTACCGAAGTTCGGTTCGAGATCGGTCGCGAGAATCTTTCCTGCCGATTGCTTCACGTCGTACTCGACGCGGCGGAAATCAAAGCGGCGGGTCTGCGTGTCGTAGATAACGTAACTCGCGCGCGGATCGAAGTCGCGCGGCTGACCGACCGACCCGACGCTGATGATATATTTCCAGCCGGGACGCAACTCGAAGGATTGCGCCACAACTTCTTGAGCGCTCATCCGATCGTGCTGCGGATTGAGGGCGAATGACTTGCAGAGGTGAGAGTGACCGATGACCGTGAGCGACGGCATCGTGTCCCAGATGCGCATACACTCGGCGGCCTGATCACGGGCAAAAATGTAGTCGAACTCCTCGATGTTCAGCGGCGAGCCGTGGCAAAAGTGAACGTCGTTCTCGCGAACCTCGTAGGGCAAGGTCTTGAGCCAAGCCAGGTTCTCGGGTCGCAGCTCGTGCGCGTGTTTGTCGAGGGCGTGTCGCGCCGCAAAGTAGTAGTACGAATAATCCATCCGGCCGGCGACCGCTGCGTCGTGGTTCCCGAGAATCGCAAAGGCCACCTTCGAGCGCATCAGATCGCAGGTCTGGTTGGGACTGGCGCCGTATCCGACGGTATCGCCCAGGCAGACGTAGCGATCAATAGACTGGCTTTCCAGGTCCTTGAAGACCGCCTCCAACGCTTCGATGTTGGCGTGGGTGTCAGAAACAATGCCGTAGCGCATGAAATGAACTGACAAGGATAACACACATCAATTGCCTGCGCGGGGCGGGGTGGGCCAATATGGCGCCATGACATCGACCCAACGACCTCTCATCAACCGAAGAAACATGCTGGCAAGCTCTGCCGGCGCCACCGCGGCACTCTCCCTGTCAGCATTGCCGCACGAGGCCAGGAGTGCCGGCCCGAAGGCCCGCAAAGAAGGACCCCTGCCCTTCAAGATTTCGCTTGCGCAGTGGTCCTTGCATCGAGAACTCAAAGGAGGACAGCTCGACAACCTCGACTTTGCCAAGACCGCCAATGCCTTTGGCATCGATGGCGTCGAATACGTGAACCAGTTCTTTGCCGACAAGGCCAGGGACAAGAAGTACCTCGCCGAGATGAAGACGCGCGCCGCCGGAGAAGGCGTATGGAGCGTACTCATCATGATCGATGGCGAAGGCGCTCTCGGCGATGCGGACAAGGCCAAACGGGCGACTGCGGTCGAGAACCACAAAAAGTGGGTCGAGGCTGCCGCCTACCTTGGATGCCATTCGATCCGGGTCAACGCCCACAGCGACGGTTCGTATGACGAACAGGTCAAACTTGCCGCCGAAGGTTTGCGCAAACTGTCCGAGTACGCGGATCCCTTTGGCATCAACATCATCGTTGAAAATCACGGCGGGCTGTCTTCGAACGGTGCATGGTTGGCCCAGGTGATCAAGACAGCGGGACATCCCCGCACGGGAACCCTGCCCGACTTCGGCAACTTCAAAATCAACGATACCGAGACCTACGATCGCTACAAGGGCGTCGAGGAGCTGATGCCCTTTGCCCGCGGGGTGAGCGCCAAGACCCACGATTTCGACGCCAAGGGCAACGAGATCCACACCGACTACTCGCGCATGATGAAGATCGTCGCTGCCGCCGGGTACCACGGCTACGTTGGAATTGAATACGAAGGCGACAAGTTGCCCGAGCGAGAAGGCATTCTGAAAACCAAGAAATTGATGGAAAAAGTCCGGGCAAAGGGGGCGTAACGCGCCCCGTCTGTGAACCTTTTCCGGGCCTTTGCCCACCTTCCGTGGTACACGGGGCCCCTTCATGGCATTGTTCGAAGAGTTGCCCCTGCACCCGCTTGTCGCGGGGGCCATCGCCCAAAAAGGGTTTTCCGAAGCAACACAGGTGCAATCCTTGGTGGTCGCACCCGAGCACGCGGGTCGAGATCTGCTGGTCTCGTCGCGCACCGGTTCCGGCAAGACCCTCGCATTCGGTGTCTTGATCGCCGACAACCTCCTTGCCCCTGAAGAAGACAGCAAGGTTCCCCGAGTTCAGGGCGCGCCGAGGGCGCTGGTCGTTGCCCCGACGCGTGAGTTGGCCAACCAGGTCGGACGCGAACTTGAGTGGTTGTTGCGACCGGCCAAGGTCAAGATTGCGACGTGCACGGGTGGTACCTCGGTGGTCGGGGATCTGCGCGCGTTGCGAGCGAAGGTCGACGTCGTGGTGGGAACGCCCGGGCGACTCCTCGATCTGCACAAGCGCGGCGTGCTGAACCTTGCAGGCGTGGCAACCCTCGTGCTCGACGAGGCTGACGAAATGCTCGACCTCGGCTTTCAAGAAGATCTCGAATACCTTTTGGGTCACGCGCCAGCCGAACGCCGCACGTTGTTGTTTTCCGCAACGATTCCGGCGGCCATCGCACGCATCGCTTCCAAATATCAAAAGAACGCCGCACGCGTGGACGCACGCGGCAAGGGCGATTCTCGCAAGCACGAAGACATCACCTTCGAGCCGATGGCGGTTCACACAGGCGACAGGCTCGGCGCGGTCATCAACATCATCCTGTGCGGCGGAACCCAAAGTCGCGCCATCGTCTTCTGTCGAACCCGCGATCGCGTGGCCGAGTTGCATGAACACCTGACCCGCATGGGCATTCGCGCGTCGGCAATTGCAGGCGATCGCGCGCAGAACGAACGCGATCGTGCACTTGCAGCGCTCCGAAATGGCGACGTGCAGGTCATGGTTGCAACCGACGTGGCAGCACGCGGTCTGGATCTGCCGGACGTGGATCGGGTCATCCATGGCGACCTTCCGGACAACGAAGATTCACTCGCTCACCGCAGCGGACGCACCGGGCGTGCGGGTCGAAAAGGGACTAGCTTTGTCATTGCGGAACAGCGCGAGCGCCGCAAGGCCGAACGCATGTTGCACATGTTGGGCGTGAAGGCCGAATGGAAGTCCGCACCGGAGCAGAAGGACGTGCGCCGCCATCTCGAAAGCCTGATCTTCGACGACCTGATGAAGGTTCACGCCGCACAGACCGTGCCGACCGAGGAAACGACGAAGCCGGCGAAGGCACCGAAGGCACCGAAGGCCGCAACGCTACCAACCGAGTTACTTGAACGGCTGCGCACCGAGATGAGCGACAACGATATTCTCACCATGCTGCTTGGCCGTGAGATGTCGCGCATGCCGACGGGTTACGCCATCACACCGGTCGTCGTTTCGCAGGACAAGCCGCGCCCCGCCGTCACGCGGGAGCAGTTCCAGAGTGCGGTGGTATTCCGTGTCAGCGCGGGTCACGAACAGCGGGTCGAGGCGCGCTGGTTGCTGCCAACGATCTGCGATCGTGGTGGCATCACCAAGAACGAGATCGGTGCCATCCGCATTGGCAAAACGTCCTCCGTGTTTGAGATCGCCCCCCGCGCCGCCGGTGCCTTCGAGGCGGCGTCCGCGAAGGTCGATCCCGAAAACCCACGCATGCTTTTCGTTCGCATCGGCACGGGCCGCGCGGATGACTTCGTCAGCCAAACGCATTCACATCGTGAACCGGACGCCGCGCCTTCTCGTGAGCGAGCGCCCCGCGACGCCGCGCCTTCTCGTGAGCGAGCGCCCCGTGACGCCGCGCCTTCTCGTGAGCGAGCGCCCCGTGACGCCGCGCCTTCTCGTGAGCGAGCGCCCCGTGAGCAACGACCTCCTGCCGAAACGCCGCACAAGACACCGCTTCACGCCAAACCCGCGCACGCAAAGCCCGCTCATCCCAAACCCGCGCACGCAAAGCCCGCTCATCCGAAGACGGATCTTTTCAAGCCCGGACTCGCCAAACCAATGGCCGAGAAAAACGAAGCGGCAGCAGCGTCCCAGCCGAAGTCACGCTTCGACAAGCCGAAGTTTGGCAAGGCGCCCTTCCCGAAACGGCAATGGTCCAAGGAAAAACCGTCTGCCCCGGCACGCGACGGCCATTCAAGCCCCAAGAAGCGACCGCTGCCGGTCTGACCAACCAGTGGTTTAGGTTGATCCCGGGGTGACGCCCTGTTCGCGCAGAGCATTGCACGCGTCGCACGGACACATCGCGCGCAGATCGCGAAAATTATAGATATTCGCACACGGGGACTCGCTCCATTCGATGGACATTCCGTACTGACCGACGAGCTGAATCCCCTTCGCGCGCAGATGATCCGGAATCTGAGAGGGCTCCACGAGCGGCTTGCCCGACCATTCCTCGACACACTGAGCGCATCGACACTTGAGTCGCAACGTGCGCGCAGGAATGATCGATTCGTGTCCGTCGGGCCAACGAAAGGTGATGTTCTTCCGCAAGAGCCCCACGATTTCGGTCGGCATCGGCATTCGAAAATATGATAGCAAGAGAACCAACCCCTGGCCCAAGCCATCGATGCGTCCCCTCATCCTGATCTGTTTTTTCCTGTCGGGCGCGTCGGGTCTCATATTCGAGTTGCTCTGGACGCGCATGTTGACCCTGGTTTTCGGGTCGACCACCCTCGCGGTCTCGACGGTGCTCGCGACCTTCATGGGCGGACTTGGACTGGGTTCGTACCTGGCCGGCCGTTTTGCGGATCGGCTGCGTCGCCCCGTGCTGTTCTACGCCGGTGCGGAATGCATCATTGGCCTGTACGCCCTGCTCGTCCCTTGGGCCATATCGCACTACGAACCCCTCAACCACTGGTTGTGGGCTACGTTTGGCGACAGCTACTCGCTGCTGTCGATTTTTCGCTTCGCCGCATCGGCCCTTTTGCTGTTGCTGCCAACCACCTTGATGGGCGCGACGCTGCCTATCCTCGCCCGCCACTTTGTGTCTCGACCCTCGGAGCTGCAGCGGGTGGGAGGCAATCTTGGGCGGCTGTATGCAGTCAACGTGCTTGGAGCCTGCGGCGGATCATTTCTCGCCGGGTTCATCTTCTTGCCCGACTTTGGCATCAGTACCACCAATCGTATTGCAGCGACCTTCAACTTCACCCTGGCAGTAGCCGCCTGGATTGCGCACCGATGGTCGATGCGCCAACCTGTAGCGGCCGATCTCGACGAAATGCTGAGTCAGGCTGTCGCCCTCGGAGAAATACAAGCCTCGTCGGTTGTGCCTGCTCCGCCTGCCATCACGCGGCGTGCGAGGAACGTCGTCCTGTTCGGATTCGCGTTATCGGGCGCCACCGCAATGACCTTGCAAGTTCTCTGGACGCGCGCACTCGCCGTGGTGATTGGATCATCGGTCTATTCCTTCACCCTCATCTTGCTGGCATTCCTCGTGGGTCTTGGTGGCGGCGCCGCTGTCCTCGGAGCCCGCGCCGATCGGACCGCCAACCCAGTTCGATGGCTGGGGATCACGCATCTCGGGATCGCGTTTGCGGTCGGATTCTCCTACCTCATCATCGATGACCTGCCGTACGTGTTCACCTGGCTCTTGTCGGCGACCGATTTCGGTGTCAGCGCCATTTTGTTTTGTCAGTTCATCCTTGCCTGCGTTGCGATTCTCCCCGCAACACTACTCATGGGCGCCATCTTCCCGCTCACCATGCGCATCGCAATGGGCACCCTCGACAATGTCGGCCGAGACGTCGGCTCGACCTACGCGCTCAACACGCTTGGCGCCATTACCGGATCCTTCGCGGCTGGCTTCGTCATCCTGCCGTCGCTGGGATTGCAACGCGGCATCTACGTGTCGGTGGTTGCCGGACTTGCGCTCGCCGCAGCGCTCTTTGTCATTGATCCAAAGCCCAGTCGTCGCAGCAGGGCCATTGGCGTCGGATGTGCGGTCGGCCTCGCGCTCGTCGGACTGCTATTGCCACGCTGGAACCTCACCTCGTTTTCGATCGGATTTTTTCGTGCCTCGATTGCGAAGGACTTTGTGCAACGAAGGCAAGCGGGCAAAGAATGGAAGTCGCCCATCCTCGAATTCTACGAGGACGGTATTGCGACGACGGTATCGGTCGATCGCTGGGGAAAAACCTATTCCATGAAGAACAACGGCAAGGTCGATGCGTCGAGCGACGCCGACATGCCAACCCAGGTTTCAGTGGGAATGATCCCGTTGTTCCTCTATCCCGGTGACAAGCCGCCCCGTTCGGCCCTGATCGGCTTTGGCTCGGGTGTAACGACAGGCGCGATGACCCAAGGCCCGATTGGCACACTTGAAGTGGTCGAGCTTGAACCCGCCATCTACCGCGCCTCGCACTTCTTTGATCACGTCAACCACCGGCCGCTCGAAAATCGCAGGGTAACGGCACGCGTGGGTGACGGTCGAAATTTTCTTTCGCAACGATCTGATCGTTTCGACGTGATCGTGAGCCAGCCCTCGAACCCGTGGATCACGGGCGTCTCGAACTTGTTCACCCGCGAATACTTCCGTGCGATCGCGGCGCGCCTTGAACCTGATGGTCTCTTTTGTCAGTGGGCCCAGTTGTACGAGATGGCGCCATGGAACGTGAAAACCATCTACCGAACCCTTGCCGCCGAGTTCCCGTACGTCGCGGTTTTCTCGGCCGAAGATCTCTCGTCCGACACGGTCCTCATTGCGTCGATGAAACCCATCGTTCTCGACCTGGAAAAGATCGGACGGCGCATGAAAGATCCCATCGCGAAAGCCGAAGCCCTTCGAGCGGGATGGCACACGCCACACGATATCGTGGCACGCTTGCTTGTGGCACCGGACGAGATCGCAGCGTTTACGGCCGGCGCTCCGATCAACACCGACGACAACGCCCTCATCGAGTTCGCTGCACCCCGTGATCTCATGGGGGCGGCTCGCAATGACAGATATCTCGCCCGGGTTTATGGGCCGCAGTGGCCCTACGCCCGCTTGCTCGGACTTGCCCGCAACATCGATGCGGGCGACGAGCCCGGGACCGGCGCTGGAAAGTTGGCGCGCAGCTTGCTCGCGTTTGGACGAACCCGCGAGGCGACGTTCTGGATCCGAAAGGCATTGCAGGCGCCCACCAATCGAAGCACAGAACATGCGAGACACTTGCTCTCGCTTGTCGCTACGCGCCTGAGCGACGATCCCGAGATACCACTCGCACCCGAAGGCGACCTCATGCCCCCCGCCTGGCCAGAGGCAATCAAAGGCGAGGCCGCCCAATCGCTCGACCAACAATTCCGTGAGGTTCAGGCCCTCATGAAGGCGAAACGCTACATCGGTGCTTACAAGGTCATGGAAGATTGGCCCGCGGCCCTCTGGGATAAACCCTCGAACGACTTCGCACTCCTCGCTGGTTTCCTTCACTACAAGGCCGAGTTCTATGAGGACGCCATCGGCCTTTTGAAACCTCTGTCCGACGATCTCGCGTACCTGGCGCGCCGTCCCGAAGCCCTTTACTACCTTGGTCGAGCACGTTTCGCCTACGCCCACCATGGCAAGGCCATCGAGGCTTTCGAGCAGTTCATTGCGCTGCAGTCGAAGCTCGGAAGAATTGTGGAACCCGAGGCGCCCGGAATGGACCTCGGCCTTCCACCGCCACCGCTCGGAGCCGCGACGCATCCCAGACCGTGATAAGCTGCCGCCATGGTGCCACGCAAGCCGAAAAGTCCCACGGCCAGCGCAACACGGAGTCGACCACTCGGTACGCGCGTCGCCGCCGAACCAACGCGTAAACGCACCCCTACGCCCGTTCCCGGAGGTCTCGCGGTCGGAGTGGGACACGCCACGGTCGACATGCTTTGCGTGGCACCCAGAATCGGTGAACGCGTCATCGATCTCTCGATGTTCAGCATGCAAGGTGGAGGCTCAATGGGGAACCTCGTCGCAACCATGGCGGCCCTCGGTGGTCGCACCCGATATTTCGGTCGATTGAGCGACGACGACTTCGGTCGATACATCGTTGCCGGACTCGAAGAGTTCGAGGTCGACTGCAAGCAAGTGTCCATTCAACCGGGCGCGGTGTCGCCGGTCTCGATCATCCAGATCGACGAACTGTCGCGTCGCCGCAAAATACTCTCGTCACGCGGCAGTACGCTTCCGCTTGCACCACGCGATCTGCCACGCGACTTGCTCGATGGTGCGCAGCTCCTGTGCATCGATGGGTACATGCCTGCCGTTCAGGTGGCCATCGCAGAGAAAGCACGCGAACGTGGCATCGCGGTGCTCCTGAATGCGAGACATCTGCACAGTGAGATGGACGAGCTTTTGCGGCTCAGTGACTACGTCATTGGCTCGGAACGATTCGTGGCCGAGATAGCCCCCTCCGACAAGATCGAGCGCAGCCTGTCCCAGATCGCGCGCCTTGGTCCACGCAGCGTCGTGATTACGCAGGGCGACGCCGGTGCCATCGGACTTGAGGGCGATACCCTGGTGAAAAAAGAGGCGATCGACGTCTTCATCGCCGACACCACCGGCGCCGGGGACGTATTTTGCGGAGCCTTCGCCTATGGCGTCCTCCAGGGGTGGGGCATCGAAAAATCGCTTCCCTTCGCCAACTCAGCGGCTGGCCTTTGTTGTCGTACAGTTGGTGCGCGCGCGGGTCTGCCGAGCATGTCCGAAATCCTTGAGTTCCTGTAGGCGTGGCCAGCCCAGGGCTGGTGTTGTGCCGTACTAACCGCGCACGCAGTTGCGGCCAGCGCGCTTCGCTTCGTAAAGCCGTTCGTCCGCGCGCTTGATGAGCGCCGCCGAATCAGCGGTTTCCGCGTCGAGGGTCGCCACGCCCATCGAAATCGTGACCGGAATCTTCGTCTCCTCGAAGGTGTACACCGTCGATTCAACCACCTTGCGAATCTTGTCAGCGAATTGATGCGCGTTATACCCGTCGATCTCGGGCAGGATGATCGCGAATTCTTCACCGCCGTAGCGCGCAAAGATGTCCTCCCGCCTGATCTTCGATTTGATCGTCGATGACTTTTGTTTCAGGACGTGATCGCCTGCAAGGTGTCCAAAGGTGTCGTTTATCTTCTTGAAATGATCGATGTCGAACATGACAAGCGACATGTCTCGGCGATAGCGGCTCGAACGCGCAATCTCGCGCTCAAGTTGCTCCATGAAGTATCGCTTGTTGAAGATCTGCGTGAGACCATCCACCGTCGTCAGACGATAAATTTCCTCGTGGTAGGCGCGCTCGATGTTGCCGCCCGCCAGGAACTTGAAAATAGTTCGGCCAATCTTGATGAGATCGCCATCGGTCAGCGTGAGCTCGTCCGGGATGAGCTCGTCATTGACGTAGGTGCCATTGGTCGACCCGAGATCACGAATCCCCATGGAACGACCCGTGTTCGTGATTTTGGTATGCGCCCGTGAAACCGATTCTTGATCGATCTGAACGTCGCACTTGGAAGAGCGACCCAACACCAGGTTGGGCGTATCGAGGGCGTATTTACGCCCAAGATCCTGACCGTAGATCACGACCAAACAGGCCTCCTTCCCAGGGGCGCGTTCCGAGATCTTGCTGATGCTCGTGACAACGGTTTTGGCGCGGACGTGTTCGCTGTCCGTTCCGCTATCGGTGCCGCTACGTGAAGATGGGCTGCGGGACAAGATTTCTATTACCCTAATGCAGCAGATAGGCCGCGTAAAGC
>JAWXBF010000303.1:0-2692 GCA_034439895.1 Deltaproteobacteria bacterium
AGAACGTGGAGATGCGACCATCATCGGCAACTTCGGACTTCGCAACCTGCGGTGCGAAATGCTCATAGGCCGGCTCCAGTGCAACCGGCTCGTCCCACATCTGCCAGCCGCGGCCGCGAATCTCCCACCGGCAATAGGCTTCGGCCAGTTGTTCTTCGACCGTGATGGACACGTCAGCCACCTTGCCTCGTCGTCAAACCGGGCCAGTCAAACCGTTACCGACGATACAGGTCGTTGAAGATCGGTTTGCGTTCATCGGCGGTCAAGAGCGGCAGTCCCTTCGCCGAGGTGATTTGGTCAACAACCTCAGTCACCGCGGCGTGCACCGCTTGCTGAAACATGAGCGCAATGTCAACACGGTAGTAGGTCATCTGCCGAACGAACCGCTCGTACAGCGGGCCAATGAGGGGAATTTGCAGTATCGCGCCATCAACGTCTCTCAAAGCAAACGCAATCAACTTGCGTAGTACGAGGGCGATAACAATCAGCATTGCAGTTAAAACGGTGAGCGAATAGGCGACTTGCCACACGTTAACTGGCGGCCCCATCCGGTCAAATCTGCTTGACCGCCCGAACGATGGTTGGCCCGATGTCATGAACAACCATGCAGCGTAAAGGCAGGCAACAGTAATGGCGATCAGGGCAAACCAATTGATTCGCAACGGGACTTCGAGCAGTCGCCACGATACAAAAAATCCAGTGCCAAATGGCGCGGCACAGATATCGATGACGATCCGCTCGCGTTTGAGTCGCAGGTAGAGGCGTTTGGTTGAGAGCAATCCACCTTCATTAATCCGCACGCGTTGTTCCTTGAGCTTGGGGATTTCCCGCGCCACCAATCCCGCGGTGGTCCGGTCGTAGAACTCTTCCGGCGAAAAGGACAGGTTCTCGATGAGTTTGCACCAATGCGACCACAACACCAATGGCGGCTGTCGCTTTCCAAAACCTAACATGGTGACACCCTTTGCGCAGAAGGAATGATTGTTGTTGCCTGCCGCGAAAATAGACCGATCGTTGAAACCAAACAACTTTACGTTTGGCATTCGACAGGTCTGCCAACGTCGCCCAGCGCTAAGTCTAAGGGCGGCGGTTTTCACGCCCCGCAATTGCGCATCGGCGAATGCTGTGCCATGCTGCTTCTAGAACAGTTCGTCCCCACCCCTTCATCCTCCTCCCGCGAACGCGTTGCCGGCCGGCACGGAGTTCACACCTGCGATTGTCGCAAGTGCGGATTGCTCCCCGTCCGTCAACACCCACCGCCGGTGGGAGGAGTTCGATCATGAGTGCTCAATCGCAACTGTCCGTTCCGTTGTCCCGTCTTTTGCCAAGCAAGCGTAACCCGCGCCGGGTCAAACCCGATCGCGAAGCCCATCGCCGACTTGTGGCATTGATCAACGCACATGGATTGCTCCAGCCGTTGGTTGTCCGACCCTGCGAAGGCAAGCCCAAAGACTATCTGGTCATCGCCGGCAACCGGCGATTAGGGGCGTTGCGGGAAATTTATCGCAACAACGGCGACCCGAAGATTCCCTGCGTGCTGCGCAACGTGGATGACGATACCGCCGACGCGCTGTCCCTGGGTGAGAATTTCGGCCGCGAGCCGATGCACCCGCTGGATGAAGCCGAGGCGTTCGCCAAGCTGGCCAGCCAGGATGGTAAAGGTGCCGAAGTGATTGCATCCGAGTTCGGTGTCACCGACCGTTATGTCCGCCAGCGCATGAAGCTTTCGACGCTGGCGGCGCCGATCAAGAATGCGTACCGCGACGGTGAGATCGACACCGGCACCGCCGAGGCGTTCGCTGCGGTGCCTTCAGATCGTCAACTTGCCGTGTGGAAGGAACTCGACGGCCGTCCGCGGCACGCCGAGCATGTGAAGAACGTCATCGCCCACGAGTGGATCGATGCCGGGCTTGCTCAGTTCGACCGAAGTCTCATCCCCGAATCTGCCATCACCCAGGACCTGTTCGCCGAGCGCGTGCTCGTCGAACGTCAGGCGTTTCTGGATGCCCAAGCCAACGCACTGCTGACCGAGAAGCAGGCGTTGACCGAGGACGGTTGGTCGGAGGTCATCGTCTCTAAGCGTCAGGATGTTCAGGATCGGTTGTACGCGATGGATCCGCTGCCGAAGGAATTCGACAGCGCGACCACGAAGAAGCTGGCGAAGCTCGACGCGGATCAGAAGAAGCTCGATAAAGTCGCCGAAACGATCGACGATGGTGATGAAGTTCGCATCGAGCGGATACAGTCGCGTTACGACGCCTTGGATGAAAAGGCCCGGCAGATCGAGGCGGCGGCACCTGTCTGTTATTCCGAACCGACCAAAGCGCGGGCGACGGTGTTTCTGCTGATGGACCCGGACGGCCGGGTGCATCGGGAGTACCGTCTTCCCCGGCGCAAGTCACAGCCGTCGGGTCGTTCCAACGGTGATGCCGCCGACGACAATGGCGCCGCGGAATCCGCCAAGCCACCGACGTCGGACGATGTCAGCGATCGCCAACGATCGACGACGTTCACCCATCAGGCTTTGTGCGTTCGTGAAGCAGTCTTGAAGAACGCCGCGGTGCGAAAGCGACTGCTCGCCCTCATGCTCCACGACAAGGTGCGCAGCGAAGCCATCGCGATCCGCCACGATGTGAACGGCACGAACCTGCACGCCGACAACGGCGAGGAGTTTAAGAGTCCGGCGCACGAT
>JAWXBF010000304.1:0-28145 GCA_034439895.1 Deltaproteobacteria bacterium
GCCTGGATTGGGCGGCAGAAGGAAGCACTTGACAATCTAATTTGCCATGGTTAACTATTGTCCTGTGCAAAGTAAGTCGCTTGCCCGCGCAAAGGCTATCCCCGAAGTGGGGTTGAACGGCATCCACACGGGGATCGCGGCGTTGCAGCGTCTGTCGAATGTCTTCACCTTGCGCCGAGAACAGCTCGCTGCCGAGGTCGGTCTCTCCGATCACCAGTGGAGCGTGCTCGAGGAAATCGCCACGCTGCATTTTATGCCGAGCATGTTTGCGAAGCGCAGATCGAGTTCGCCGGCAGCCATCTCGAAGACGCTGCGGCATCTGATGGAACGTGGACTTGTCTCCGTGGCCGTCGGCGATGGCGATGGCCGTAGACGGTCATATTCGTTGACTGCGCAGGGCGAAAAAACCATGGTCCTTCTTAGAAAAGGAAGGCAACTCGCAATTGATCGCATCTGGCGCGATCTCGACGTCGAGGGCCTTGCAGGGTTTTGCAAATTTGCTGATGAGTTGGCGCGCCGCATGGAGGACTATGCGGGTGCGAAAATCCGGACCGATAAACAAACGACACGCTGACGGAAATACACGATGGGAAAATCACTGTACGAAAAGGTTTTTGAACGCCACACGGTGGCACTCTTGCCCTCCGGGCAGGTTCAGCTGTTCATGGGCCTTCATCTGATTCACGAAGTGACCTCGCCGCAGGCGTTCAGCATGCTTGATGAACTTGGCCTGAAGGTCGCGTTTCCGGCTCGAACGTTCGCGACGGTTGATCACATTGTTCCGACCACAAGCCAGTTGCGCCCACTGCAAGACAGCCTTGCCGAGCAGATGATGGTTCATCTTGAGGGCAACGTCGGGCGACATGGCATCCGTTTCTTTTCCCCCGACAAGGGCGAGCAAGGCATCGTACACGTCGTTGGACCCGAGCAGGGGTTGACCCAGCCCGGTATGACGATTTGTTGCGGCGATTCACACACTTCGACTCACGGCGCATTCGGTGCCATCGCGTTCGGCATCGGCACGTCGCAGGTGCGCGATGTTTTGGCGACACAAACGCTGGCGATGAACAGGCTCAAGGTTCGTCGCATCGAGGTGAACGGAAAACTGCGTCCCGGCGTGTACGCCAAGGATGTGGCGCTCTACGTGATCAACCGACTTGGCGTCAACGGCGGCGTGGGATACGCCTACGAGTACGCGGGTGAAGTGTTTGATAATTTTTCGATGGATGAACGGATGACCGTTTGCAACATGTCCATTGAGGGTGGCGCGCGCTGTGGTTACGTCAATCCCGATCAAACGACCTATCAGTACCTGAAGGGCCGACCTTTTGCGCCTTCTGGAGATGCATGGGCGAAGGCCGTCGCCGATTGGGACTCAATGAAGAGCGATTCGGATGCGGCATTCGACGATGTCGTACGATATGATGCGGCCGACATCGAACCCATGGTGACGTGGGGGATCCACCCGGGGCAATCGCTCGCGGTTGGGGACAAGATTCCGGCGGCGGTCGATGCGATCGCCGACGAGCGCGAATCCATGACCGAGGCCTACCGATACATGTCCTTCGAGCCGGGTCAGCCGATCAACGGTACTCGGATTGACGTGGCCTTCATCGGTTCATGCACGAACGGACGGCTGTCTGACTTCGCAGAAGTGGCGCGTCTTATCCAGGGCAAAAACCTGAAGGTTGCGTCGCATGTCCGGGCGTTGGTCGTTCCCGGATCGCAATCGATGCGAGAGGAAATGATCGCTCTCGGTCTCGACAAGATCTTCGCGACCGCCGGCTTCGAGTTCCGCGAAGCGGGTTGTTCGATGTGTCTCGCGATGAATCCCGACAAACTACAGGGACGACAGGTCTGTGCTTCGTCATCAAACCGTAACTTCAAGGGCCGCCAGGGATCACCGACTGGCCGCACCTTGCTCATGAGCCCCGCGATGGTTGCTGCCGCCGCCATCAAGGGAGAGGTCACCGATGCCCGTCGATTGTTCGGCATCGCCTAGTTGAATTTCTGCTCACGAATCCAAGGAAAATCGCCATGCAAGACTCAAGAAGAGAAACCCTGTTTGGTCCTGGTGTGCCACTGCGCGGAAACGACATCGATACCGATCGCATCATCCCGGCGCGCTTTCTGCGTACCGTGACGTTCGATGGTCTCGGTGATCACGCTTTCGAGGATGATCGGCTTCAGCTGAAAGAACAGGGAAAGGTTCACCCCTTCGACGACCCCCGCTTTGCTGACGGCACCATCCTGTTCGTAAACAAGAACTTTGGATGCGGTTCGTCGCGTGAGCATGCGCCCCAGGCGATCAAGCGATGGGGCAAGTGCATCACGGCCATCGTGGGAGAAAGTTTTGCCGAGATCTTTTTCGGAAACTGCGTCAGCCTCGGCGTTCCATGTGTGACGGTTGACGCTGTGTCTGCCGATGCGATCCAGTCGGCCATTGAAGCTGACCCGAACGTGGCGGTGAAACTGGATCTCAGAGGGAAAGCTGTCCACGTCGGAGTCAATCGCTACCCAGTAGAGATGGGCGAAGGGCCACGCCAGCAGCTTGTGGAGGGTCGCTGGGATACGACCGGCGAGTTGTTGGCCAACATGCCGAAGATTCGCGAGACCGCCAATCGCTTGAAGTACGTTTCAGGCTACAAATAGGGACGTGTTCTGGCGCGGGATTCAACCGTTGCGCAACTTGCGCGGTTGGAACCCGCGTCCCGCTAAGCGCGAACGCCCGCTGCCGCAAGCGCCTCGACGACGCGTGGGTGTAGCGGCCCGTTCGACGCAATGATGCCCCGTTTGTTGAACAACTCGGGTTCGTCGTAGCGAAGTAAATTTCCCGCGAGGTCGCTCACGCGTCCGCCGGCTGCCGTGAGGATGGCCTCGGGCGCGCAGCTATCCCATAGCCTGGTTTTGTCCCCGGGATAAACGTACAGGTCGCAGGTTCCGTTCGCGACGAGACTCATCTTCATGCCGACGCCGCCAATGTTGAGTTCGTCCTTGATACCAAGGGCTGCTCGAACGGCGTCGATTTCGGGACCCCTGTGCGACTTCGATGCGGCCAGGCGAATCTGTCCGGTCTCCGAGATCTTCGACGGCACGAGCGGAACCCGGGGTTGGTCGGCCTCCTGTTGCCAGGCGACGCGTTCGTTGTCGTCGATAAAGCCCGCATACGTGATACGGGTTGGCGGCTGGGCGACGATGCCGATGCGCGGACGGCCATCGATACAGAGTCCAATCATGACGGCGTAGCCGAGATCGCCGCGAATGAAGTCCTTTGTGCCGTCGATGGGATCGACCATCCAGACCCTGCGTTGGCCAAGACGCGAACCGTCGTCGGGTAATTCTTCAGACAGGACTGAATCGTCCGGAAACGCATCACACAATGCCGATACGATGAGAGCGCTCGCGAGCCGATCGGCCTCGGTGACGGGTTCATTTTCGCTTTTGCGATCGACCGCCATCTTTTTCCCATGGTATCCGCGAACGAGTTCGGCAGCGCGCAGGGCAATGCCGTAGGCGATTTCTGTTTCCTGGCGAAGGGTAGTCATGGATGGCCGGAAGATAGCATCTCGAGATCCCGCCGCAGTGCGGAGCGGCCCCGAAGCAGGACCACGCCACCGAGCGACATATAGGCTGCCACGAGGAGCATCGGCCACTTGAGTCCGATGCGGTCGGAGGCGATTCCAATCAGCATGGGTGAAATGGCGTCTCCCAGCGCATGGATGGCGAAGGTATGAACGCCATAGGCTTTTTCACGCAATTCCGGCTCGAGTGCGTTGACCATGGCCGCGTTGAGTGGCCCGGTGTTAATGAACAGCAAGAAGAGCGTGACGAAGAGACTTCCCCAGTACAAGGCGGGTTGCGGAGCCGCTATCGCCAGCGCAGAAAAGGGCAGGGCTGCTATCAGGGTCCAGCCAGAAAAACTGAAGTGTGCGTCGCTGCGTTGGCGAGACAGGCGGTCACCCCAGTAGCCACCGACGATGGTCCCCGCAAACCCTGCAACGACCAAGATTGCGCCGAAGACAAAGGTCGCGAACTTCAACGATAGACCATGTTCTCGCGTGTAGAACGTTGGCATCCAGTAGGCGAGTCCACCCAAGGAGAAGGTGTATAACGTTTGCGCCAGCGTGTTGTAGACGAACGCTTTGCGATGCCACAGCGTTCGCCACACGGAGGTGGTCGGACTTGGCGATTTGGTTCGTAGCCGCACATCCATTGCGCCGCGGTCCGGATCGCGCATGAAGAACAACAATCCCCCGAGTACCAGACCGGGCGCGCCGCCGATGAAAAAGGCCGACTGGTAGCCGAAATTTGAGCCGGCCCATCCACCCAGTTGAAAGCCAAGCGCCGACCCAACGGGTATTGCACAATAGAAGATGGCCAGCACGCGACCGCGCCTTGCGCTTGGGTAGAAGTCGGAGATGAGGGTTGGAGCGACGACCGCATAGGTCGCCTCTCCGAATCCGACGAGTGCGCGTGCGACGAGGAGTAGCGTGAATGTCGAAGCCAGTCCCGAGGCGAAAGTTGCGGCGCTCCAAATTATGGCGCCGATGGCGGCGAGGCGAAATCGTGAAGTCAGCGGCGCTATCCACCCTGCGAGGGGGGATACGAGCGTGTAAACCACGATCACCATGGTTTGCAGGGATCCGCCCTGGGTGTCCGTCAATGCGAGACCCGCCAAAAGGAGGGGTAGAACCGCTGCCGCAACGTAGCGATCCAGGTAGTTGAGGACGTTGAGGCCGGTCAGGACGGCGAGGCCAATCCGGGGACTTGGCGAAAATTGGCGCACGAAACCTGCTACCACGAACCGTCTGGACAGGGTAGATTTGGCCGCGATGCCATCCCTCAATGAGATTCTGACCCGTCCCGGAACCCGACAAAAGGTCGTCGCTGACAGCGAGCGCGTCATCGAGGAAGAAGTCTCCTCGAAGGGGCTGACCGGCTTCCCTATCAAGGCCGCCTACAAGATCGTCAAGGCGATCAAGCCCGGATTTGTGCCCGAGGTACTCGACGGCTTGTTGGAGGATTTTGCAAGTGCGCTCGACCCGATGTTCCAGGAGGCGCAGGCTGCCAACAAACCGGTTGATCAATTTATGCAAGCGAACGCTGGTCGTGCGGCGGAGGCACTGCTTGGCATCACGGACGCACGCGCAGCCCGAGCGAAGAACGCAGCCGTGAAGACGACTTACGAGAAGCTGCGCGGCATGGCCAAGAAACAAGTTGAGGCGGCCGTACCGCGCACGTCGAAGATGATCGCCAAGTACGTGGCGTCGGCCTGATCAGGTCGCAGGAGCGATCCCGCACTCGATGAGGTGATACTCAAAAGCATCGATGAGCGCTTCCCAGGAAGCGTCGACGATGTTTTCGCTGACGCCCACGGTGGAAAACTCGGCAACCACGTTGCCTTCTTTGTTCTTGCGCGCGAAATCGATGATGACCCGTACCCGAGCGGCGGTCTCCTCGATGCCGTTGATCACGCGGACCTTGTAATCGCGCAGGTGCAGATTGGCGGCTTCCGGGTAGTGCGAAGCCAGCCCCTTGCGCAAGGCCATGTCGAGCGCGTTGACAGGGCCGTCGCCCTCGGCAACGTTTAGTTCGATTTTCTCGCCAATGAAGATCTTGACGAGGCCCTCGGTGATAGGAGGCTTGCCGCCGTCCTTTCGTACCACGCACAGATAGTGGTCCAGTCGCCAAAACGGAGTTCGTTTGCCCATTTCCGCCAACAGAATGAGCTCGAGGGCTGCTGGCGCCGCCTCGAAAACGTATCCCTGGTTTTCCAGGTCTTGTACGCGTTCAAGCACCCGGCGCTGAACATCCCGGTCGTCCTTGACGCCGTACTTTTCCCCGAGCGTGGCCGCAATGTTGGACGCGCCCGAGAGTTCGGATACCAATACCTGACGTCGGTTTCCGACCTTTTCGGGGGCGATGTGCTCGTAGCTTTGCGCGAGCCGATTGACGGCGTGCACGTGCATGCCGCCCTTGTGGGCAAACGCGCCCGCGCCCACGAAGGGCTGCCCTGTCGCGGGCGTCATGTTGGCAACCTCGTAGACAAAGCGCGAAAGCTCCGTCAGCCGGTGTGTGGACTCGTCTCCCAGTAGACACTCCATCCCCATCTTGAGTCGCAAGTTCGCAGCGATCGAGATGAGGTCAACGTTGCCGCAGCGTTCGCCGATGCCGTTGATGGTGCCCTGCGCCTGGACCACGCCGCATCGCAGTGCCGCGAGCGTGTTGGCCACGGCGAGGCCGCCATCGTTATGACAATGGATGCCAAGCGCGGCGCTATCGAGTGCGGTTCCGAGCTTGTGTTGCAGTTCGTGAATGGTGCTTTCCACATCCTGCGGGAGGAATCCACCATTAGTATCACAGAGAATGACGCGGGTCGCGCCGCCGGTCAGCGCTGCACGCAGCGTCTCGATGGCGTATTCGGGGTTCGAGCGGTAGCCATCGAAAAAGTGCTCGGCGTCGTAGAAAACCTCGGCCGTTTGGCGACAAAACTCGACGGAGTCGCGAATCATGTCGAGATTCTCCTGGCGTCCTACGCGCAGAACCTCGTCTACATGCAGATCCCAGGTCTTTCCCACGATGGTGATGATCGGGGTTTCAGCGTCGACGAGAGCCTTCATCCCGGGATCCTCGTCACAGGTGATCCCTTTCCGACGGGTCATGCCAAACGCACAAATCTTGGCGTGTTTTAACTTCAGCTTTCGAGCTTCCTCGAAGTAGGCCGCGTCCTTGGGGTTCGACAGGGGATAGCCACCCTCGATGAAGTCAAATCCAAGTTCGTCTAGCAATCGCGTAATGCGAATCTTGTCGGCCAGCGAGAGGCTGACGCCTAGCCCTTGCGTGCCGTCGCGCAGGGTGGTGTCGTACAATTCGACGCGGTTTGATTCGGTTCGCTTGCTCATGGTGTTCATTTTTTTCGTTCGTACGTTGGAGACGGGCCCAAAAAAAAAGCCCCGCCGGTCGGCAGGGCTTTCTGAAACGTGCGCAGCAAAGCCCTACCGGGACCCCTCCCGGGAAATAATGCGAATGATGACACGAGATACGCTTTGCATGGCCGAAGACCCCAGTCTACACGGATTTCTTCGGGCGTCCAGCTCTGCTCGGCCCGTCGAGCTGCCCGGGTCGTTGGGGTTTCGCGAGTAGGCGCGGTTCGGGGTTGTTGGAACGCCCCCGGAACCGTGCCATACCTACCCACATCTAAGTCCATGACGGATCCGACTCTTTCAGGATGGGGGCGCCTTCCGGCTCCTGGCATCGAGCTCCTGGGCGAGGACCTTCCTCGCCTGGCCCGCGGTGCGCGGCTGTTTCGAGGCCTCGGGCGTTCGTACGGCGATTCGTCGTTGCCAGGCGACGGTGTTGATCGTGTGATCGGAACCCGTCTTGCGAATCGGATTATTTGGTTCGACACCGAAACAGGTGTGCTGCGGGCAGAAGCAGGGGTGTGCCTTCGCGATTTGAATGTGACTTTTATCCATCGCGGATGGTTCACACCGGTAACTCCCGGAACACAATTTGTAACACTCGGAGGGATGGTTGCGTCGGATGTTCATGGCAAGAACCACCACGTCTCGGGCTGTTTTGGGTCCCACGTTCGAGCATTGCGCATTTGTCTCGCGAGTGGCGACATCGTGTCGTGTTCACCCACGGAACATGCCGATCTTTTTTGGGGTAGCGTTGGCGGCATGGGGCTGCTCGGTCACATTCTCGAGGTCGAGGTCCAGCTGCAGCACATTCCGTCTCCATGGATTCAGATGGAAAGCGAACGGCTCGGATCGCTTGGTGAGTTTCTGTCCGCGATACAGGAAGCGGCGGCGCAGTGGCCCATGACCGTCGGTTGGATCGATCTTGCGGCATCAGGAAAAAGTCGAGGCCGCGGTTTACTCAACAAGGGCAGATGGGCATTGCCGACCGAAGCGCCCGATCGCCCGCCGACACTCAAGAAGGAAAAACGCCTTCCGATCGACTTGCCGAATTTCGCGTTGAATCCACTGACGATTCGCGCGTTCAATGCGGCGTACTACTGGAAGCAACTGAGGAAGAAATCGCTCGGCGTGGTTTCGTGGGAACCGTTCTTCTATCCACTCGATGCCATTTTGGACTGGAATCGCGGGTACGGCAAACGTGGTTTCGTTCAATATCAGTGTGTGTTGCCACGTGCTTCGGGCATCGAAGGGATGCAGGCGCTCGTGGAAAGGCTGGCCAAACTGAGGGGAATTTCGCCGGTAACGGTCATCAAAGATTGCGGAGCACAGGGGCAGGGCACGTTGTCATTTCCAATGCAGGGGATGTCGCTTGCTGTCGACATGCCGGTCAATGCCGGAATCCAATCGTTGACAGATCAGTTGAACGATCTCGTCATCGGCCTTGGAGGTCGCATCTACCTTTCCAAAGATCGCTTTACGCGGGCGGATCATTTTAAAGCCATGGAACCGCGCCTGCCGGCTTTTCTTGAGCTGCGACAGAAGTGGGATCCGCAACGAAGGCTGCGCAGTGCACAGTCGGTTCGCCTGTTCGGCGATTCAAACAAGGAGTCTGAGCGATGAAGATTGTGATCCTGGGTGCCACACGCGGCATGGGACGGGCACTGGCACAACAGGCTGCTGCTCGCGGCGATGAACTGTTCTTGCTCGGAAACGAAGTGGACGAACTGCCTCGCAGTGCCGCGGATGCGCATGCGCGATCGGCCCGGCAAGGATCAACGATAGGCTTTGCGCTGTGCGACCTCGAGCGACCTGAAGGATTCGGCCCGGCACTTGATTCGGCAACGGCGCATCTCGGAAAGATTGATGCCGTCATCGTCACGGCGGCGCTATTTGCAACACAAGACAAACTGGAAGCGGATCCCGAGTTCGCGCGACGCCTATTGACCGTGAATTTCGCCAATACCGTCGTGTTTTGCGAAGACGTTCGCAAACGATTGCTCGCCGCTGGCGGTGGAACGCTGGTCGTATTTTCATCCGTCGCAGGGGATCGGGGCCGAAAGCCGGTGGCGATCTACGGCGCGAGCAAGGCAGGCCTTTCACACTACCTCGAGTCGATCGACCACAAGTTCCACGCACAGGGACTTTCGGTGGTCACCATCAAGCCGGGATTCATCAAAACCGGTATGACAGCGGGTCTCAAGCCGCCACCCTTCGCAGGCGAGCCGGAAAAGGTGGCCGCCGAAGTTTTGCGAGCGATGGATCGCGGAACGCCCGTTCTGTATACGCCAGCACCGTGGCGCTGGGTGATGTTCATCATCAAGCGGTTGCCGCGCTTCGTGATGCGAAAGATCAATTTCTAGCCCGCGCGAACTGGAACCCTCAGCGCCCTGACAGAAAAGGAAGTTTCTGAAAGACCGCTTCTGGCGTGGCGCGAACCCCCGCCATGATGGGTCTCCAGAACCAGGGCACGAACGCGGTTGCTTCGCCTTTGTCGATGGCCTTGACGATGCCCGCAGCGATTGCCGCTGGCTTTCCGAACAGAGCGTGCTTCTTGTGATCGCGCGTCATCGGTGTGTCGACCGGACCCAGTTTCAGGGTTGTGACGGTGATGCGTTTGGGTTGCAGTCGCGTTCGAAGACCTTCGAGATACAGACTCAACGCGCCTTTTGCCGCGCCGTAGGTGTAGTTGCGCGGTCGTCCGCGCTCTCCTGCGACCGATGTGATCACCCCAATGCGTCCATGTCCTATCGATTCAAGGTGTTGCGCGAGGGGGATGAGCAAGGCAACGGCCGATAGAAAATTCGTGCGCAGTATCAATTCCGCCTCGCCCCATTCGTTTTCCGATTGGAGTTGATCGCCGAGATAGCCATGCGCGATGAGCACGGTGTCGACGGGGCGGAAACGCGACACGCATTCTTTCACGAGGGATGCGGCGTCGTTGAGATCGTTGAGATCGGCCTTGATGATCTCGGCGGCGGGGTGGCTATGTTGCAGGGCCGCGAGTTTCTCTGGATCACGGCCCACGAGCAACAACCGATCGCCTCGAGCGGCATAGATCCGGGCCGCCTCGGCAGCGATGGCAGAGGTAGCGCCCAGAATGAGTATGTTGGACATGGGTGTGTTTTTTAAGGGGTTCGACGGGCGGGCGCGACCTGTTCGATGGGGGCATCGTGCCAGGTTGCGACGCCATCGCTGCGTGAAAGAAAGCGAATGGTTTTGTAGCCCGCGTTGGCGATGGCGGCGACGGAGGCCGAAAGCCCGACGCCCACGTCGTCGGGCCCATGGCTATCGTCGCCGAGCGTCACCGCAACACCCATGCGGTATGCGCGTTCGAGTATCTCCCGCATGGGATACACAGGACCCACACCCTTGCGGGCCGGCGAGGCGTTTACGTCGAGGGCAGCTCCAACGCTGCGTGTTGCTTCCAGTGCGCGATCGATCAGTCGAAACGATTCGCTTGAAAAATTCGGAGCGTGACCATCGAACTTTCGGATCAAGTCGAGGTGGCCGATTACATCCGGTCGGAGGGCTTCGATCATCGCGGTTACGTCGGCGAAGTACTGGCGATGAAGCGCTTCGGTTCCGCCAAGATTTTCGGCCACTTTCGCGGTTTTCTCTGCTGACAAATCGATGCAAACACCGCCGACCGTATGCACACTGCCAACCACATACTCGATGCGCGGATCGTTCCGGATCGCCTGCATCTTCGACAACCAGGTGTCGCCAGGAATGACTTCAGATTCGAATCCCACGATGAGTTCCAAACGATCGGACCACTCTGCACGGAGCGTTGTGGCGCGCTGCAGATACGCATCAAACATCAACTCGAGATCGGCCGGGATGAGATCGGATTCGTCCGGAAACAGATCCTCAGCTCGAAACCGGGGCGCGTGTTCCGAAAGGCCAAAGGTGGTGTACCCGACCGCATAGGCTCGTTCGACCACCTGTTCCAGGGTCGCCCGGGCATGGCGGCAATAGGCGCCACTGTGGCCACCGTGAAATGAAAACCAGGGCATCGGGTGCTATTAATACGGTTGCCATGGTCGCCGTCAATTCCCAGATGCTGTCGTTGGGCACAAAAGCCCCAGAATTCCGACTTCCGGACACAGAGGGCCGGTTGGCATCGATTTCGGACGTGTTGGGCGCACGCGGCGTCCTCGTGATGTTCATCTCGAATCACTGTCCCTTC
This sequence comes from Deltaproteobacteria bacterium, assembly GCA_034439895.1. Classification (GTDB taxonomy): domain Bacteria; phylum Myxococcota_A; class Polyangia; order Fen-1088; family Fen-1088; genus JAWXBF01. Next base: position 11,113 of record JAWXBF010000304.1, read on the forward strand.
GTCAAACACGTCGCCGGTGAATTGGCAGCGTTGGGACGCGACTACGGCGGCCAGGGCATCGCGATCTTTGCCATCGGAAGCAACGATGTGGCCAAGTACACGGACGATGCGCCTTCCAGGATGAGGGAAGAACGCGAAATGCGGGGATATTCCTTCCCCTATTTGTACGACGAATCTCAGTCGGTGGCGAAGGCATACCGGGCCGCTTGCACCCCCGATTTTTTTCTCTTCGATGGCAATCAAAAGCTGGTTTACCGCGGGCAACTCGATGACAGTCGGCCGTCCAACGGGAAGCCGGTCACGGGCGTCGATTTGCGAGCCGCTCTTGATGCCGTGATTGCGGGGCAAATGCCGTCGGCCGACCAACGCCCTGGCATCGGATGCAACATCAAGTGGAAACCGGGAAACGCCCCGGATTACTTCGGCTGATTAGCTTGCAGTGCGACTCGCAATGTTCGCGAAAAGCGCACGGGCGCGGCGGACCAGCCCGTCGGGAATGTTCTTCCATGTGTAGGTTCCGCCGCGGTTTTTGTCGAGTGCAAGCCAGAGGTATCCAAACAACCGTTTGTATCCACCCGGATGGCCTTCGCTGAATCGACCGTTGACTTGCAGTGTTTCGCCTCCCCACAAAAAGCGGAAGGCGTATTGCAGGGAGTCCGCACCAAGGTCGATATCGCAGTCTGCGCGTGGCCGATCGCAAGGATAAAGCCCTGAAATCAGATCGAAGGCGTAGGCGGTATCGAGGTCGCGAACCCAGATGTAAGCGGGGCGAGGGCGCATTCGCAACACATCGACGATCGCCTCGATCTGTTCGGTTGGTGTTCCCGTTGTCCTTGCTCTGGCAAGCGCTGCCATGGCGATTGCGAGTCTCACCCTGTGGGGCGAGGCATCTTTGTCGAGGTTTGCGCGGAAGTCATTGGCAGCCTTGTAGAGGTCTGCCGTCGTCACGGCCTTTGCCTTTTGAAGCGGCGCGGTCTGGATCGCGGCCACATCGTTCATGTAGCGGGTGATGGCGGGCTGAGAATCGTGGGAATCGCCAACATGCCAGCAGTCGCCTGGATACATGACAATCGGCTTGGCGTCGGTCTTGGCGCGCAGTTCCTGGTCGGCGCGTTCGATGGTAACCATCTCGCGATTGATGTACGCATTTTCCTCATGGCAGAACCAAACGAAACTTGCGAAAGGCAAAACGTACTTCGGTTTGATGACGCGTGTCTGCAGGATTGCCTTGTCGATCATGAGTTGGGCCCCCTCCTGGCGTCGCGACACTTCTTCGGGATTGCCTTCCCAGGCAGAAAGCGAAAACTGAGTCGCCAGCACGTCAACGCGACCGATTCGTCCAACCACGCTTTGGATCTCGGCTTCTGTCAGGATGATGCAATCGTTCAGATTGAGCAGGGTCCCGCCTGGCGTCTTGACGTATTGCCAGGAATCGCCGTCTTTCCAGGGGGTGATCGTCACCTCTACGCCATCTCCGAGAGACAGCGGGGTATTCGGTTCAACTTCGATCACGTTGCGAAATCCGGCTTTGCGACAGAATTGCGCGACCTTGCCATCCTTGGTGGCCTGAAAGAGTACGGTAATCTTTGCGCGAATATCGGGCGGGATTTTCTTGATGCAAAGGGGGCTGAAATGGTCCGGATGCTCGTGTGAGAACCAAAGGTGCGTGATGCCCGCAAAAGCTTCGTAGGAGAACTTGGTTGGGGATAGCAGCGCCCATCCGTCGTTAAAGGCAAGCCCTTCAAGCCACGGGTCGCAGATCAATCGGACCGAGCCTGACTCGATGACAAAACCCGCGTGATTGACGAATTCAATGTTCATGGCGTGATGGATTCCTATCTTGCTACCGGGTTGGAGTCTTGCCAGTGTCAAAGTTGGTTCGCACGGCGAAATATGCCCAGATCTCGCGTTGCGAGACTCGAAATCGGTCGGCGCTCAGGTGCGGCGCGCTCTGAAAAAATCGGCCACCGAATTCGAGACTGACGTTCGAATTGACCCGGTACAAAATGGGGGTTTGTGCCGAGAACAGCGTTTCATTGGGTTCGCCCGTACGCGGTTCGCCGTTCAGACTGGTCGAAAACGAAAGGGAGGGGGTTGCAATCCACCTTGGCGAAAACGTGGCACGGGAAAACAGGCTCGCGGTCCCCACCGGTGCGCCGCTGCCGAGTATCGGATCAAGGACCCATGCGATCCGCACGGTCGTCCCCACGGAGACGACGGTATGACGCTCCTGGAAGACTCGGGTATCGAACGACAGATCGGCCGCTGGAAACAGGTCCCGAATCGGTGTTTGCGTCGACGCGATGGATTGGACGCAGGTGACGCCGAGACCTGCGGCGAATTGTTCGTTGCGTTCGGACTTGTGTGTCACCAGGAGCTTCGGTGTGACGAGTGCGAACGTGTTCGTGATCATCGACGTGTGGTGCAAGTATCCGACCTCGAACGATCCCCCCAGCGTCGTTTTTCCGTCGACGGCATGGACGTAGTCGGTTCCGAGTCCCGCCTGCGTCTGGCGAGGAAATACAAAAATGCCGGACGTGGCGGCGGTGTCCAGTGCGCCGCCGAGTGGTTGGAGGTGTTGCCCGAATGCGGTGGTTCGCCATCGATTGCTTGGGCTGGTCATGACCTGTATGCCAGCGTCTGCACGACCTGTGACGAGGTCGATCGAGTTTGGCAGAGTTGCTTGCTGCATGCCGATCAACTGCCGGAGCGCAATGTAGTCCGCCTCACCCGCGCTGGCTGAAACCTGGGAGTTCAGTGTCGTCGAGTGGGTGGCGCGCCATCGTCCGTTGAGATTGGCGTGGTGCATGAGCAAGGGTCGCCAACGGTCGGCGAGGTTGGGTCGTCGGAAGAGGATCTGTGGACCGTAGCTCAAGGTGATCTGGAGTCTTTCGGACAGCAGCCTCACGCCCAGCGACGTGTCGAATACGGTTGCGAAGCTTGGGACAGACGCCGCATCGGCCTGTACCGGGGCTACGCCTCCCCGTGACTCGATTGAAGCGTTCCCGACCAGTCCTGGCACGACTGCCAGCAGCCGGACAAACAGCAGGCCCGTTTCGACATGCACCGATCACTCCACCAGAACGACGTCGCCATCTCGTAGCACGAATTGCGCGGCACGAGGATCCGGAAGCGTGAGTTCGTTCAATCGGAATCGAATCCTTCGCGTGGCGGGTCCCGCCGATGGATCTTTTCGGAGAACAAAAATATGGTCTTCGCTGGCAAACTCGGTAAGCCAGCCCGAGAGCGCCAGCGCACGAAGCAGCGTTCGATCGTCGTTGAGCTCGTACTTGTTTGGAAGTTTAACCTCGCCAATCACGCTAACCGTGATCGGGGCCACGCGAACAATGCGCACGGCGATCTCCGGGTTGATGAGGATCGTTTTGAGTCGCACGGTGAGCGTCCGGCTGATCTCTTCGGGCAGAAGGCCAGCGACCTGAACGACGCCCACCGTCGGGTGCAGGTAGTCGCCAGAAGCGCCGACGTCAAACTCGCCCGAGAGCGCGGGCTGATCTTTAACGAAGACCGTGATGCGATCCTTCGGTAGTACGGTTCGGGAGGAACCCGTCTTCTGTTCGGGCAGGTCGTGTCCCCATATAAAAGGAACGGGAGCCGGTCGGCACGCGGCCAACAGCACCGTTGCGGTCGAGAGGACGAGAAAGTGAAATCGCAGCGAGTTCATGGCGCTTGAGTTAGTCGGAGTACGCTTCATCGGCGGACGCCTCCGCGCTTATCCGTTTTGAGACGAGCCAGGCCTCGCGAATGACGATGAACGCTGCGCACATGGCCAGCATCCCCGCCAACGCGAACCCTATCCGCTTGGCCAAGAGCTTCTTGATGGAAAAGGGGAGCAGATGCGGCTCCGCTATGATCTCGAAACGGCTGGTGGCGTTCACGCGTTCAAGATCAAGCTGAAGCTCTTGCGTGCGGAGTTCGATGAACAGCTGGTCCGCAAGCGTCTCCCGGTTTTTCTTCCTGTGCTCCAGGTCGGCGAGCGTGCGCGCGACGGCGGGCATTTCGGTCGAAATCGAAATCGCACTTCCAATTCCCCTTCGCGTGTCATTCAGCTCCCCTTCTGCGGCCGCCTTTTGTGCTTCAAGGGTGACGATTCGTTGCGACAGCCGCTGATGATCGGCATTGGTTTGGCGCTCGAAGTCGGTGCTGGGTGCCGTGAGCTGCTGTGAAATCAGTTGTTCAAGCCGGCGGCGTTCCTCGAGGAATGCTCGGATGGTCGGGTGTTCATCGGCGAGTCCCTGCGCTCTGGCCTCGGTGATCTTTCGATTCAGCTCCGCGACGTTGTCACGATAACGTTGTGTGTCCTGAACGCGCCCGGTTCCAAGTGACGCGTCGCCGGTAAGCAGGCGGCGGGCGCTTTCAAGCTCGCCGTTGATGCGTCTTACCTCTGCCGATACGAGCGTTTTTCGCGACTCAAGCTCGAAACGTGAATTGACGGTGCCGGGTCCCTGTTCGGGAAGGGCACGGGTATGCTTTTCTTTGAACTGGCTTTCGTCCTTCGATATCGCTTGATGTTCTGCGGTGACATCGGCATGGCGTTTTCGAAGAAAGTCGACTTCCGCGGACAGTTTGTGCAGCGCCCTGTCGATCTCGGAGCTGACATAGGTCTTGATATGCATGGAAAGGAAGCCGGTGGCCCCTTCGGGCGTGTCCTGCTGCCGCGTCTCGTGGTACGATACGTTGAACAAGTCGGCGCCGATCGGTTCAACCGTGATACGAGAAGCAAGCACGATCGACATGGATTCGGGCGGTCGGGTAATGCCCACTTTTTTCAGGGTGGCCTCGACCATTTTCGGGCTCGTCAGCGTTTTGGCGGCCGTGTCGAAGAAGATATTCCGTTGTTGCTCCGAGTTGCGGGCGTCAACGGGATTCTCCTTGGTCGATGGATCCAGCTTGATTTCGCACGTTGCTGTTGGCGCTTCGGGCAACAGAGGCACGCTCATCGCACCAACCGCGAGTCCGGCAAGCACCGCCGACAGAATGAACGTTGCGTAGCGACGTAGGAATCGCAGCAGCACGATGATCTTTCGGACGAGATCTGCAAAGGATGCTGCGGCGTCGGGCTCGGCGGCGTAGGCCGGACGTGGCGCCGGCGTAGCACCGTTGTCGGACATCGCATTCAATTGCCGAGGACGGGGCGGTTCTCGGTGAGACTGAGTCCTCGGCACGAGCGCCGTCGAGGTGGGCAGCGAGAGATCGTTGATGTCGGCCAAAAAGGTGAAGTCGATGGCTCCGAAGGCGATGCTTCCGCGGTCCCGTAGTCTTGCCCGCATGACCTGCTGTGAATCGACAAAGGTACCGTTTGCCGAGCCCAGGTCCTCGATGAGGAAACCCTGATCATCCCGGATGATCCGTGCGTGGCGTGATTCGATGGACGGATCCGGAATGTGGACATCCGCTCCTGGGTCGCTACCAATCACCGACACCATCCGGCTGAGAGCCAGGATTCGCCCAGCCTGCGGACCTGCCCCGCCGATGAGGCAAGCTACTTGCGAGGAGGGCGCTGCACCAGGTCCGTCAGAACCACGACGAGATCCCGGTGTCGGGTTCGATGGATCCGAGTCAGAGTTACGCATGTAGGCCAGGATTTCTTACCATGGATTAACTGGCGAGATGACTTCGGGAAGTGGAATTTGGACGCCCGTAATCAGCAATCCTGCTGGGCAAAACACACGACCGACACCCGCCAATCCGTCCCACCTTCGGTACCGGAAGGGAAAGGGGCTCTGGTCCCTTTCGGGTAAGCCTTCGGGGAACTCAATTTCAACCTCATCAAATCCGACCGTTTGACGGGTATGCGCCGGTTGGGCTTTGTAGAGTGCCTCTTTGGCCGAAAAAATCGCGCGGACCCATTCACCCGTGTGTTTGTATCCACGCTCGTTGAGCCTGGCGAGGTGGGTGGTTTCGGCGGGTGTGAGGACGCTCTCCGCCACGTCGGCGCCAGCGGGAAGGAAGGGCTCGGCATCAATCCCAACCGCCGCCAGTCGTTCCGAATTCGCAATCACGGCGGCTGCGAAAAGGCGACCATTGCGCCTTGTGTGGGTAATCGAGCCAAGCCAGCCGATCGGCCAAATGGGCGCACGATCCGTGCCCGGAAGCAGCGCCGCTTCGAGCGGTGCTCCGGCCTGTGCAAAGGCGCGCCGGGCGCAGTCCCGCCCCGCTGCGAACTCGTGTCGGCGCTGCGGCACAGCCCGTTCCACACAACGCAACTCGTCCGGCAAAAGGGGTGCTGGTTCGCTGTCGAACCACGCCGCCCGGACTATGACGGCATCGCCCGGAAACAGATCCGACAGATCAACATCCGGCATGGGGATATCAGCCCGTTTCGGACTCTCGTCCTCGTTTGCGCCGCATCATCGCTGCGCGCCGTGCCGCACCGCGATCCCCAACCTGTTTCAGGGCTTCGTTTTCGCCGCCGAGATTGCCAAGGTGCTCGGCCAGTTGCCTTGCGGTGGGGAAGCGGAAAATGTCGGTGACGGAGAGATCCCGTGCAAGGGCATCACGCAGTTTTCGATGGGCCTGTACCGCCAAAAGTGAGTGGCCTCCCACCTGAAAGAAGTTGTCGTCGCGTCCCACCTGGTCGAGCCCGAGAATCGTCTGAAAGACACGTACGATGTCTCCTTCAAGGTCGCCTTCTGGTTCGGCATATTCCGCCCGTGGTCCCGACGCGTCGGGTGCTGGCAGCGCCTTGCGATCCACTTTCTTGTTCGGCGTTAACGGGAACTGCGCGAGTGTTACGAATGCGCCCGGAATCATGTAGTCCGGTAGCGACTCCGACAGGTGTTTGCGCAAGAGCTCCGTATCGAAGGTTTGACCGCTTCGAAGGTAAGCGCAGAGGCGGGGATCACCGGGGCGATCCTCACGTACCATCACCACGGCCTCTTTGACGCCAGGCACTTCCGACAATCGCGTCTCGATCTCGCCAAGCTCGATTCGGTAGCCCCGCAACTTGACCTGGTGATCAACGCGACCGATGAACTCGATTCTTGCGTCATCTCGAAATTTCACGAGGTCGCCGGTTCGGTAAAGGCGTGCTTCCGGTTTCTTGTCGAAGGGATCCGGGACGAACCGATCTGCAGTCAACTCGGGACGCGCGTGATATCCGCGCGCCACACCGTCGCCGCCGATGTAGAGTTCGCCGGGCGCGCCAACCGGCACCGGTTGCTTTTGCCCGTCAAGGACGTACATGGTGGTGTTGGCGATTGGGCGACCGATTGTGACCGTCTCGCCGACGGCAACGGCATCAACCGAAGACCAGATGGTGGTTTCGGTCGGTCCGTACATGTTGCTGATCCGGGTTTGGCTAACCGATGCGATGTCCGAAACCAGGCTGTCTGGAAGGGCCTCTCCGCCGATCATGATGTGTCGTACGGTTGATAGGGCGCTGCGCGTTGCCGGGTGCTCCAGCAACATCCGCATCATGCTCGGGGTGCACTGCAAGTGGGATATATTGTGTCGCTTGAGCTGCGTTGACAGCGAGAAGTCGTCGGTCGGTACCTCGACCACCCGCGCTGCTGACGTTTGTTTTCGAAGGTCGTTCAGGTGGGGGAGATGCTGCAAAACCGTGTCGGCATCGATCCCGAAGTCGATGAGACAAGCCACGTCGTCAACGCCCCATCCCTTGAGTCGATCGATGGTCGCGGCGCAGGATTCCGGGGTACCAAATAGCCCGCTTTGAGCGTAATAGCGTTCGAACGAGAACTCGAGGAGTGCGTCCATTTCCTCGGCGGACATGCGCTGGAAATTAACCTGGAGGCTGTCGCCATCCTTGGCCACCTTCTTGAAGGCAGGAAAGCTCCATGCGTAGTCACCAATCAACTCAAGAGAGCTCTTGAGATAATTCTTCATGGGCTGGCGAACGATCTCTTTGACCTTGGTTGCATCCGGGCCAACGAAGGTGTGCAGCATCAAAGTCACCTTGCCCTCGCCGGTATAGCCAGCGTCGCGCCGTGCCTTGCGATAGACCTGAATCTTCGACGCCATTTCGTCGAAGGACTGGCCGAGCAGGTGGGTCAGGATGTTGGCGCCGATTCGTCCTGCGGATGCAAATGTCTCGGGGTGCCCGGCAGCGGTTACCCAAACGGGCAGTTCCGCTTGCACGGGGCGTGGTCGCGTTTCGATGGCGACTTCACCGACTGGGCTGGGAAACTTGACCGATTCACCTCGCCACAGCTTGCGAATAATCTCAATGTTGCGCAGCATGACGCCCTTTTTGTCGCTGAAGCTGTCGGGCCACAACAGGAAGTCGCGTGGATGCCAACCCGAGGCAAACGATAGCCCGACGCGTCCGTCGGAAAGGTTGTCAACGACCGCCCACTCTTCAGCGACGCGCGCCGGATGGTGCAACGGTGCAACGCAACTGCCCGCTCGAATCTGGATGCGTTTGGTGATCATCGCAAGGGCTGCGCCCGCGACGGCCGGGTTCGGATAGAGCCCGCCGAATCCGCCGAAGTGTCGTTCCGGCGTCGACACCGCCGAGAATCCGTTGTCGTCGGCAAACTTGGCACCTTCGATCAGCAATCGATATTTTTCACGGCCGGGCGTTCCATCGGAATCGGCTGCGAAATAGAAAAGAGAAAACTCGATGCCCTTGTCGGTATGGTGCCCTGTTTCGCCGCCGGGTCCGAGATCGCTGCGATCACTTGAAGCGATGACGATTTTGAATCCGCGCGCAAGCGTCCAAAACAGCTCGAGGACCGAGATGTCGAACGAGAGGCTGGTGACGGCGAGCCAAACATTGCCATCGCGATCGCTGATGTGGGCGTCCATGCCCGTGAAAAAGTTGGTGACGTTGCGGTGCTCGAGCAGCACGCCCTTGGGCTTTCCGGTAGAGCCCGAGGTGTAGATGGCATAGGCAAGATGCGACGCCGCCGCTCGATTGGAAGGCCGGGTGTCTGTGCGGGTCGCAAGCTCGTCGGCGATTTCATCAAGGTTGATGCGTTCTGCTGTGCCTGCAGGTACGCTCTTGCGCGTTGAATTGTCACACAAGATTAGACGGGTTTGACTGTCCTCGACCATCAAGGCGAGTCGATCTGCGGGGTAGTCGGGATCAAGCGGGACGTAGGCGGCTCCGGCTTTCCAGATGGCGAGTGCCGCGACGACGAGCGCCTCGGTTCGCGGTAGACACAACCCCACGAGCGTGTCGGGCAGAGCGCCTTTTTCGATCAGAATCTGTGCGAGCCGGTTGGCGCGTCGATCCAGTTCGGCGTACGTGAGACTTCGATCGCGATATACGAGGGCGATCGCTTCGGGTGTCCGATCGGTTTGTTCCTCGATGAGTTGGTGGACACAGTGGTTGCGCGGATACGCCGTCGCCGTGGCATTCCAGTCGACGAGCAATCGGTTGCGTTCGTTCGCATCCAGGATCGGGAGATCGTTGAACGGCACATCTCGGTTGGCAAGGGTTGCGGTGATCCAGTCAACCAATCGGTCTGCGGTTTTGCGTGCGTTCGCCTCGGAGTAGCCCGATGCATTGAAGACAAGTCGGGGCGCGCCTCCGGTCGAGTCAAGAACGAGCCGCAGTGCGGCTGTCGAATGGGGTTCGCGTCCCGCGTACGCGATCTGACAGGGGTATTCGGGTTCCCGTAGCTCCGGGAGACCGAGCAAGACATCGCGCGCTTGTTCGGCGCCGTCCGACGCAGCCAATAGCTCGGCTCCGATTTGTACCACAAGGCCGTTGAAGGTTTTGTGGGTGTCCAGATCGCAGACGACGGGAAGATATCCCGACAGGAGGCGGGTTCCTTCTGCACACGCCACCCCTTGCAATTCGGGCACAAAGGCTCCGATTGAAAACTGGCGGGCTCCGGTCGTACGTCCAAGCCATGAAACGAATCCTGTGACGATGTCTTCTCGTGACTGAGTCGGTAGCTTGAGCTCGAAGGAGAACACATCGGCGGAGCCGGAGGCTGAGGAGGCGGCCATGGGGGGCTCGGATGGGGTGGCTGACAGGCGTTCCAGCCAGCGTTCCCCGTCATTCATTTCGTCCGTGTGCATCAGCGCGATTCCTTTGAGTGTCCTAGTAAGCGTTGCGTTTCTTCTTGTTGCCAACGATGGTCAACAAAATGATCTTGAGATCCCAAAACAGATTCCAGTCGTGGATGTAGGCGAGGTCGTGTTCGACCCGCTTCTCCATTTTGGCTAGCTCGTCGGTTTCGCCGCGCCATCCGTTGACCTGGGCCCATCCGGTGATTCCGGGTTTAACCTTGTGGCGCAACATGTAGCCGTGAATCAACGATCGGTATTCCTCATTGTGCGCTACCGCATGGGGTCGCGGACCCACAATGGACATCTCACCGGTGATGACTTGCAGAAATTGCGGTAACTCATCCAGCGACGTCCGTCGCAGGAAGGCTCCGATCGGCGTGATGCGTGGATCGTCCTTCGTGGCCTGCTTGATCACGGGGCCGTCTTCGAGGACGCGCATCGTGCGGAATTTCAGGATGCGGATCTCTTTCCCGTTCAGTCCGTATCGCCGCTGTCGAAAGAAGACAGGGCCGGACGAGTTGAGCTTGACGGCTATTGCAATGGCCATCATCGGTATCGCAATCAACGCCACGATGAACGAACCGACGACCACGTCTTCGATGCGCTTTAGCCAGCCACCGACGCCTCGAAACGGGCTGTCGTAGATGCTGACCACCGGAACGTTGCCAATTTGTGTCCACCGGGCATGGAGTAAGTCGAAGGTAAAGAAGTCCGCGACCATGTACACGGTTGCCGTCGTGTCAGCGAGCGAGCGCAGGGATTCGGCGATGCGGGTTTCAGCCCGCAATGGCAGCGCGATGAACACGATGTCGATCTTGCCGTCACGGGCATCTTCGACGAGTTCACTCACTGCGCCAACGGAAGGGATCGATTTGAGGGGGTGGCGGCGGTCGGGCGCACGATCGTCGTAGACGCCACTCAGGTTCATGCCCAGCCAGGGCATTTCGGAGATCTGGCTGACGAGCTTGTCAGCGATATCGGTAGCGCCAAGGATCGCGACCCGTCGCGTGTTCATTCCCGCCGCACGGACCCGGTTCAGGATGAGTCGCATGCCGACACGCCACCCCCCGAGCAGGACCGGGGCGAGGAAGAGCCATCCAACGATAACCGACCGCGGAAATTCACTCCAAACCTTGGTGATGAAACCAATCAACAGGAGCGCAGGCGGAACAAAGAGCCAAGCGGTCGCGACGGCCTGTAGCTCACGAACGGCTCCCTCGGTTCGGTACCCTCGGTAAAGCCCCTGGGATTCACCCGTGATCCGAAAGAACAACACAGCCAATACGGCGGCTGTCGTCGTGACGGCATGCCAGGGTTGTCCTACGAATGAGCAAACCGAATAGAGCGCGCCGACAATCAAACCGCTATCGACAAGACGCTGAAGTGCGCTGATCGCGCTTTCGTGGTTACGGAGTAACCCGCCCTGTGTGCTGCTCCTTGTCATTGTGCCTTCCCATGGCGCGTCAATTGATACAACACCGACATTGATCCGTAAAGTCGGATTTCGTGGGATGTATCAACACAGCAGACGGCGACATCGAGCAATCTTCCCCGTCGCCGGGGTTTCGCCATTCAGCAGGAATGCTTTGACGAGATTTCGGTGCCGGAGCTTGACCCGGCGGGCGCGCGGGGCTCTTATGACGCCCCACGGATGACCGGCGGCCTTTTTCCCCTAATCGCGCTTGGTCTTTGGGTACCAATAGGGTTGGCGCTCTTCGCTCTGATGCATCATCCCCGCCGGGCAATCGTGCTCTGTGTCGTCGGCGGCATGTTGATGTTACCGGAACGAACGGCATTCGATGCACCCTTGATCCCGCCCTTGGGGAAAAACGAAATTGCGTCGCTGACCGCATTCCTTGGGTGCGCGATTTTCGCGCCCAAAACATTGTTGCAGCGTCCCGCTAGCCGAATCGACTGGCTCCTCCTGTTGGTAATCGTCGGGGTTGTTCCGACTGTTTTCGCGAACTCCGAACCCCTCGTGAACGGCAGCGTACTTCGCCCGGGCCTCACCACGCATGACATGGTCTCTGGCTTCGTCGCAACCGCCCTCGGCATCGGGTTGCCCTTCATGCTCGGACGCTGGGCGTCGTCTGATATGGGCAATCTTCGCGTCGCGCTCTCTGCCATTGTCGCCTGTGCCGTCCTCTACTCGGGGTTTATCTGGATTGAGCTGCGGTTTTCGCCGCAGTTTCACAACTGGGTTTATGGATTTCACCCGCAGGGTTTCGACCAGGCCTTTCGCTGGGGCGGCTACCGCCCGTTTGTGTTCACGGCGCACGGCCTGGCCCTGTCATCGTTCATCCTGGTTGCGATGCTCGCGAGTTTGGGCCTGAAGGCGGTTCGCCAGCGGGTCGCGGGCTTTTCGACCGGGACGTTGGCGCTTTATCTTGGCGTTGTGCTGCTGTTGTGCAGAAGCACCGGCGCAATCATCATGGGTATCGTTGCGTTGTTGGCGATTGGGTTGTTGCGGTCCACCTTGCTAGCACGCGTGGCTGCGGTGTTGGTTGCGGTGTGTCTCGCGTTCCCACTCATGCGCATCACGGGAACCGCGCCCGACGAGGCGCTCTTGAACATGGCCAGCAGCCTGCAGAAAGACCGGGCCGGATCACTCGAGTATCGTTTCACGAACGAAAAAATGCTGACGGAGCGGGCAGTCGAAAAACTCTGGACGGGATGGGGAGGATTTGGTCGCGGCCGCGTCTTCGATGCCGAAGGCCGGGATCTCACGGTAACGGACGGCTACTGGATCATCTTGTTCGGCGAGCGCGGTCTCATCGGGTTATACGGATGTTTCGCCTTGCTGGTGTTTCCGATATTGCTCGTGCCGTCGGCGCTTACGAGAACCCTGGATGGCGAGGAAAAACGGCTTCTCGCATGCACCGCACTCCTCGTGACGGTTCAGGTGGTCGATTTATTGCCCAACGGTTTGTTTTCACCGTTCCCGTACTTCTGTTCGGGGATGCTGCTGTCGGCAGTGCGCTCGGTCGGGCATTTACACCCGCCGCCCGTGTAGTCCGCTATTGCGCGAGGCAGGCGCGGACGTGGGTCTTTAATTCGTCCATCGCAGCCCTGCGTTGTTCGGGGGTCTTGGGCCCCAGCCGATATCGAGATGCTTGCTCGGTCGCCCAGGCAAACAGCACCAATCGATGCCATGCTCCTCCAACACGTCCCCAACGTTTTCTGTAATACGAATGTTGGTTGCGCCACCAGAGGATCCCGAGCTTCTCTCGGTTGAGTTTGAGGGCCGACTGCCCTGCGTGGTGAACGACCACGGCATCGGCGATGTAGCGCACTTTTCGCCCCGCCCGTTTGAGTCGATCGCAAAGGTCAACGTCGTTGAAATACAGGCTGAGCGTCTGGTCGAGACCGCCCATCGCCACGAATTCGGTGCGTTTCATCATCACGCAGGCCCCCGGCGGTTGATCGACATCGCGACTCGTCTGATGATCGAAGTCCTTCATGTGAGTCCAGTCGCTCAACCAATTTCCCGGAGGAACATCGCCCAACACGGTTACCTCTGTAACGGCGGCCAGGATCGTCGGCAGACGATTGGACGCGCATTGCACTTTCCCGTCAGGCCAGATGAGTTTTGGCGAAGCCGCCCCGTAGTCCGGATTCGCAATGAGGAAATCCTGGACCTTGTCGAGCGCCCCCACGGATACTTCGGTGTCGGAGTTTAGCAGGCAAAGGTATTCACCCGTTGCCCGCCACGCCCCCTGGTTGTTGCCCTCGGAATACAACCGATTGTCGGCATTTCGAATCAAGATCACGTCCGGAAATCGCTCGGCGATCGCATCAGCCGAACCATCGGCGCTGCCGTTGTCGACCACGATGATCTCGCGGCTGCGGCCTGTCGTGTCCGCGTAAAGAGACTCGATGCATTTGCAGGTGAGTTCGAGCGTGTTCCAAGAAAGAATGACGATCGAGAGACTCGGCGTATTTGGAGACATGGCGTTTTTAGGCAGAGACGATAACGGGGAGAAATCTTCCGGGCAAAGAGGCTTGCGCGGAGTAGGCATGGTGCCAAGCTGGCCAAGTCATAGGCGTTCTGACGGCAATCGTCAAACGATCCAGGAGCGGCCATTGGTTGACTATAAAAAGCAAGTCGTTGCACATTCCCGCATGCTCGGAAAACGTTTGTTTTTCGAGGGGAAAACGCATCTTCAACGGATGATGTTGCCTCCCGGCGCCCCCGGGGTGGTCATCTTTCCGTCGGGTCAACCCCCGGATCCGGCAAGCAACCTCAGGGCCTGGTTGCTTGCTCCGGAGCTGCGAAAACTGGGGTGGCGTGCCGTGGTGGTGCCCGCGCACCTCGACCTTCCGGCGCGACGTCGGATCCTGAAAGCAGAAGAGCCTGACGTCATCCTGATGCAACAGACGCGGCACCCGCTCAATGATCCACACCTGTACGCGCCAATTCCCTGCGTTTTGGATGCGGACGACGCGGACTATCTCGACCCTCGCCATCAGAAAAGAATCATATCGATCGCAACCGGCGCCGCAGCGGTGACAGCCGGCAGTCGGTTTATCTCGGAGTGTTTTTCACGGCACAATCCGAAAACCGAAATCTTGTGGACATGCACGCCCAATGCCAGTCGAGCGTCCTCGTTGCCGCCGGAAAAGCGGCCACCGATCCTCGCATGGGCTCACTCGGCCCCGCTGATGTACACGCACGAGATGGCGCTTGTGAAAGAAGTGGCACTGGGCGTGGCAGAGCGGATGAAGTTTTCCTTCTGGTTGTTTGGAACCAAGCCGGGCGAGGCGGACGACTATTTTGCGCCGATGGTCGCAAAGGGGATCGACTGTGTGGCGATCCCGCTTATGAACTACGACGCGTACCTTGCCAAGGTGGCCGAGGCGGCGGTCGGTATGCAGCCGGTTTGTACGACGAACGAGTTTTCGTGGGGCAAATCATTCGGAAAGATTCTCGCCTACCTCGCGGGTGGCGTCGCGGTTGTGGCTTCGGACGCGGTCGATCACCCGCTGTTTTTTAGACACGGTGAAAACGGGATGCTGGTCAACACGCCCGCCGAATGGATCGATGCGGTATCCCTGTTGCTGAGCGAGCCCGGCCGGCGCGCACAAATGGCCCGGATCGCGTTCGCCGATTTCGAGAGTCAGCTGACGCTGCCCGTGTTTGCCAGCAGGATGGATTCCGTGTTGCGAAACGCTGCCCGGTCGCGGGTGGTCGCCTAGTTGCCGGTCAAGACGATCGCCTTGATCCATTCGATCCGGCGGTCGAGCCAGATCTCCTGGGTGTTTTCGCGTGCAAACGCGACCGCCTTTATCATCATCTCGCGCAACCGACTTCGATCACGGGCGTGCTCGGCAATCGCGGATCCCATTGCCTCGATGTCCAACCACGGAACGGTTTGAATCGCGCCCGTATCCGTGAGATCGCGATAGTAATACGTATCGTAGGCCAAGACGGGAACCGCACTCGCCATGGCGTCGAAAACATTGCGTGGCGTATCCTCGGACTGCGGTGCGCCGAGTAGCAGGTCGGACTTTTGCAAACGGTCGAAAAGCTTGGGTCCAAAGGGGATTGGGCCGGTGAAGGTCACGGCGTCATCGAGCGAAAGCTCATGGGTGAGTCGCTTGAGGTTCTCCTCTTCTTCGCCACCGCCGATGATGGTGAAGTGAAGCTTCCCGCCGAGACCGCGGGCATGGGCCACGGCCCGAAGGCAATGGTCGACCCCTTTATAACCTGTGAGTCTTCCTGCAAAGACCAGTTGGAGGGGCGCGTCGGCACGGGCAGCAATTTTCGTGTCGAGCTGCGGTTGCGGGATGATCTGATCTGCAAAAAAGGCGACGTCCAGGAAGTTCTTCACACTGGGTCGGCCCTTGCCGTAATCGGAAACCAAATCCTTGCCCTTGAAGAGGGAGAGTGAACACAGCCGCGCAGCCAGCTTGTGCTCGAGGGCGCGGATCGGATCGTACAGGAATCGGTTTAGCAGATAGGATTTGCGGCTCCATCGACCCGTCTTGAAGTTCATCCGCGCGTTGTTCCGCATGTCGATGTCTTCGACGACAATGGTTTTTTTGCCGAGCGCGGCCGCATAAAGAATGGCGGGAAATTCGAAGGGCCGGAACAGGTTGTAGGAGATGCCGCCGTGGACCACGTCAGCGCCTTCGACGGCCCGCCGAACTTCATTGAGCACAAACGGTAGGCGTAGAAAAAACTGCAAACGGTCGAGCCCGTCATCGACAAGCGGCAAGAAGAAAATGCCCTCAGCCTGTTCGTCGATCTCGGTCAACCCGGCCTTGATCCGTTCGAATTGACTCTTCGTCATCATGGGTGCGACGATGGTGATTCGCTCCACCTCGGCATTTAGCTGCGTTTTTAGATACCGAAGGTGTTCCGCGAACGCGGATTCGCTGGCGAATTTTCCGGGGCCCGTCCGATAAAACACAACCGGTATGACGAAAAGATAGTTCGCTCGGGCGGCACGGGTCACGGGCGACGTTTGTAGCACGGGCTTGGTGTTGACACCCGCGAAAGGACGTGGCGGCATGACGGTGGGTAGGGTAACTTTGCAGCCGATGACTAAGCTCAAGCAGATCCATCGGATTTCTATTGTTTCGATCCTACTGTTGTCCGCCTCATGTAAAGGTGATACGGGGGCGAAAAACGGGTCAGGCGGCCAGGCGGGTTGGGCATCCGGCGGAGCGAGCGGCGCCGCGTCGAATACCGGTGGCGGGCCTTCATCAACCGGCGGCAAGGACGGGGGCACCGGTGGAACCGGCGGCAGCAAGACGGGTGGCGCGGGTGGCACTGCCGCAACGGGTGGAACCGGCGGGAGTAAGACCGGTGGCGCGGGTGGCACTGCCGCAACGGGTGGAACCGGCGGCAGCAAGACGGGTGGCGCGGGTGGCACTACAACAACGGGCGGAACCGGCGGGAGCAAGACCGGTGGCGCGGGTGGCACTGCCGCAACGGGCGGAACCGGCGGCAGCAATACCGGTGGCGCGGGTGGCACTGCCGCAACGGGCGGAACCGGCGGCAGCAATACCGGTGGCGCGGGTGGTAACAA
>JAWXBF010000305.1:0-22486 GCA_034439895.1 Deltaproteobacteria bacterium
ATCAAAAACGAACTCGTCCACGACGTGGAATTCGCAACACGCGCTCAGGCTCGCGCCGCGATCATCGCCAACGGCTCCACTCTTCGATCGGCTTTGTCAGTCCTGTTCACTACGAAACCGTTGCCATCCTCAATCGTTTGGCAGCATAATCAAACCGTCCACCAAACCGGGGCAAGTTCAGTTCACGCTGGTGGAAAACACCGCGCGCGCCGAGGTCGGCGTGCTGGTGGCGATCGCGCGCGATACGTAGAGGAGGTTTGACCGGACGGGGGCGAGTGTGTAGACTTTTACACATGGCGACCAACCTGGCGATCGACGACCAACTGCTGGACGAAGCGCTGCGCATTGGCGGTCATCGGACCAAGAAGGACACCGTGACCGAAGCGCTGACGGAATACATCCAGCATCGCAAACAGGCGAAGGTGCTCGACCTATTCGGGAAGGTAGATTTCGATCCCAAATACGATCACAAACGACAGCGTCAGCGAGGGTGAGAGTCCTCGTCGACACCTCTGTTTGGTCGCTGGCGTTGCGGCGCTCCCGCCCCACGGCGGATCTGATCGTCCGTGAATTGACGGAGTTGGTGCAGGACGGGCGGGTCGCGATCATGGGCGCCATCCGCCAGGAGGTCCTGTCAGGAGTGAAGGAAGTCTCGCAGTTTCAAACCTTGCGCGACCGTCTGCGGGCATTCCCCGATATTGGGATGGAGACCGCTGATTTCGAACAAGCTGCGCACTTTTTCAACCGTTGCCGTGCGCGCGGCGTGCAGGGATCGAATACCGATTTTCTCATCTGCGCCGCGGCGTCGCGCCGCGATCTCGCCATCTTCACCACCGATGGCGATTTTTCGCGATTCCAGCGCGTTGTACCGTTCAAACTTCATGCGCCCCGCGCGTAGGACGCGGGACCTGGGCGGCGAGTGCCATGGGCTCGCGGCTGGCGGTGTATGATCGTGAGGTGTCGACGCTCATGAGGACGCTGCGGTTCGTGGTCGTGCTGGCGGCTGTGGGGTTTGCCGCGGAGGCGGTGGCGGCCGAGGCGGAGCCAGGCGGCGGCCGGTTCGCGGTGCTGGTGGGCGCCTGTGGGTCTTCAAAACCTCATCGGCCAGGAAAGCGGACGCCAAATCTTTGGTCGGCACGCCGTGGCGCCATGTTGTGGAAGCGATCACATGCCCTGTAGGTGTGACGAATGGACCTGAGTGCCGCTGAAGGCAGATGTTGCCCATGCGACATGCGTGGCAGCACGCGAAATAGCCGCGATTATTTCAGGCCGCGCTGCGGATGTACTTGTGGTGCAGGCCGCCGACCATGGGCACGGAAACGAGGTCCCCGTTGTCACTGGCCACGACCGGGCGGTAGTCAGGGGCGTCCTTGCCCAACGACAAGTGGGTGCGTGCCGTGTGATAGTAGGAAACGTACTCGCGCAGAATGCGATGCAGATGTCGCTCGCCGAGGACGATCACGTGTTTGAGACACTCCCGGCGGATGGATCCGATCACGCGTTCGCAGTACGGATTCGGCCAGGGAAAGGCGTTGATGATTTGCTGTGCGGCCCAACCTGCGGTCTGCGAAGGTAATTTTCGATGCCGAGGCATGAAGCGCGATACGGTTGCCTCTGCGACATCGAACCCGAGCTTGAGAAGCTCACCGTGAATACGGGGAGCGCCCCACGTCGGATTCGCAGTGGCCATGCGGCGAATGAGTTCAGTAATTTCCGGGTCTTTTCAAGTTTTGGCGCCAATCGGCGAAAACGCGACATAGGGTCGCCCAGAGCGCACGGTCTATCCAGGTGAGTGTGGGGCGATTCGTATTTCGTTTCAAGATGGCCAACCGCTGCCGCTAGGCCAGGTTTTCCAGGAGCGAGGTCGCGCTGCCCTTTGAAGCTCGATCTTGCTGCGGCGAGGAGGGCGAAAGTTAGGTCCAACATGCGCGAACGGGAGCTTGACTCGGACGGGGAAATTATCAATGTCTGCGCGTCGTACGGCGTTTGAGGAGGCACGACCTTGCCAGCCGGGATCCGGCGCACCAATCGATACACACGCTCATTGAACCCTTTTGAAACGATGCGCGGCTCTATCTGCAAACTGGGCATGCGGTCGAGCACATCGGCAAATCTGATTCTGGTATCGGCCATCAGCGTCACAACCGCGGGCGTAGGCGCGCTAGATTTTTGCCATCATTGTGCGCATGAAACGCTTTACGAAGAAGCGCCGCACGAAAGCCACGGGGAGGCTCTTGCTTTTCTCGCAACGCTGCGTCCACGGATTCCAGAAAACCCCGGACGGCCCGGGCCCTCCGGGCTTCGCAAGGATTACCCGCAGAGCTTCGTATGCCATCAGGCACCCGGTGCCAATAACCATGGGTGCAAATGACATGCGGGACCGTTTGCCCTGCATCATCTCGCCGGCGGCCTGCAGGTCAACATGGTTGGCGCTGCTAGAGTGCACCATCACCCATTCGATCTCTTTGGCCTTGCATCCGTCAATGTCGGCCGACGTCAAGGCATCAATCGGCTTGCCGACGGAGGGATAACCGAACAAGCGTTCGGGCCGTACATCCAACGGTCCGACCACATAAACGTTGGGCAACGGCGATGCAAACGCATCGACCACCGTCTTCTTGGCCTTTTCGGCTTGCCTCATCAATGCCAACGTTGCGCGCGTGTCATCACAACCGTTGATGACCACATCGACCTTGGGCAAGATATTTGGCAGCGCTTGTACCCAGTCTGCGTCCAGGATGGTCAATTCACATTCGGGGTTTATGGATCGCAAGCGCGCGCTGGTGGCTTCGGTTTTGCGAATCCCCACGGTGTCCATGGTTGCGGACAGCTGGCGATTGAGATTCGACACTTCAAACACGTCGATGTCGGCAAAAATCAGCCGCCCAATGCCGGCCCGTGCCAGCACCTCGATGGCAGCACCGCCCATACCACCCACGCCTGCGACGAAGACACACGCTTTCCGCAAACGTTCCTGTTCGGCCAGACTTACAAAGCCGATGTTGCGTGATGTGAAAGTTTCATAGTCGAAGGATGTGGTTGTCACTAGGCAAGATCCTTTTCGAACATCTCGACGCGATGAAGGGGTTCCATTCCCAAGCCTTTGGCAGCCTTCAAGCTCGCCACGTTGTCGTCTCCTATCCAGGTTCCGCCAATGCGTGTGTACCCGCCGGCCTGGGCGGCCGACCATAGCTTGTGCGTTAGAACTCGTATCAGACCTCGGCTTTGGTAGTCGGGTGTCACCATAATGATGATTATGCTGACGCCTTTCATCTGTTTGCGTTGGCGCAGGAACTTGAGCCATCCGAAGGGCAGCAACCTGCTTGCCATGGCTTGCAGCAACGGTACCACATCGGGAACGCCCAAAGCCATCCCCACGACGTGGCCTTCATGCTCGACCATGGTTACCAGCGTGGGATCCACCACCGCTTTCAAAGGTGCGAGCTGAAACTGCACCTCGTCAGGTGATAGCGGTACGAAAAGGTAGTTGGACGCCATTGCTTGGTTCAGCAATTGGCGAATGGATTCAACCTCGGATGAGAACCGGGCCATATTGAAATGGCGGAACGTAAACGCCGGGTCGGCCAGCAAAGCGTGGTGCTTCGGTGCAAGCACCGCTTGCACGTCGAAGGCTTGCAAGTTCGTGTGCGCCCACGTCGTCATGGGGTGGGTGCCTTGATAGCCTTCCGCGCGCAGCAAGTTAGAAATGTAGGCGGGCGCGTAAATTTGTCCCAGATAGGGTCGATGAGATTCCCCGTCGACCAGGACACCTATTTCTTGATTCGCCGAAAGATTCATGTTGCCGCGAAGTTTGGTGCACCCGCGGGCCCTTGCGTACGCCTCCGCTTCGCGCAGCAGCAAGGCGGCGGTCGCACCGTTATCTTCGAGGTCAAAGAAGCCGAAGCTGCCAACGTTTTCCTTGAAGCGTTCGTTCGCGGCGTTATGAACGTGGGCCACAATGCGGCCCACTGCTTTGCCATTTCGGAAGGCCGTAAAGAACGTGCGCTCGGCCGATCGCCAATGCGGGTTCTTGTCGGGATCAAGCATCGCGCGCAGGTCACCTCGCAGCATCGATACGAACGGAAAACGTTTGCCGTAAACATTAAAAGGAACGTCGAAGAATGACGAGAAATGCTCGCGGCGAAGCTCGATTTCAGACACGATGTTCATCCCGTTCATAGTCTTCGGGGCGCGCCAGCAGCCAACGGAGAATGGGGATTACACTAGAGACCAACAACAGCATGACGGCACGGTAGGCAAGTTGAAAAGCGCTGCCGCGGGGTAACTTGCCACCCAGAAACTGCAACATGCTGCCGAACGTACACCGGCCAATTTGTAAAACGTCATCACCCCGCCCGTAATCAAGCGCTTTTTCGCAGTACGAATTGACTTCGTTTTTGCGGTGTTTCGGCGCATCGGCAAAGGTCTTCTTCAATTCGTCTGAGCCGCCGGTATAGGCGTTGGTGATGACCTGGCGAGACTCGTCAAAGCCGGCCTCGTCACCCACCCCAAATGCCGCGCGGTGTTCTTTCATGATGGCCCTTGCCAGCAGCAGGTGCGCAAAGGTCTGCGTGAGGCTCCGATCATAGTGGGGATAGACGTTGCGGTAGCCATCGGCGACCAGTCCGACAACCGCCGGTACCTGGGTTACGCTTGAAATCCAGTAGCCTCGGATGCCTCGGCGGAACAGTACAACAAATACGGCCACGCCATACAGCAATGCGGGCAGACCTTGACGCTGATATTGCGGGTCCACGAAAGTTAGCCCCAAATGTAAGACGGTTTCCCGCAGCAAACCAACGCGCACATCCAGGTAGGCCATGGCGTTGAAGCCTACCGGGAGACCCGAAGTTCGATCATAAACCAGTGTCAACACGCGTGAGCGCAACACTTCGCGGGTTCCTGTCAACGCGCCATAAACGGGAACGTCCTTGCCTTCTTGTCCGGCAGCCGCAACGGCGCGCATGTCATTGGTCAAAGCGACAAGCCGATCATCGTCGCACCAAAGGCCGGGACGGTCCCACAGCTCTAGGCGAAACTTGCGGCCAAAAGCGAACGACAGATGAAAGTGTTCCCTTCGGTCGGTCAGTGACGCAAGCGCCGCCCACGCCATTTTCAACATGGAGACCCGCTTCCCACTTGCGAGGCCAGCGGCAACACCCTGAGGCTGTGTGCGACGGCCTGCATGACGGGTGTGTACGCTTGCACGTCGACGCTTTCATCGAACCCAACGGCAACCACGGAAGCGTCGTCGATGAGGGCAAAGTAATCGGCTGCGTGCGATTGGAACAAGATCAGCGTGCCTTCAATGGCCTTTTGTTGTTCGTCGTCGCCGGCGAAGGGTAGTAGCCGTTCCAGTTGACCGCGCGAAAGCGCGCCGCCATGGCCGTTCAGCAAGGATCGCAACAGGGATTCATGTGGAAATTGCAAATCACCGATGGCAATGACAGAAACAACTCGCACCTCCGGCCACTGGGTTAACGCCGCAATCAGTTGTTGGTGATCGTTGGCCTTGAGCTCGCTGAGACGCGCCAGCAGAACGTCGGTGCGGCGGCTGCGAAAGACCGCCATTAACCGTGACAATGGCACCAGCAACATCGCTGCCGCAAGCAACGTCAGCGCCGACGCCAAAGTGTGACGGAACGACACCGGGCCGCCGATCACCTCGAGGACGAGCGAAAGAACCCCAGCCAATACGAGCATCCAGCCCAGGTTGTCAAGCGCCCGACGAATGCCCCAAGCGCCCTGCACATGAACCGTAACACCGGCAAAGTACAACATCAGGAACGTTGGAACGGCGCCGAGTCGAGGCACCTCCCAGGTCGCCAAACCGAAAGCATCCGCCCAGTCTGTGGCCATGAAAGGCAAAGCCGACCACGCCACCAAGGACGCAGCCCCGAGCAAACTGCGGCGGGGGCCCGCGGGCACTGCCCGGCGGCGCACCAAGGTTTGTACCCCGAGATAGAACACGAAACTGATGTGCGTGCATGCGAACAGAACACCTTTGGGTCCAGTTAGGTCGGTGGGCGCGGCAATGGTCAACGTGACACCCGCGACGACACCCAACACGATGAAAACTTTGACCACCAGAGGCAGTCCCCTGCGCCATAGATGTTCGAAGAGTCTTCCAATGGTTACGGGAAAAGCGACAAAACAAATCGATGCGAGCACAGGCCAGAGCGGCGCTGCACTGACCCACGACATGGATCGACCCACCATGCCAAACCCAAGGCTTAGCAACATTGTCCCCAGAGCCTTGTGCAAGCGGGTCCGATCAGGCCACCTTCGCAAGGCCCATGCGTACAGCACGCATCCCAGGCCGCTGCCCAGGTGGGACAGCCATTGCAGCCGTTCCAGCGGCGAGTGGGGGAGATTCAATGTTTCGCATGGTATCAACAAGTGGGCCTCCGCCGCTAGCTTGCTACAATGGCCCGGGTGAATTTCATGCGGGCGCTGCCCGGGCTGGTGTTGATATTGGTGGGCTGCGATTTCATGCGCGGATATGCGGAAGGTCCCGCTGCCGCCATGCCCAACCGCAAGGCGCCGGGAATTACGGGCTACGAACGTTTGTTATTCGACGATTTTGGCAGCCTGAACACCGATTCGCTAAAACGCAGCGCCGTGCCGTGGAAATTGGCAGGGGTGGCTCTGCTAACACGCGAGCGGGCGCGGGGTACCCAAGTGGAACTTTCGGAAAGCGCGTTTGTGGATCTGCTTGAGCGCCGTTACGGATTTTTGAGCAGAGCAACGCTCATGAACGTTCCCCCGAGCGTCACGCTGTCCACCCTGCAAGGTCCTATTGGCTTGATCCGAGGAACAGTCAAGCGAAGCTGGCCCTCCGTCGAGCTGGAACTGGTTAACACCGGTTGTGCCACATGCCACGCGGGCCGGTTGTATAGTGCGACTGGCGTTCCCACCAGCGAAGCCTGGATCGGTCTGCCTTCAACATCGGTGAATTTTGAGCGCTACTCGGTCGAATTGTTTGAAGCGCTTGATGCTGCGTCGAACGTGCCCGAGGAAACTCTGGATTCGGTCAAGCAGATGTTTCCGTCGGTATCACCCGAAGAGCTTCGCAGCCTGCGGAAGTTCTATTTGCCGCAACTCAAAGATTCTATTGCCGCGGCGAAAGCAAATACGGGACGCTTTGTTCCCTATTCGAATGGCAGCGCGGGGCTCACGAACGGCGCCGCTACGTTGATGAACTACTTTGGCCAGCTTCCGCCCGATCATTTTCATGCCGAACAGGCCGCGTATACATCAATTCCCGAGTTCGGCGGTCTTTCCTTCAGGACGTCGATCTTATGTGATGGCATTTACGCTCCTCCGGGATTCTCGCATGATGGGGATGTCGAGAATCGTAAGAGTGAAACGCATCGTCACGGCGTGGCCCGGATCATTTCCTTGTTCACGGTAGGTACATTGGGTAACTCAATTGACAAGGCATCCAAGGTGAGCCCGCAGGTTCGAGATACGATTGACTTTGTCTTCGATGAGTATGTTCCCCCGCGTTTTCCTGGCGCCATCAACGCTGAAAAGAGCCTCGCGGGGTTGTCCGTATACCAGCGCGCCTGCGAAAGCTGCCATGGGCAGTACCTTCAAGAACAAGGGCGCTATGTCCTGCGCGATTTGCCCAACCGGTTGGTGCCGGTCGATAAAATTGGGACTGACCCCTTGCGCGCTCAGGTTGTCACACAGCCGTTGCTCAAGTTGCTAGAGAAGACGGCATTGGGACCGGACCTTGGCGCGCAGCGGACGTTGGGATATTTGGCGAACTCGCTGACGGGGATTTGGGCCACCGCACCTTATTTGCATAACGGGTCGGTACCGACGCTGTGGCACTTGATGCACGCCGAGGCGAGACCGGTACGATTTGAGGTGGGGGGACATCACTTGGATTTCGCGCGCGTCGGCATCTCGGGGACGGCGGACTCTGCCGGAAATTATGCTTTAAAAGCTGACGAGATCCCGTGGACGATTCCCGATTGGTACGACACGAATGAACCCGGCAAAAGTCGCAAGGGCCATGAAAGCCAGTTCGATTCATTGACCGAAAGCGACAAGGACACTTTGCTCGAATTCCTGAAGGAGCTTTAGCGGCGCGAGGCGAGGGCGGCATTAACAAATGGCAATGATTCCGCGCTGCTGAACGCCAGGTCGATCGCGCGGGTCGCACGATTCGAGGTAAGTTTAGGGTTCCCGTTTTCGCCGGGTCGGAGCATCGCGCGACTTTATTCGGAGATACTTTTTCGAGAATGTTTGCGACATCGGCGACGGAAGGATGTCTCCGAGAGATGGCACAACCATTGCCGACCTGCGAGGCGCAAGCGGTGCGGCGTTTACGGTATGTCCCCCGGGGCAGCTTCTGATACAAGTTTGCGGAAGGTCCTCCAGATGAAAAACACGGTGTTCACGTTGCAGTTCCGTTTGGCCCTTACCTTCGCAATGGCGAGCGTCGCCGCGTGCAAGAGCGATGAGCCGCAAAGCGCGCCGACCCCGCCGGCCTACACCCAGGTGCTCGATGAAAAGCCGGTGGCGGTGTCTCGTACTCGCCAGCAAGTGACGCTGGAGTCCGCCGATTCAGGTGAATCGGTGCTGCTGAAAGTGCCAGCCAACGCCGTGATGGACGGCGTGCAGGTACGCGTCCGCTTGGTTGCTTCCGGAGTCACGAAGGGCCCCAGCGCCCCGGTCGGCGATCTGGCGATCGAGATCCTGCCGCGCGAACTGACCTTCGCGGTCCCCGTGCGGGCCCGGCTTCGCGTCCCTGCCCCCGCACTCAACAAGCGGTATGCGGCGGTGCAGGCCACCGACGACAACAACGTCAATTTCGCGCAGCGCTCTCCCGGCCGGCGCGTGGGCCTTGCAACCGACGACAAACCGGACACCGAGGAATGGGAAATCGATCTAGAAGGCGGCGGCGTCTGGGGCGTCGGGATCCACTCGGTCGACCTGGGCGAACAGCTCGGGGGTGGCGCCGTCGTGACCGACCAGGTTGAGATCCTGCTTCTCGATGAGGAGCAATTGATTTTCGTGGGACCGCCGACCGACCGGCGGCTGATCGTCGTGCCCGCTGAACAAATTGCGGCAGCCAGCGCGCCCGCCTCGGGCAACGGCCGCCTAGTCCGGCCACTGAGCCCATTGCGTGCCGGAGAATCCCTGTCGTCGTCAGCGCAACCGCGGGTTCACCGCCAGACCATTGCCCCACCGCGCGCCCGCCAGATCGTGCAAACGGTCTCCCCCGCGCCGATGCGCGGACGGAATGCGCCCTTCAACCAGACCGTGGTGCGCGTGCGCCCCGCGCCCTTTGATCAAGACCCGCCCGGCATGGTTGTGCCCCCGCGGCCGCGCGTGGTGCAGCCGCTTCCGCCAACCCTACCCACGCGCATGCGTACCCCCGTCAACGCGCCAGAAGACGTGGGCCCGTGGGTGCCAACGGGCGTCGCGCGGCGATCGCCCATCCCGGTGGCCACATTCGGGCGCGTACTGGCGGCGGCGAGTGATCAGCTGGTGAACTACGAATACGATTTGCCCCTCGATGCGGCGGGTTACTGGGGCATCGCCGACCTCGACTCCGATGACCCGAGCCCGGTTGCCAACGTGGTTGCAACGCCCTCGGCGATCGACTTTCCGTCCACCACGGTGGGACAAACCCGCGTCAGCGCGGTCGCCCTGACCAACAACGGCGCCGGTGCGGGAACGCCCAGCTCTCTTACATTGAGCGGCCCGCAGGCGGGATCGTTCTCGCTCAACGGCGGCTGTGTCGGCACCGCGCTCGCCCCAGGCGCGACCTGCACGGTGAACATCACCTTTGCCCCCACCACGCCGGGGGCGCACGCAGCGGCGATCGTGGTCAGCGGAGGCGCCATGGAGATCACCGTGAATCTCAACGGCAACGCCAGCTTGCCGGCCGGACTGTCATTAACGCCACAGAACATCGATTTCGGCAGCGTTGTCACCGGTGCTACGAGTGCCCTTTCGGACATCACCATCACCAACACGGGCGGCCAGCCGGCCGGCCAGCCGACCTCCGCCATCGCAGGAGCGCAGGCAGGTGATTTTAGCGTCGCCAGTACAACCTGTGCTGGCATGCTACCGCCCGGCGGAACTTGCGTGATGCGGTTGCATTTTGCTCCCACGGCGCGGGGAGCGCGGACCGCGAGCATCACCATCGCGGCGGCTCCGGGCGGCTCGGGGCAAGTGAGCCTGACCGGCGCCGGTCAGCAGCCTGGCGATCTGCAGATCACGCCCAGCACGTTTTCTTTCGGTGGCGTCGCGCTGGGGGCCGCCAGCGTTGCCCACGTTTTCACAGTCAGCAATCCCTCTGACATCACGTCGGGCGTCCCGTCCGTGGGACTGGGTGGGGCCAATCCCGCTGCCTTCGCCATCACCAACAACGGCTGTATCGGCGCCCTTGCGCGCAACGCGAGCTGCATGATCACGGTGGTGTTCCGGCCCACGGGCTCGGGCGCAGCACTGGCTTCATTGCAGATCTCCGCGTCACCGGGCGGCGCCCTCGCCACCGGTCTGAGCGGCAACGGTCAGGCCATCCCAGCCCTCACGTCTTCCACCAATGCGCTCGATCTGGGCGGGGTGGTGCAGGGCCAACAGGGAACCCCGGCCGCGGTCACCATCGGCAACGACGGCGACTTGCCCACCGGCAACGTGTCGATCGCCTTCTCGGGGCCTGACGCCGCGGATTTCTCGCTGGCGACCGATTCTTGCACCGGCATGGTGGTGGGCGCGGGCGGCACCTGCGGGGCGGCGGTTCGGTTTTCGCCCACCGCATTGGGTATGCGCACAGCCTCGGTGACTTTCACAACCGTGCCGGGTGGCAGCCGGACCGTCACCTTGCAGGGCACCGGGCTCGCGCAGGCCAGCCTTGCCTTTTCGCCGTCCGCCGCCAACCTGGGCAGCGTGGTGACTGGCCAGTCGAGCGCCACCACCCGCTTGACCTTGACCAACGGCGGTGTTCAGGGTTCCGGCGTGCCTGCGCTGACCCTGACTGGAGCCAACCCCGCCGATTTCCAGATCGTCGCCCACACCTGTATGGCCGGCATTCCGGGTGGCGGAAACTGCACCGTGGATGTTCAATTTAGCCCCGGCGCCGCCGGCGCGCGGGCAGCCGCGCTCAACGTGAGCGCCACGCCGGGTGGCACCGGCTCCGTGGGCCTCAGTGGCACTGGCCTGCGTCCTGCGCTTCTGGTCGCCAGTACCGCATCCGCCGATTTCGGTGCGGTGGTGGCCAATGCGAGCAACGCCAGTGTGACAGTCACCATCACCAACGCCGGAGACATGACAGCCGGTACCCCGACCCCGACCATCTCGGGTGCCCAGGCGGCCGAGTTTTCCATCGTGAGCAACTCGTGCATCGGGGCGCTGACCGGCGGCGCGCCCTGTGAATTGCAGATCAGGTTCACCCCTACAGGAACCGGAGCACGCACGGCCAGTCTTGCCGTGACCGCCACCCCCGGCGGCACGGTTCCAGTGGCGCTCAGTGGCACCGGACTCGGCACCGCCGTCATGTCCGGCACACCCAGCTCGCTCACCTTTGGTTCGCAGCTCGTCGCCTCGGCCTCAAGCGCGGGCCTCATCACGCTCACCAACGGCGGCACCGCAACCACGGGCACCGTCACACTGGCAGTAACCGGCAACAATCCGGGCGACTTTACCACCAGCACCGCTTGCTCGGCGTTGGCCCCCGGCGACAGTTGTGCGGTCAGCGTCACCTTCACCCCGGCGGAAAGCGGTGCCCGAAGCGCCACCTTGACCATGCAGGCGACCCCCGGTGGAACCGTGCTAACCAACCTGTCAGGCAGCGGCTTCACGCCCCCGGCGCTCGGGATAACGCCGACCTCGCTCGACTTCGGCACGGTGGTGCAAGGCAGTTCGAGTACCGCGCAGATCTTCACCGTGCTCAATAGTGGCGGCTCTGTCAGCAGCGTGCCCAATGTCTCACTCGGAGGGGCCAACGCCGCTCTATTCACATTGACCTCCAACGGGTGCACGGCGGTCATCCCGGCCGGCGTGTCCTGCACGATTGCCGTGACCTTCACTCCGGCAGCCGGCGCGGCGCCCGGCGCGGCAAACGCCAGCCTGATTGTGGCAGCCACCGCGGGCGGAACCCCGTCGTCCACCTTGACCGGTACCGTCCGGGAAAACGCGATCTTCGTTGCCACCACCGGTACAGCCGGCAACCCCGGCACCCGCACCCAACCGCTGCGCTCGGTGCAAGACGGCGTCGACGCGGCCGCCGCGGCCGGCATTTCGAGGGTGTTGGTCGCAACCGGCAGCTATACGCCCGGCAATGGTGGTCTGTCAGGTTCAGCCATCGCCGGTCTAACGCTGGCCACACCGGTCACCGTGTCGGGCGGATACGACGCCGCATTCTCCGGCTTCGTCTCGAACTCGGTGCTCGATGTGCAGCAGGGCGCGTCGCACGTGGTGTGGATCTCCTCGTCCAATGTCATCATCCGCGATCTGACCCTTCAGGGCGGCACTGGGGGCGGAGCCGATGCTGTTCACCACTACGGTGGCGGCGTCTACGTGTACAACGGTAGCACGCAGATCGAGACCATCCTGCTCGAACGTTTGATCGTGCAGAACTGCGCGTCCTTACAAGACGGTGCCGGCATCTGTATTTTTGGCAACACGTACGTCACCGTTGCCGACAGCACCATCGCGAACAATTCAGCCAGCAACGGAGTCGGCGGCCTCTATGTGAGCCGCGGTCGATATCACACGGTTCGCAACGTCGTATTCAGCGGCAACACGGGGTATCACGGCGCCCTGGCGTCGCTCGATGTTTTTGACGCAACCTTCGAGGGCATTCAAACCACCGGCAACACCGGCAGCAGCGGCAGCGATGGGTTCAATATGTGGGGTGGTTTCAATGTGGTGCTAAGAAATTCCGACTTCAATGAAGACACGGTGGGGCTCTTCCTCAACGCCAGTTCCGGCAGCGGCATCACCAACCTCACCATCGAGAACAATGTCTTCCGAAACACCCTCGGCGGCACCAATGCCACGGCCATCTTCGAGGGCCAGACCCCCCTTGAGCCGCAGAATTTCATCAACAATCGCTTCGATCTGACGGGGCTAACCCGCCTTTACCGCAACGGCGACCCGAGCGGTGTCTTCACCTTGGCCACTCCGGCCGGCCTCACGGTTCTCAATACCCCCGGCCACCCGGATCACACCATCGTGAACACCTCGGGCAACATCGCGTACTGAGACGTGAGCGATGAACGAGCGCGCTCCCAGCGGTTAACGACTGAGGCGCGCAAGTTGCCTTGCAAGATCGAGTACCGATTCGACGATCCCCGAGCGGGCAGGGGTAAGGATCTCGATGATTTGCGCTCGTTGCTTGCTGTGGTACGCATCGCGCCTCACGCGCCGGAAAGCTTCCGCACGCTCCCGCGTGGCACCAGTTGACCTCCGATTTCAACCTTTTCGATCGGCGTGCGCGGCCCGCCCGCGATCCGACGCATGAGCAGACGCATGGCCGCCTGGCCGATCTCCCGGTTCATGACCCGTATGCTGGTCAAGGGAGGGTCGAGCATGGCGCTGGTCGGAAGATCGTCAAACCCGATGACCGAGACATCTTCGGGGATGCGCATTCCGGCTTCCTTGATGGCCTTGATGCAACCATAGGCGGTGACGTCGTTGACGATGAAAAGCGCGGTGGGCAGTTTGCTCCGCGTGCGCAGGTGGCATTGCATGTCGCCATAGGCTCCGTCGTAGGTCGAATCCACCGTGAACACATGGTGTTCCGCCAGCCGCAACCCCAGTTTTTCCGACGCTTCCCGCACGGCCAGATCACGAAGCCGGAAGTTTCGCACGCGCGTGTCGCTGCGGACGTAGCCTAGGTCGCGGTGGCCCGCGGATTTGAAGTGCTCAAGTGCCTCGAACACCGAGCCACAGTTGTCCATGTTCGCGAAGCAGGCTTGGGCTGATCCGAAGTGGGTGTCCATGAAAACGATGGGCCGGTCGAGCCGCGCCAGGTCCACGATTTCCTCTTCTTCGAGCTCCGTGCCCAGCACCACGAAACCCGCCGCGTCCGTCTCTCCCAGCAACGACAGGGCCGGGTCGACACCGGAGCGCAGGGTTGCGTCGACCGCTTTGACCTCGACCGTGTAGCCCAGACTGCGTGCCTCCTCGTCCAACCCTTCGAGGTGCGCGGCGATGAAGACGTCGTGCTCCCGGTTCAGGGTGCGGCCATGGCGCACGATCTTCACGAAGCAGATCGCGCCGGCCTTCAGGCTGCCAAGTTGCCGGCGCAGATCGGATCGTTCTTCAAGGGCTTTGGTGGCTTGCAGAACGCGCCGCCGGGTTGCTTCGGCGACCCCGGGCTTTCCGTTCAACGCCAGGGAAACCGTGGCCGGCGAAACCCCGACGATGCGCGCGATGTCGTTGATTTTTACCCCCAAAGTGGTTCCTGCCTATCGCTAACACATTTCAGCGCACCCGTCCCGGGATCGTGGGGCGCCGTCCGCGCCCCTCAGGGCCGTTCGGCCACGCGGATCAACAAAGGCGTCGGCCGGCCGTTGAGTGTTTCAAAAAAGTCCTGCTTCATCGCTTCGTGATCGATCGTGCGCACCAGCCGCACCGAGGAAGATTCCGATTTTTCCCAGCGGTATTTTCCGGCGGGGCCCGCAACCGTGACCGGCTCGAAATTTGTGATCCAGGGAAGTTTGAGGTGGTCCGCTATCACCATCGACAGGGTCGTCACGTCGAACAGCGACTTGGATTCGGCCGGGATGATCTGGAGCAGGTATGCGCCTAGTTGGTCCTTGGGGTAAAGATTGCTTTCCGTCCGTTTGTCGATGCGCAGCCTGCCGCTCGTGGGATTTTCGAGGATGATCCAGGTTTCGATCCCGCTTTCGGCCACGACGTGGACCGACCAGGGATCGTTCTTCCCGTTGAAGCTCTTGACGTCGACCGTCTCCGGGCCGCCGCCCAGCCAGACTACGCGCAAGCGTCCCTTTAAATCCAGGCCCTCTTGGCGGGCCTGCAGGATGGCGCTGGCCACGTTCGTGCCAGGGCCGACCGGCAACACCCAGACCGGGTTGGTGGGCGTGGCACCACGGGCGGCAGCCAGGATTGCGTCGCTTGCCTGGGAGGCGACCGGACGGGTGTCTGACCACTTGCCGCTTGCGGGCACTTCGAGGGGTTGATCGGCGCCATGCAGAATGAGCGGTATACGTCCGGGTGGCACCTTGCTCGCTTGTGCCAGCTGGAGAACGAACTGAATTTCGCCGTAGTTCATCGGCTCCTGACCACCGCCGTGGTGAATACTGTTGATGCCAAGTATGTCGAGGCCGCTTTTGAGTGCGTAGGCGATGTAGTGTTGATCGTCCTGTTCGTTGCGCGCGTCAGTGTCCAGAAGCACCTGAGGTAGGTTCACCGTCTCGGGCGTGTGCACGCGCAGGATCAATGACGTCTGTGCGGTGGCGCCCCGAGCACTCGTCACCACGCGATAGACGCCGGGTTTTTCGTAAGTATGCGAGATCGAAGGGCCCATCCCCTTACGGCCGTCCCCGAAATCCCAGACCAGCTTGCCGCTTCCACGGGCTGTCAGGGTGACGGGCTGGCCCACCATGACGGGCGCTTTGAGGGGAACCACCGCCAAAGGCTTTCGCGTCCCTTGCGCGCAAGCAACCGCGGCGTATCCCAGCAGGTGAATTGATAAAATTGCTGTTGTGATTGGTTTCATCGGGGTCAGTGCCTCCATGTTCGCTGTTGTCGATCTAAAGAATGTTTAGATAGTACGATGAAAAATTTATAAAACATATTGAAACTTCAGTCCAGTAGGTTTTTAATGAAAGGTGATGGTTAAGCCCGTACAGGCCCGATGGGGTTTCACGCTGTTGCCGCTGTTCGCGCTGTTGATGGCGGATTGCCGGCGCCCGGTCGATTCCGATCGAGCTCCGCCAAAACGGTTCACGATCGCCACCGTGGCCAAGGTGGATGGCATCGCCTGGTTCGAGGAGATGCGCGAGGGGGTTAAGAAGTTTGCCGCCGATACCGGCCACGATGCCTTTTTGCAGGGCCCGGCCCAGGCGGACGCGGCCCAGCAGATCCAGATCCTCGAATCCCTGATCGCCCAGCGGGTGGACGCGATCTGTGTGGTGCCGTTTTCGGTCGAAGCAGTCGAGCCCGTGCTCAAGAAGGCCCGCGATCGCGGCATCGTGGTCGTCTCGCACGAGGCGTCCTCGCAAATGAATGCCGATGCCATCCTCGAAGCCTTCGACAACGCCGCCTATGGCCGGCATTTGATGGACCATCTGGCCCGCTTCATGGGGGAAACGGGCGAATACGCCACCTTCGTGGGAAGTTTGACGTCGCTTTCGCACAACGAGTGGATTGACGCCGCCGTCTCACATCAAAAGGCGCGATACCCGCGCATGGTTGAGATCGCCCACAAGGTCGAGGACTATGACGATCAGAACCGCGCTTATGCCCGCACCCGCGAGCTCATCACGGCGCACCCGCGGCTTGCCGGTATTTTGGGTAGCGCCATGTCCACCGCGCCGGGAGCCGCTCTGGCGGTGGAAGAACGCGCCCTTGGCGACAGCATCCACGTGGTGGGCACAAGCCTGGTTTCGGTCTCGAAACGCTACCTCGAAGCGGGGTCGGCCAAGCTGATCTCGTTTTGGGATCCGGCACGGGCCGGTTACGCCATGAACAAGCTGGCGGTGATGCTGCTCGAAGGAAAAAAACCGACCCTGGCCACCGATCTGCAGGTGGAAGGCTATCGCTCGCTCGCGGTTTCCCCCGCCAAGCCCAATCTGTTTTTCGGATCCGCCTGGATCGACGTGGCCAAAGCCGATTTGGCCGGGCTGCACCGATAGAGGACACACGCGATGGCACTTCTGGAAATCATCGGGATTGGCAAGCGTTACGACGGGGTTTGTGCGCTTGAGGACGTTTCCATGCGGCTCGAAGCCGGCGAGGTCCACTGCCTGGCCGGTGAAAACGGATCGGGCAAATCGACGCTGATCAAGACGCTGGCCGGTGTGATTCACCCGGACAGCGGCCAGATCCTGCTGGATGGCCGGGTTTTGCCGCTGCTGCGACCGCCGGACGCCCGCCGGCTGGGTATCCAGGTCATCTTTCAGGAATCTTCGCTGTTTCCTCAGCTCAGCGTGGCGGAAAACCTGGCGATGGGGGGCGCGCGTCTTTCGGGTTTCGTCAATTGGCGTGTGATCCGGCGCCTGGCGCGAGAGGCGCTGGCCAAGCTCGAAGTCGAGATCGATCTCGATCAGCCGGTGGCCGGGCTGTCGACAGCAAACAAGCAAGTGGTGGCCATCGGGCGTGCGCTTCTGCAACAAACGCGGGTGCTGATCATGGACGAGCCCACCGCGGCGCTCACCGGGCGCGATGTGGAGGTTTTGTTCTCCGTCGTTCGTCGGCTCAAAGAAAGCGGCGTGGCGATCCTGTTCGTCAGTCACAGATTGGACGAAATGCTGCGTATCAGTGATCGCTTCAGCTTCCTGCGTGGCGGCCGGCTGGTCGCGACGGGACCGGCCGCGGACTTCGATCACGCGGCCATCACGCGGCACTTGACGGGGCAGGATCCGTCACCGCCGCCCCCGCGCGGCGGCCCGCGTAACGACGATCCGCTTTTGCGTGTGCGGTCGTTGCGGGGGGCGATCGTGCAAGACGCCAGCTTTGATCTGGCGGCGGGCGAGATTGTGGGCATCACGGGGTTGCGCGGTGCCGGTCAGGCCGAATTGGCCTTGCTGTTAAGCGGGGCCCGGGCCCGAACCGGTGGCGAGGTCCTGCTTGCCGGGGCGTCCCTCCCGAATGGGGATCTGCCCGCGACACTCGCGGCCGGTATCGCCTACGTTCCGGAGGATCGGCTGACCGAAGGCCTTGCCCTCGATCAAAGTCTTGCCTTCAATCTGGCGTCGGCAACCCTTTCATCCTTCGGGGGTTGGGGTGGCCTTGTCCGTGGGACGGACATCGCCGCGCACGCGCAGCATTGGTTGAACGATCTGGGCGTCCGGGCGCCGTCGCCCAAGCTGCCGGTGCGTGCGCTTTCGGGCGGCAATCAACAACGCGTGGCACTTGGCAAATGGCTTTGCACCCGGCCGCGGGTGTTGATCCTCAATGGCCCCACGGTTGGTGTGGACGTGGGGTCAAAGCGCGCCATCCACGATCGGTTGCGGGCCTTGGCCAGTCAGGGGCTGGCCGTCCTGTTGATTTCGGACGACCTGACCGAGTTGGCCGAGTCTTGCCAGCGCGTGCTGGTGATGCACCAGGGCCGGATTGCCGACACGTTGATTGGCGATGGCTGGAACGACAGAACGCTGGCCGCCCAGCTCAACCAATTGCGATGATCATGCGTCACCCGAATCGTCGACATGAAGCCGTGCTTAGCGCCGTATTGTTGGTGCTGGCGTTGTTCATTGGGTTGATCAATCCAGGATTTTTTAGCGCCGAAGCCGCTTTCGATCTTCTCAGAAGCAGTACCGTGATCGGCCTGTTTGCCCTGGGGGTTCTGGTCGCGCTGGTCGCCGGTGGCATTGATGTCTCGCTGCCAGCGATTGCCGCCTTCTGCCTTTATACGACGGCGCTTTTCGGCGGCGCCTTCGGTGTCGCCGACCACCCCGTGCTGGCACTGGGGTTGGCGGGGTTAACGGGGGCGGTCCTCGGTACCATGAACGCGTTCTTCATACATCAATTTGCGCTTCCGCCGCTCATCGTGACGTTGGGAACCGCAAGCCTGATCCGGGGTGGCTTGTTGGCCTTCGTCGGCACGCGCATCGTGACCGATCTACCCGAATCGATGGCCGCGTTTTCCCATCCCGCCGCCTTCGCCGGTTCCGGCCCCGGCGGCGCCCCGGTTGGTGGGCTCGTCGTTTCCTTCTTAATGTTTGCCATGGCCGCGGCGGGCGTTGCGTTCTTGCTCGGCAGAACCACGCTAGGCCGGGGCATCCATGCGTTGGGGGGCGCGCCGGAATCGGCCCGGCGCATGGGCTTGCCGATTGCGCGCTTGCGCTTCATCGCACACGGCCTCGCCGGTTTCCTCGCCGGACTGGCCGGTCTTGCCCACGCCTCGCAAATGCGCAACGCCAATCCGTTTGATCTTGTGGGCACCGAGCTGACGGTCATCGCTGCTGTCGTGCTTGGCGGCGCCAGCGTTGCCGGTGGGCGGGGCACCGTTACGGGCACCGTGCTCGGCGTTTTGATTCTGGTGCTCGTCGAAACCGGTCTTGTCATCGTCGGCCTATCGTCGCAATGGCACAAGGTGGTGCTTGGCGGCATCCTTTTGTTGAGCGTCGCAACCACGGTTCGGCGCGTGAGCCGGGCTGCCTGGCGGGAGGGCATGGCTTGAGGCGGGCCGCGGTCCTGGAGGCAATCGCGAGCGGCTGGTCCCGTCGTCAGCGCGCGCGCCACGCGGATGCCGATCTGATCCGTCTGGGCTTGTTTGTTCTGGTGGCCTTGTTGGCGGCGATGACACTGAGTCCGCGGCACTTCTTCAGCGCGGCCAACTTCGAGTCGATGGCGTTTACACTGCCCGAACTGGGCTTGCTCTCGCTTGCGATGATGTTGGCGATGTTCTCTGGCGGCATCGATCTTTCCGTCGTCGCCATCGCCAATCTGTCCGGAATCCTGGCGGCGCAGATCCTGGTGCGATCTGGTGCCTTTCCTCTTGCGGCGACGCTTGGTGCCGCGTGCCTTGGTCTTGCGGGCGGGGCGATGGCGGGTGCGTTCAACGGCCTTTTGATCTCGAGCCTGCGGATCCCACCCATTCTCGCCACTTTGGGATCGATGCAGCTTCTGACGGGCCTGGCGACGGTGCTGACGGGGGGCGCGGCCGTTTATGGATTCCCTGAACCGTTTTTGGCGCTGGGCAACGAAACCTTGTTGGGCATCCCAATCCCGTTTTTGATCTTCGCGGCAGTTGCGGTCGCCGTGGCAATCCTGTTGGGGCACACGACCTTTGGTCTGCGTTTGCGGCTGGTTGGTTCCAGTCGCTCGGTCGCTTTTTACTCGGGACTGCGGCTCGAAAAGGTTTTGTTCTCGAGTTACGTCGTGGGTGGCCTGCTTGCCGGCATGACGGGGTTGCTCATGGCCGCGCGTGCAGCGTCGGCCAAGGCCGATTACGGCACGTCGTATCTGCTGCAAGCCATTCTGCTGGTTGTTCTTGGAGGCGTGCGGCCAAGTGGAGGAGTCGGACGGGTGCCGGGCGTTCTGCTGGCGCTGGCGGCTTTGCAGATCGTGGCCAGCCTTTTCAACGTCTTGCGCCTGGGAAATTTTGCCAAGGAGTTTGCCTGGGGGCTTCTGCTGCTCGTCGTCATGATCACCAACACCGTTTTGGACCGGCGCGCGGCGCGACGGCCCGCCACGACTTCCGTAACGAATGCCCAAAACAAGGAGAAGACACCATGAAAAAGTTTCTCAACCAGCCACCCGCCTTCGTGGACGAGATGATTGAAGGTCTCGTAGCGGCCCATCCGGACCAGCTTGCGCTTGTCGACAACAATCGCCGTTGTGTGATCCGGGCGGCGCGCGGCCGGCCAGGCAAAGTGGGCATCGCCACTGGTGGTGGGTCCGGTCACCTGCCGCTTTTCGTTGGTTACGTGGGGGAAGGCCTGCTCGATGGCTGTTCGGTGGGGGGCGTGTTCCAATCACCAAGCGCCGAGCAGATGTTAAAGGTGACACGCGCCATCGATCAGGGTGCGGGCGTGCTGTACGTCTACGGCAACTATGGCGGCGACGTCATGAGTTTCGACATGGCGGCAGAGCTGGCCGCTGCCGAAAATATCCAGGTCGCGCAAGTGGCGGCCGGCGAGGATGTGGCTTCGGCGCCCCGGGGTCAGGAAGAAAAACGCCGTGGCGTGGCAGGGATCTTCTACGTCTACAAGATCGCGGGCGCCTTGTCGGAGGAGGGTGCGACCCTGGCCGAGGTCAAGCGGGTGGCCCAAAAGACCTGCGACAACGTCCGTTCCATGGGGGTGGCGCTTAGCCCTTGCATCGTTCCTGAAATCGGCCGGCCCGGATTCGAGATCGGCGCCAACGAGATGGAGATCGGCATGGGCATTCATGGCGAGCGGGGGATTCGTCGGGGACCACTGCTGACCGCGAACGAGATCGTCGACGAGATCGTTCCCACCATCCTTGAAGACTTGCCCTTCGTGCGCGGAGACGAGGTTTCGATCCTGGTCAACGGGCTCGGGGCCACACCCAGGGAGGAGCTTTACGTGCTCTTTCGTCGCGTGCGGCATCTCATCGGTGATCGGGGCATCAAAATTTTCAAGGCCTACGTTGGCGAGTTCGCGACCAGTATGGAGATGGCGGGCGCGTCGATTACCCTGTTGCGCCTCGATGATGAGCTCAAGCGTTTGCTGGCACGACCGGCACAAACCCCGTTTTTCGCTCAGGGGGAGCTTTTGTGATGCAAACCATGGATGCGTCCGGCGTGAAGGCGGTTTTGCGA
Organism: Deltaproteobacteria bacterium; assembly: GCA_034439895.1. Classification (GTDB taxonomy): domain Bacteria; phylum Myxococcota_A; class Polyangia; order Fen-1088; family Fen-1088; genus JAWXBF01. The sequence goes on from JAWXBF010000305.1 coordinate 21,443, forward strand.
TGTCTGCACTCGGTGATGGTGGAAAACCGGGATCGTTTGATTGATCTGGATCGCGTCCTTGGCGACGGGGATCTGGGCCTGACCATGGTGTCGGGTTTCGGACGCGCGGCCGAGGAATTGGCCATGTCGCAGGAACGTTTGCCGGGCAAGCTGCTGGCGCGGGCCGGTGCCATCATTGCGTCGGCCGCGCCATCCACCATGGGCAACCTGATCGGAACGGGATTTCTTCGCGGCGGTAAGGCGGTTGGCGACGCACCCTGGATCGGTACGCCCGAGGCCGCGGCGTTCTTCCGGGCCATGACCGAGGGGATCATGGATCGCGGCAAGACCCGCCCCGGTGAAAAAACCGTTGTCGACGCGCTTTTCCCGGCGGTGCAAGCGCTTGAACAGGCCGTCGAACAAGCCACTGGGCTGACGGAAGCAATCAGCAGCGGATGGGAAGCGGCACGCCGGGGCGCGCAGGCCGCGATTGCGATGAAGGCCAAACATGGCCGCGCTGCTTACTTTCAGGAACAGTCGATCGGGAAGGAAGATCCGGGTGCATGGGTCGGCGTCTTGATTCTGCAAGCGTTTCACCAGCACGTGTCACACACGGCGCATGAAAACGTTGAGCCGGCTCCGCGGCCGGCGTGGCCTTCCCCCGAGGCCGAGGGCTGACGCTTCCGAGCGCGATTAAACCGAAGTATGTTGTGATCACCGATAGTTATTTTCGGGCTTGGAGAGTGCGATGAATTGGAAAGCATATTCGTTTGGTGCGTTCGCAGTGGTTGCCGCAATTCTAACCAACCGTGGCACAGCCATTGCCAGTTGTGTAGACCGGCAGTCATGCTATTGCAGTCTCGATCGCGCTGAGTTTATCGCGGAGGGCACGGCAACAGGCGTGGGTGTGTATCGGATCGAGAAGATCTTGCGGGCGAAGCCGGAGAGCACGCCCAAAGTAGGGGACGAGGTAACGTTGGTACCGCATTCGACGCCATCGTTCTCTACAGGACGTTGGTTTATTGCGAAGATTCTTGATGCCGACTACCCGGCCATCGCTTACGA
>JAWXBF010000306.1:0-6862 GCA_034439895.1 Deltaproteobacteria bacterium
CGTGCTAGCTTGTCCCCGTGACAGCAACCCCGCGCGGTCCGCTCGCAACCGCATTCCTGGTGATCGAACTTCGTGGTACCCATCGCCGCGTGTTCCGGCAAAGCCGCGCGCTGACCGATGGGTTCATCGAACTCGACACACCCGCACCGTTTGAGCCCGATGAACCGGTGGAGGCGCGATTTTCACTGCCGGGCGATCCACATCGGGTGCAGGTGCATGGACCCATGCAGGTTCTCGGTGAGCCGGACGAAGAAGAAGGCAACCTCGGTTGCAAAGGCCTTCTGCTACAAGGCATGACGACCGAGGATCGCACCCGAATTGCGGCGTATGTTCGGCAGCGCCTCAACCCGGATTCGCCATCATGAGTTCCAAACATCCTTCCAGCGTTCCTCCCGGCAATACCCACGCCGACCTTGTCGCGCGCTTGCAGGCACGCCATGCACAGGCCGAAGCCGGTGGTGGAGCCGAACGGATCGCGCGCCAACACCAGGCCGGCAAGCTGACCGCTCGCGAACGCATCGATCTGCTGCTCGATCCGGGCAGCTTTGTTGAAATCGACAAGCTGGTCACCCACCGCTGCCGCGACTTCGGCATGGAAAACCAACAGATCCCGGGCGATGGCGTCGTGACCGGGCACGGAACCATTGCGGGTCGTCGTACGTTTGTGTTCGCGCAAGACTTCACCGTTTTCGGAGGCTCACTTTCGGAAACCTACGCGGCCAAGATCTGCAAGATCATGGATCTCGCCCTGTCCACGGGAGCACCCATCATTGGCCTGAACGATTCGGGTGGCGCGCGCATTCAAGAAGGCGTGGTTTCCCTGGGTGGGTACGCGGAAATCTTCCTCCGCAACACCATGGCCTCCGGCGTGGTACCGCAACTGTCGGCCGTGCTCGGGCCCTGCGCCGGTGGTGCGGTGTATTCACCGGCGATTACCGACTTTATCTTCATGGTCGAATCGACCAGTCACATGTTCATCACCGGACCGGAGGTCATCCGGGCAGTCACGCACGAAGAAGTCAGCAAAGAAGAACTGGGAGGCGCCCACACCCACTCGACGCGATCAGGCGTGGCCCACCGTGCGTTCGAGGACGAACAAAGCTGCCTGCAGGGGTTGCGAACCTTGCTGTCCTTCTTGCCGCAAAACAACAAGGAGGATCCGCCTCGCCTGGCGAGCACGGATCCAGCCGATCGGGAAGATGCCGAACTTGACACGATGGTGCCGATCGATTCGGCGAAATCGTATGACATCAAGCAGATCATCACGCGGGTACTTGATGTCGGTGACTTCTTCGAGATACAGCCAGAATTTGCCCGAAACATCGTGATTGGCCTTGGCCGACTTGACGGGCGCCCGGTTGGTGTCGTCGCCAACCAGCCGGCGCACCTTGCGGGCTGCCTCGACATCGATGCGTCAATCAAGGCGGCGCGCTTCGTTCGTTTCTGCGACTGTTTCAATATCCCGGTCGTGACCTTTGTCGATGTCCCCGGGTTCCTCCCGGGCGCGGCACAAGAATTCGGCGGCATCATCAAGCATGGGGCCAAACTCCTGTATGCCTACGCCGAGGCGACCGTCCCGAAGTTGACGGTGATTACCCGCAAGGCCTACGGCGGCGCGTACGACGTGATGGCCTCGAAACACATTCGCGCCGACGTGAACCTGGCATTTCCGACGGCGGAGATCGCCGTCATGGGGCCGGACGCGGCCGTCGGCATCATCCATCGCGAAGCGCTCGCGGCGGCGGCCGATCCGGTGGCAGAACGTGCCCGCCTCGCACGAGAATACCGGGATCGCTTCGCCAATCCTTACAGCGCGGCCGCGCTCGGCTACATCGACGAAATCATCTTGCCCCGCCAAACCCGCGCCCGCCTTTGCGTGTCACTCGACATGCTGCGCAACAAGCGGCAAACCGTTCCCTCCCGAAAACATGGCAACATTCCGCTGTGACGGAGGGCGCGGAAGTGATGCGTACGACGTTTAAGTTCGTGATTCGTGCTGCACTTACGGGGCTCGTGTTGGCCGAGCTCGCTTGCGCCACGTCGCCACGACCCATTACAAAAATCGTCGGAAACCGCATCGTCGTCACACGCGCTGTCAACCCGTACGCCTATGAACACGCCGCACGCGCCCTGCTTTACGAAAACGAGGAACGCTGGGACAACGCCGTGGTCGAACTGCGCGAGGCACTGGCCTACGACAAACAGGCACCCGAACTGCATGCGCGCCTTGCCGATGTGCTGATACGCCTCGACCACCTCGATGAGGCCGAGTCCGAGATCCTCATCTCGCTCGACATTGAACCGACCGCACCGGCCCTGCTCGCCCGAGCGCACCTATTGCTCGCGCGGGGTGAGCCGCGGGCCGCCGCCGTGGCAACCTCCGAGGCGGTCGCGTTGACCGACGCGGTTGACGATCCCGAGCAGTTCGCCACGGCCCATGTCGAGCTCGCCGAGGTCCAAATCATGGCGCTTGATCTCGATGCCGCGACCTCGGCGTTGTTGCAACTGCACGCGGCTGTGCCCGGGCACGAGGAGGCACTCTATCGACTTGCGGCGCTCTACTGGGCCACGGGTGCGACGGATGATGCCCTGCAATCCCTCGACACCCTGCTCCGGGTTTCGCCCTATTTTCTGGAAGCGCATCTGCTGCGGATAGCGCTTTTGACCTCGCTCGGACAAACGGCGTCTGCCGTCGCCGGGTTGTCCGCGGCGCTCGCCCGTTCAGAAGATGATCTTCAAGTCGCGACGCTTTATGTCGACTGGCTGGTGGATCGCGGCCGACACGCCGAGGCGATTGATCTTGTCGAACGGCTCTCGCCGGCGGAAATGGATCAAAACACCGTTGTGACGCGCATGGAACTGGAACGCGCAGCCCAACGACCGGAGCGCGCACTCGAACTGGCCAAGGCGATACTGGCGACCAGGCCGGAAGCAGAACTTGGCGCACGCGTGCATCTTGCCGAAGCGATGGCCCTGGAAGATCTCAAGCGCCATAAAGACGTCGTCGCGGCGCTGCTGCAGATTGAGGAGGATTCACCACTCTATCTGCAATCGCGCCTCGCCATGGCAGATCGGCAAGGCAAAGCCGGTGAGACGACCGCCGCCCGCACGCTCTTGCAACAGCTCGCGGCGAACGCAGAAGACGACGCCATGCGCACGAAAGTGGCCTCTGCACATGCCCTTTTTGAAGATCGATACGGCACCGCCGAACACGCGCTCGACCTGCTCAACAAGATCCCCGGCGCCCACGCAGACGACGCGGATGTGGTGATGTTGCGCGCGGCCATCGAGGATCGCAAGGGGAACTGGCAGGCTGCGCTCAAGCTGGCCGAAGGCGTGTTGCGAAAGGATCCTGGGAACGCCGAGGCGCTGAATTTTTCGGGATTCATTGCGGCCGATCACAAACACAATCTGCCGCTGGCCGAACGCCGCTGTCGAGCCGCGCTTGCACTGAACCCCGGCTCGGCGGCGATCCTCGACAGCGTTGGATGGGCACGACTGCAAGCGGGTGACCGGCAGGGGGCCGCAATCGTATTGCGCCAGGCGGCGCGGCTGGATCCGAAAGAACCGGAACTCCAGGGGCATCTCGCGGCCTTGCTGGAACAGGAGGGCAATACGGCCGAGGCGATGGTCACGCTGCAAAACGCAATGAAGCTGGAGGGCGACGCTGCCGTCCAACTGAAACTGGAAAAAGAACTCAACCGCTTGCGGGATCTGACACCGCACCCAGGAAACGCGCCATGAATCCATCCCGCTTCTGCCAAACGATCGCTTGCGTCTCGCTTTTGGTACTGGGGACGGGATGTCCGCAACGCTTCACACGAAGTTATGCAACACCGAGCCCCGATCATCTGCTCGACACGTTGCGGGCCCGACAATCCGCGGTGCAGGGCGTGGAGTTGGAAACGCGGACCGAAAGTGCGCTCGGTGGCGAGCGGGTGCGCGCGACGGTGCTGATGCTGGTCGCCCGGGATGGCCGGCTGCGCTTCGAGGCCGAGGTCAGCTTGAAAGGCACCGTTGCGGCGCTTGCGACCGATGGCGTGCGATACGATTTCGTCGACATGGATCGGCAACGGATGGAACACGGGCCGGCCTGTGCTTACAACGTTGCGACCCTGGTCCGAATCCCGCTTGAGCCGAAGGAAATAGCGGGCGTGTTGCTGGGGGACGCACCCGTCGGCGAGGGCGCCACGGCACTCGATGTGGGGTGGGACGAATCACTTGGCACCGATGTGCTGCATTTGCGCGAGGTGGTGCATGGCGAATCGCGCGAACTGTGGGTCTTCATGAAGCGCATCGACTCGGCTCGTGGTTATGCGATCGTCCGGGTGGAAGGCGCCACCGGCCGAAACAGCAAACATTTCTCGGTGGGATACGAAGACTTCAAACAGACCGGCGGACTTTTGTTACCGGACCGAATCCGTTTTGCCGAACCCGGCCGCTCGTTTGACGACGGCGTCGACATCGAGGTGAAAAGTCGGACGCTGAATCCGAAATTCACGGACCGAGCGTTTACGCTGGAAACACCGGAGGGTTTCAGCGTGGACGAGGTTGGGTGCGGGGAGGGTCGGTGAGACGTTTCACCCTGGCGACCAAAGACCCCAGTTGAAGGCAAAATTGGGGTCCCAAATCCCCACACGAATCTAGATCGGAACGGGATAGGAAAATCAATGTCTGTCTTTTACCCGCGCTCCTGTATATTTCAGGATGCGACCCGGGTCCGACGCGCTCCAGATCATTGCGTTGGGCCGAATTTTCAGCAAGGAGTTTGTTCATGATCCTTCAACGTTCTGCCGCTTGTGTCCTCGTCCTGTTGCTTGCCGCATCCACCGGGTGTGGCGCTGACAAGGGTGGCGTTGGTGATGCAACCGGCCAAGGGTCAACCAAGGGCAGCGGTGGCAAATCCGGTTCCTCCGGATTCACCTTCGACATTCCGGATGGCGGCGCGAACAATGGCACCAGCGGTGGCCTCGGCGGCAACGGCAGCGGCGAAAACTCGAACTGCGAGCCGAATCTCACCGGCATCGTGCGCGACTTCACCCCCAAACACGCAGACTTCGAATCGTATTCCGGTAGCGGCGCATCGAAAGGCATCGTCAAAGACGAACTTGGCGCCGATCGTAAACCCGTCTACGCACAGATGGGCGCTTTCACCGATCCCAAAAACGGCAAGCAGGTCACCAGCAAGCAAACGTATGACCAATGGTATCGTGATACCGATGGCATCAACATTCGCATCGAACATCGCCTGACGCTGACGAAACAGGCAAACGGAATTTCCAGCTTCGATAGCAACGCCTTCTTCCCGGCTGACGGCAAAGGGTTTGGCGACTTCGGCACGAGCGGTCACAACTTCCACTTCACCTTCGAGTTACACACCGAATTCGTCTATCAGGGCGGCGAGGTCTTCACCTTCAAGGGAGACGACGATCTCTGGGTATTTATCAATGGCAAATTGGCGCTGGACCTTGGCGGTCTGCATTCGAGCGTGGAGCAATCGGTGAACCTTGATGCCATCGCTGCGACCTTCGGCCTCGCCAAAAACGGCAAGTACAACCTCGAGCTGTTCCACGCAGAGCGCCACTCGAACCAGTCGAATTTCCGCATCGACACCAACATCAACTTCACGAACTGCGACGCCATCATCATCGACTGAGGCGTTTATCGGTCATCGCGTCATGGGTGGAGGCAGCGGCTAGCCCCGAAAGAGGCCGGCCGGGGCCGTCGCAGGGCGCCTTTTGCATTGACGAGGGCCACTTCGATTGGGACACTCCGCGTATCCGCGGCAGATAAACCAAGAAAGAAGCCCATCTCCATGTCCGAATATCTCTTTACGTCCGAATCCGTAACCGAAGGCCATCCCGACAAATTGTGTGATCAAGTCTCGGACGGAATCCTCGACGCCATCATCGCCGTGGATCCCACTTGTCGCGTGGCGTGCGAAACTGCCACCAAGACCGGGTTCGTGATGATTGCTGGCGAGATCACAACGACCGCCAAGATCGACTACCCTGAAGTGGTTCGCGCCGTGGTCAAGGACATCGGTTACAACAGCTCGGCCTGCGGTTTTGACTGGCAGACCTGTGGCGTTCTCGTCGCGGTTGAGCGCCAGTCGCCCGACATCGCCCAGGGCGTTGACGGCAAGGGTATTTATACGAAGGATGATCTCGGTGCTGGCGATCAGGGCATGATGTTCGGCTACGCCTCGAACGAGACGGCCGAGTTGATGCCCGCACCGATCCAGCTCGCTCACCGCCTGGCCAAGCGACTGGCCGACGTTCGCAAGAAGGGCAAGCTCAAGTTCTTGCGCCCCGACGGCAAGACCCAGGTCTCGATCCGCTACGACGAGAATCACCATCCCGTCGGCATCGACACGATCGTACTGTCAACGCAGCATGACGAGGACGTGAAGTACAAGACGCTTAAAGAGTCGATCATGGAAGAGGTCATCAAGCCCGTCCTTCCGAAAAACTGGGTCTCTGCCAAGACCAAATACTTCATCAACCCAACTGGCCGTTTCGTGGTCGGAGGTCCGATGGGTGACTCGGGCCTGACCGGACGTAAGATCATCGTCGATACCTATGGCGGCATGGGCCGACATGGTGGCGGTGCATTCTCCGGCAAGGATCCGTCCAAGGTGGATCGTTCCGCTGCGTACTACGCGCGCTACATCGCCAAGAACATTGTTGCGGCCGGTCTCGCACGACGCTGCGAAGTTCAGCTTGCTTACGCCATCGGCGTTGCCAAGCCGGTCTCGCTTTACGTGCAGACCTTCGGAACCGGAACCATTGCTGACGACAGGTTGATGGCCATTGTGGATCGCCACTTCGATGCACGCCCATCGGCGCTCATCCGAGAACTC
>JAWXBF010000307.1:0-6764 GCA_034439895.1 Deltaproteobacteria bacterium
AGTACAACCCCAACAAACAGTCCCGAACCGATAAGTTTTTTCATGTCTAGTTTCATCTGTTGCCCCAGGCGCAGGGTGTCAGGAACACCTACAAAACCGCATATTCATGCGGACTTGCAGGGGAATACCTGAACCCACGTTCCCCGGGGGCAGAATAGACCCGTGGCCCATCTCATGTAAACGGAATCTTGAATCGTCCGTCTAAAAGTTGACGCTTTGCGAACTTTCGTACGCAACCCGCAAATCGTGCTGCCGAACACCGGGCATGAACCCCAAAACCAGCAACAAGTACTCCCTCGACATCCTTTCATTGAGTCTCGTTTTTGCGTTCGCAGCCACTGGTTGCGGACCCTCACTAGACGACCTTGATGCGCTCGGTATCGAACCACCCACCACGGGACCTCGAGCGGACCTCGGATCGCCGATGCCGTCGATGCAAAATGGAACGAGCAACGCAGGCAATACCGGAGGCACCAGCGGACCCAAGGTCAGCGTTCATGCCGTTCCCGATGCCGGCTCCACTTGCTCCGGCGGGAACAACGCCGCGGCAACACCGTCACCCCAACCCGCCATTGCCGATGCCGGTGTTTCGCAACCCGACACAACCCCGGCGTCCCAACCCATCGTCGTGCCAACAACCCAGCCCGTCGCGCCGATGCCGATCGCACCCATGCCAGGCGACCTTCGCATCACCGAAATCATGGTTAACCCTGCGGGTCAGGATGCTGGCTTCGAGTGGTTCGAGATCCTGAATACCACCGAGCAAATCCTTGACCTGACGAGTCTGGTGATCGCAGACAATGCCCGCGAAAGCGCAGTTGCCGTCGCGGTTATTTCGCCCGGCGAATCGCTGGTGTTCGGCCAGCGACTGCTTGCCGCAGGCGAGGGCGTTGTGGCAAACGTCGCCTACGGAACGGGTGTTTCCTTCAATAACGATGGCGACAGCCTTTCGCTTTGTGTTGGACCATGCGCTACTGGAACGGTGCTCACCCGGGCAACCTGGGGCAACCTCGGAACCCGCTTCGACGGTCACGCCGTGCAGTTCAGCGCGGCTGGTGCTCCCGAGTGCCCCGCCGAGCCCGCCATTGCCACCGGCGGTTTTGGAACACCGGGTCAAGTCAACCCGGTCTGCGCGCTGTAATCGACCCGCAACGGTGATGCGAAAGGTGTTTGTACGCACCATCGCATCACCGTTGCTGACCTTCGATCGACGACTTGCGGCGCTCCCCGCCGCTATCGGTAGCGTCGAATGCCTCTAGCCCCCCTGACCCTGTCAGGGCGAGTACAGAAAATTTAGGTTTTGTATTCCGACCGGGTTGGGGCAATAAGATCACCTCCGATGAAGATCGAACCCGGCAAAGTCGTCACCATCGCTTTCGATCTCTGCGATCAGGGCGGCGAGATCATCGAGGCCTCCGACATCAGCGGGCCGATTGCCTTCGTTCATGGTCGGGGCGCGGTTATCCCGGGACTTGACGGAAAACTCAATGGCATGAAGGTCGGAGACGAGGCGGACTTCTCATTTCCCCCAGAAGAAGCCTTCGGAGTGCCTGAAAAAGCTCCGACGAAACAGGTCAATCGCAACGAGTTTCCCCCGGGGATCGATTTGAAGGTGGGTGTCGAATTCGAGGCCGGAATTCCCGGTGGCCAGCGGATTCGCCTGCAGGTCGCGTCCATTCAAAACGATGCCGTGACGGTGCGCATGTTGCACCCCCTCTGTGGTCAAAAGGTCAGCATGAGCGTCAAGATCATTTCGATCCGGGACGCCACCCCCGCCGAGATCGAAACCGGCCGCATTCAGACCCGCCCGCCGAAACCGCCACCCAAGGTTTAGCGGGAACCGGCAAAGTCGCGCTAACATTCCGGTGTTGCTCGAACATCTGCCATCCGACGTTACGATCTATGAGGTCGGCCCCCGCGACGGGCTACAGAATGAGTCCAGGCTCATTCCGACGGCTCGCAAAATTGATCTCATCAACGCGCTTTCCGACACCGGCCTGCACACGATCGAGATCACGAGCTTTGTGAATCCAAAGTGGATCCCGCAACTCGCCGATGCCCTTGAGGTCGCGCAGACGATCACCCGCAAGCCCGGGGTTGGATATTCGGCCCTTGTGCCCAATGCCCGAGGGCTGGAAACCGCGATGGCGGGTGGCATGAAGGAGATCGCGGTCTTTCTTTCGGCGTCCGAGACGCACAGCAAGCGCAACATCAACAAGAGCATTGCCGAAGCGCTGGAAGCCTTTGCAGAGACGGTGCCGCCCGCGCTGGCGCAAGGTGTAAAGGTACGAGCCTACGTTTCGACCGTCTACGGTTGCCCTTACGAGGGTGCAGTCGATCCGGAGGTCTCGGTTGCGCTATCCCGTCAACTGTATGACATGGGTTGTTATCAGGTGTCGCTTGGTGATACGATTGGTGTTGCCAATCCACGGCAAGTTCGCGACGTCTTGACCCGCGTCCAAGCCGTGATTCCGAATGAGGCCATCGCGGTCCATTTTCACGACACGCGCGGCACGGCTCTCGCGAATATTCTGGTCTCGGTCGACATGGGCATCACGGTGGTCGATTCGGCTCTTGGCGGGCTTGGTGGATGTCCCTATGCGCCGGGGGCTTCGGGCAACGTCGCCACGGAGGACGTTGTCTACATGCTCGAAGGCATGGGCATCAAGACAGGGGTGGACCTCGACAAGTTGGTCGAGTGTTCACAGATGGCGACCGCCCTGGTGGGCCATGAAATGCCATCCAAGGTGTACCGTGCCACGATTGGACAGCGACAGCGGACACGCACGCGCAGCATTGGATAAGACATGGAAGCAAGAGAAGAACTGCCCGTCATCGTATCCGTTGTCGACCATGTGGCGACCCTGACGTTCAATCGTCCGGCGGCGCGCAATGCGCTTTCCCGTGGCCTTGTGGAGGGCTCACTTTCAGCCCTCGAGCAACTGACCGGAAACCCCGACGTGCGTTGTTTGGTGGTTACCGGTGCCGGAGACGCTGCTTTTTGTGCCGGCGCCGATCTGAAAGAACGCAGGGGCATGGATTCGGCAGCGACCGAGGCCTTTCTCGATCGGCTCTGTATGTTGTGTGATGGCTTTGCGGCGTTTCCGAAGCCGGTCATCGCCGCCATCAACGGCGCTGCGTTTGGCGGTGGGCTCGAGCTGGCATTGGCCTGCGATATTCGTATTGCGGTTTCCGGGGCGCAGATGGGCCTGCCCGAGGTGACGCTGGGTATTTTCCCGGGTGCCGGTGGCACGCAACGGCTCGCGCGCATCTGCGGCGTTGGCGTCGCCAAGGGTCTGATTCTGACCGGCCGCCGCATCGATGCCGACGAGGCGATGCGCCTTGGGGTGATTCACGCGGTTTCGGCGCCACAACAGTTGGCCGCCGAGCTATCGCGCTGGACCCAATCCATCGTGGACGCGGCGCCCCTCGCGGTATCGCAGGCAAAATTTGCGATCGATGCGGGTCTTTCGGTCGATCCCGCCGAGGGTTTTCGCATCGCAAGGGCGGCTTATCGGGTTGTGCTTCACAGCGCCGATCGCAACGAGGGTTTGGCGGCATTCGCTGAAAAACGAAAACCAACGTATCAGGGCAAGTAGAACCAACGATGTCGAAGACAGAACGGATCAAGTCCAAACTCGCTGCCGTACACAAGGGCGGCGCTCCCAAGTATCACGAGGCCAACCGTGAAAAGGGCAAGCTGTTTTGCCGAGAACGCATCGCGCGCCTTTGTGATCCGGGAACGGTGTTCACCGAGGACGGCGCCCTTGCCAATGCCCTCGTGGATGATTTGCCGTCGGATGGTGTCGTCACCGGTATCGGTCGCGTTCACGGTCGCGCGGTGGCCATCATGGCCAACGATTCAACCGTCAAGGCGGGCTCGTGGGGCGCGCGCACGGTCGAGAAGATCTTGCGCATTCAGGAAACCGCAACACGTTTGCGCGTTCCGTTGTTCTACCTGGTCGATTCGGCCGGTGCACGCATCACGGATCAGGTGGACATGTTTCCGGGACGCCGACACGCCGGGCGCATCTTTTTCAACCAGGTGCGCATGTCCGGCGCGGTCCCACAGATTTGTTTGCTCTTTGGACCGTCGGCAGCGGGCGGCGCGTACATTCCGGCGTTCTGCGACGTGGTGTTCATGGTCGACGGCAACGCGTCCATGTACCTTGGTTCGCCGCGCATGGCCGAGATGGTCATCGGCGAGAAGGTGACGCTCGAAGAAATGGGCGGTGCCAAGATGCACTGCGAGGTTTCTGGCTGCGGCGATCTGCTTGCCAAGAACGAAGACGAGTGCATCGCTTCGGCCCGGTCGTATCTCGCGTACCTCCCCCAGAACAGCGATGATCGTGTGGCCTCGGTGGCCGCGAGTCCGCCAAATTCGACCAGGGCGATCGATGCGATCTTGCCGGAGAAAGAGAATCAATCCTTCGACATGATTGCGTTCATCGACGCAGTGGTCGACGGTGGTTCGTTCTTCGAGATCAAAAAGCGTTTCGCGCGCGAAATCATCACAGGCTTTGCGCGCATCGATGGCCGTACGGTTGGCGTGGTTGCGAATCAGCCGAAGTGGAAGGGCGGCGTCTTGTTCGTGGATTCCGCCGACAAGGCCGCACGCTTTGTGTGGTTGTGTGACGCTTTCAATATCCCGCTCTTGTTTCTGGCAGATGTTCCCGGCTTCATGATAGGCAAGGCGGTCGAGAGTCAGGGGATCATTCGTCACGGTGCCAAGATGATCTCGGCGATGGCCGATGCGACGGTTCCGAAGATCAGCGTCATTGTCCGCAAGGCCTATGGCGCGGGCTTGTATGCGATGTGTGGCCCGGCCTTCGGGGCCGATGCGACGATCGCGTTGCCGCAGGCGATGATCGCGGTCATGGGCGCAGAGGCTGCGGTCAACGCGGTTTACGCCAACAAAATCGCCGAGAAACCCGAGACGGAGCGTGCCGCCTACGTCGAAACATTGCGGGAACAGTATCGCCAGGACATCGACATCATGAAGCTTGCGGCTGAACTGCATATCGATGCGGTTGTGCCGGGTGACGAGCTTCGCGCGACGTTGATCGCGCGTTTCGCCGATACGGCGACCAAGCAAAGCGATTCGGTGCGGCGACGGCGGCCCGTGTTGCCTGTGTAGCGATGCGACCCTCATTATCGCTTGTAACAGCAGCCGAGGCTCGGCAGCGGCTTGCGGCCCTGCCGATGGTGATGGCCAAAGAAACCGTGCCTCTCGCAGAGGCCGATGGGCGCATTCTGGCCGAAGCGGTCGTTGCCAAAGAGCCGATTCCGGGTGCGCCCCGCGCGCTGATGGATGGGTATGCCCTGCGAGCCTGTGATACGGAACCCGGTGCCCACGCTACGGGTCTCGTTTGCACAGGTCGGATCGACATCGGTATCGTGTCGACCGCAACAATCGGTCCCGGCGAGGCGCTGCAGATCCCAACCGGAGGTTGTTTGCCATTGGGCGCGGATTCGGTGGTCGCAGTCGAGTGGACGCGACGCGGAGAAGGTGAGCGCATCATCGTAACCACACCGGTCAATGAAGGACGCAACGTCGCGGCGATTGGCTCGGATGTTGCCGAAGGCGCAGTGGTTGTCCCGGTCGGCACAGTGCTCGGACCGGCTTCGCTTTCGATGTTGGCGGGAATCGGCTGTGTGGATGTGCCGGTGTTTGTTCGGCCGCGAGCCATGGTCTTTTCGAGCGGCAACGAGGTGCGTGCGCCGCAAACCGCCATCGGTCCGGCCGAGGTGCGCGATTCGAATTCGACGCTGCTTTGTGCGTTGTTGCGACGGGTGGGCTGTGAAGCAGTTTCGGGCGGAATCATTCCCGACGATCCGATGGTGCTTTCCGAGCGCCTGGGCGCCGCATTGCTGGATCATGATTTCGTATTCGTGTCTGCGGGCACATCTATTGGCGGCAAGGATTTCGCCGGCGATGTTGTGACCGAGTTGCTGCAACGATATCCCGGTCGCGGGCAGCTGTTTCACGGAATCGACATTCGACCGGGTAAACCAACCCTGGTGGCGCATGCGATGGTGGGTGGACGCGATCGGTTGATCGTCGGCGTGCCTGGGTTTCCGACGTCGACAGCGGTTGTGTTTGCGATGCTGCTTGCACCGGCCCTGCATCGCATCGCCGGCGCCGCACCGATGCCGGTATGGAAGTCTCGTGCGATTCTCGACGAGTCCTACGAATCGGCGGTGGGTCGCGAAGACTACTTGCGCGTCCACTTCACGGACCGTGGTACGGAACCACACGTAAGGCTCGTGCGCGGAGGACCCGCCGCCATATCGAACACCCTGTGGGCGGACGGCCTGGTGGTCGTTGCACCGGAGGTCGCGTCGTTGGCGGAAGGCTCATGGGTCGAGGTGATGCCCTGGGGCTAAGGCCACCTGATATCGTTAACAATCGGCGTGGTTGCCTCCGTAACCCAAACATGGTAGCCGTCCTTCGTGATCCGGACCGATTTCACCAAGGCGAATCCAACCATCCGTCGGTTTCCTCGCGTCGGTGGGGAAGACGGTGCATTCCAAGTTGTTGATTCCCTTGGGTCGCCGTTTGATCGGTTTTTCTCAAAAACGCCGAATGCAGGCGTGAAATCGATATTGACTGATGGAACGATAGATGCGGCGTTCACGTACTTCCACCAGGATCGCTTGAACAATGTGTACATGGTTTCGGACGAGGCTGGAAAGGCGGCGGAGTACTACGATTACACGGCGTACGGGGTAAGAACGATTCGGAGCGCGCAGGGGAGCTATAG
>JAWXBF010000308.1:0-5772 GCA_034439895.1 Deltaproteobacteria bacterium
GAAATCGTGGCGTGCCGTGCATGTCACAAGGCCATGGACCCACTCGGTATGGCCTTTGAACATTTCGATGCCGTCGGGATATACCGTGACACAGAGAACGGCTTGACCATCGACGCCAGCGGCGATCTGGACGGCGAGTCGTTCAAGGACGCCGCCGAACTGGGCAAGCTTCTGCGTCACAGCCCTCGCGTGGGCACGTGCATGGTTCGCAATCTGTTCCGCTTTGCCATTGGAACCCTCGAAGGCGACGGCGACGACGAACTCATCACCGAGTTCGCCGGCACCCTTGAAAAAAACGGCTACCGCTTTAAATCCCTCCTGCTTGCCGTCGCGGCCAGCAAGGGCTTTCGTCTGCTCTCTGTTCCGGAATGACAAAGGAAAACCGATGACCCAACGCTTGCTCCGTTCCCCGCGGATCCCCCGCCGAACCTTCCTGCGAGGCTTGCTTGGTGGCTCGGCTCTTTCGCTCGGCGTGCCCCTCCTTGAGCCCATGCTCAATGGCAACGGCAATGCGCTCGCGTCCGGAGCACCCATTCCGCGTCGGCTCGGTGTTTATATGTGGGGCAATGGTTGCAAGCTGGATCGCTGGACACCGAAACAAAGCCTCGCGGACGGAAAGTCGGAATGGGCTCTGTCGCCTGCCCTCGAGCTGCTTGCGCCAGTCAAACCCTATGTCTCCGTCGTGTCGGGATTGAACGTGATGTCCGGCAGCGATCGGGGACACCATGGCGGTTGGGCATCCGTGCTCTCGGGCGGACCAATCGTATCACAACCCCATCCTCGTTCGGTCTACTCTTCGACCTTCAGCTTGCCTTCCATCGACCAGGTGATGGCCTCGGTCGTGGGACGGAAGACACCCTTCGCGTCGCTCGAGGTTGGCGTGTCGCGCGGCGTGGTTGTGAACGAAGGCACAACCTTGCGCTATCTTTCCCATCGCGGCCCCGATAACCCCTGCCCGCCCGAGTATTCACCGCAACTGGTATTCGATCGTTTGTTTGGTGCAGCAGGAACGCCCGGCAGCGGCGGCAAGGGTCGCTCGGCCATCGCGGCCGCCCGGGCCGACGGACACAGTGTGCTCGACGTCGTGGCCGATGACGTACGACGATTGCGCCAACAGGTTGGCAGTCACGACGCTGCGCGCCTTGATCAACATCTCGACAACGTTCGAGAGATCGAACTGCGCATGGTCAAAGATTGGCCGCGCCGACCGTGGTGTAAACTCCCGACCCGCCTACCGGCAGATCCGTTCGAGACACGCGACGGGCGCGAGCCCCACGCCGAAATCAACCTTGCAATGAGCAAACTTGTTGCACTCGCGCTGTCCTGCGATCTCACGCGGGTCTTCTCGATCATGTATTCGGGCGGATCGGGCGGCACCACGTTCTGGGAGGTGGGGCAAACGCGCTCGCACCATGATCTTACGCACGACGAACCCAAAGATCAGCCGCTCGTACATGCCGCAACACGCTTTACGGTCGGCGAGTTCTCACGTTTTTTGCGGGTCTTGAAGGACACACCGGAGGGTTCGGGTAACCTTCTTGATGCATGCGCAATCATGGGCAGCAGCGATCTGCCCGAAGGTCGCGACCACAGCTGGAATGATTTTCCTGTCCTCATCGCGGGCAGGGCCGGCGGGGCATTGCGGCATCCTGGACTGCACTACCGAAAGGTGGGTGGCAACCTGAGCGTCGCTCCGCTAACCGTACTGCGTGCAGCGGGAATCCCCATCGAGGCCTTTGGGCGACGCGGTGGGCGCGTGACGGAAAGCATCACCGAGATTGAGACCTGATCGCAAACGTCGACGCTATCGCAGGGCGACATGCGGCGTTGATTGAAGATCGACCAGGATCTGTCGGGTCGGACTGACAGGCAAGCTCAGCGATTCGCCACACACGCGCAGCATCGAGTTTATCTCGACCGGCTTTTCCGACGCGCCGACTTCCTCGACCAGGCGAAGATCGACGATGTGACAGGTACTGGGCTTGTTGTAGTTGCCCTTGCTGCTGCGCGGATGCTGCACCGTCGCCGTCAGGTAGAAATTGTTTTCGCCGCGACTGGCCCGAACCGTTGTCTTCGAGTTCAGCGGCAAATCGGTGGAGGGCTCGGCCAGCAGGTTACCGTGCTCGTCGCGAATGGAAACGCGCAAGCGCATCCACTGCGGACGCGGCTTTTGTCCAAGTGCAACCGCCGTCTGCAGTTTTTCAAACGGGGTATCGATGGCGCTTGAAACGGCGCTTGCAAAGGCCACATTGAGAACGATCACGAAAACGATGAACAAACGTGCCACGTTGCCTCCCGGCGAGATGTCTAGGAGCCATCGTAGGACCGGCACCACGGCATCTCAATTTTTCGATCACGCGTCGCATCGGCGAACGGGGCAAGATATTTGCCGCTCCGCCTCCACCGCACGGCGCGTCAAAATTTAAAGTTTTCGCGAACGGGCCGCCGGTGGTGTTTTGAGTTAGGGTCTCGGCCCTCGGCCCGCCCGAAATGACCACCGCTTCCTCCCATCCAACCGCAGGACGACTCGCACGCAAGCGGGCCGTCTTCGTCGACATCCTGAAGCTCATCGTCGCCCTGCAGATGATGAATGGGCACACGCTCAACGAGTTCCTGTTGCCGTCGTTGCAGACCGGCGAGTTCTTTTATCACTACACACACTTCCGTGGTCTCGTGTCGGTTGGCTTCCTCGTATGCGCCGGCTTTTCGTTTCACCTCGCCACGCTTGCCCGCTTTGACGAACACCGCCGTACGCCCCGTGCGCACCACAAACGCGTCGTGCGCGCCCTTGTCCTCGTGGCACTCGGATACATCCTGAGATTCTCGAATACGATCTGGTCGGACCAACCGTATTACGCTCACGAGGCGTATCTCAACTTCATTCGAGCCGATGCGTTGCAATGCATCGGTTTGACACTCCTTGTGCTCGAAGCCATGACCGCTGTAGCCCGACACCCACGGCAGGTGGCGCTGGGTGCAACCCTTCTTGCGATCGCTGCGACCGCCGGTGCACCGCTGGTTGATCCCGCGGTGGCGACCGACGGCCCCTGGCTGTTTCTGACCGCATACCTGACCCACCAGTTTGGTTCGTTGTTTCCCATTGCACCCTGGTCTGGCTTCATGTTCGGTGGCGTCGCCCTGGGATACCTGACCTTCGGGAACGGACAGTCGAGTACCGTGCAGGTGCGCATCCGCCTGTCGCTTGCTGCCATTGCCATCTTCGGTATTGGCTACATAACCCTGCTTCCAGGCTTTCCGCGGCCACCCGCGGGCTACCACCCAGGTGCCTCGCCGGGTCACGTGCTCTACAAGATGGGAGAGATCCTGGTCGCGCTTTCGGTGCTCTCCTGGATCAGCTCTGGCGTCACACGCTTGCCGAAAGCATTGGCCATTTTGGCCAGCGAGACCCTCACCCTTTACATCGTCCACCTGGCCATCTTGTACCGCTGGCCGATTGCGCTCGTCTCTCTAATTGGTGCGCGAGCGATGACGGTCGGACAGGGACTTGTGGCGAGCGCGCTGGTTGTGACCCTCACGATTCTCATCACGCTCGCGAAGCACGCCGCGTGGCCCTATCTGCTCAATCTCAAAGCGACGGTTCGGTCAATTGCAGCCGCCGCCAGGCGCCGCCGCGAAAGCGCATGAACAAAACGAGAGCGATGAGCGACAGGTAAATCACGATCCAGGAAACCGCACCGGCTTCGGTCCAGTGCAGGTATCGGGTTGAAAAGTAGGCCCCGGGTACGAACACGAACCACGCAACGGCGAGCCGCACCCAGAGGGTAAAGGCGGTATCGCCCGTCGCCCGCAACGCTTCGGAGAGGGCCGTGGCTGCGGCATCACAAAGTTGCCATGCCGCAGACAACATCAAGAGTCGCGTTCCCACCGAAAATAGCTTGGCGCCGTCGACGTTGTCGGTGACAAACGGCGCAAACAACACGCCGGGCAAAAGCAGATACAAGAGCCCGACCGCTCCCTGGTATGTCCCCGTCAAGGTGAACGTCATCCGAACGATGCGACCGACACTGTCCTTGTCACCCTTGCCAATGGTCTGTCCCACGAGGATGGCACCGGCACTCGCCATGGCAAACGCAGGCATGAACGACACACTGTTGATTTGCATCACGGCCATCATGCCTGCGAGGGCCGTGGTCCCGAGACCAGCGACCACGATGTTCACGAAAAACATGAAGGCCAGGAATTCGAGGAACCAGTTCAGACCCGATGGTACGCCGAATCGCAACATGCGCAGGAACTCGGACATTCGCAGGGCGCCCGCTTTCGCCGTGCCAGTATCGCGCAAGAAGACCACCAACAGCGCGCAAAATGCGAGGGTCGTCGCGATGACACTCGCCCACGCTGCACCCGCAACACCCATCGCTGGCACACCCAGATGACCACCGATCAGGATCCAGTTCCCAACAACGTTCAACAACATGGCGGCCAGGTTGGCAAACATCGGAAGTCGGGTGTTGCCAAGGCCTCCGTAGTAATTCGCAAGCGCCTCCATACCAATCGCAGCACCTCCCGAGAGCAGGCGAATGCGCACATAAAGACTCAGGGATCTGGCAACCGCTGGCTCATACGGCATCAGGCTAACAATGGATTCGACCAGTGGATAAACCAAAGCACAAAGCACGAGCGTACCGCCCGCGAGAATCAGGCCGTACCAGCCAAACCGGCGAGCGCCCGACAGGTCCCCCTTGCCGCACAGCTGCGACGAGAAGCTTGAGACAATGAATGTCACCCCCATGGGCAGGATGAGCACCGTGAACACATTCATGGCGCCCGTCGTAACGGCTGCCAGCGCCACCGTGCCAAGCGACGCCACCATCCAGGCGTCGGTCACGCCCACCACAACCTGACTTGCCCTGGAGATCACAATGGGCCAGGCAAGCGAAAGCAGATCACGATAGGAAGGGCGCACGGGCTGCGCAGTTTGTCATGCGCTCGCAATTGCGCCACCCACCGTACCGCCCTAGTTGCCGAGCGCGTAGACGGTCACGGAAGCGACATGGACAGAAAGTTGGCGGGCGCCCAGTTGAACAAACGTGTTCGTTCCGTCGACGCCTGCGACATTGTGTCGCACATTGTTGAGTTCACAGGACAACTGCGATCCCTTGATACGCACCCGAATGATATAGGGGATGTTGAGGTCGAGCGGCGTTTTGACCTTGGCTGATGGCGTACCGTATTTGGCGTATTCGAAAAATGCGAGCGACGTTTCGTCGTCGGCCTGCTTTCGAGCCGAACAGGCGTAAGCATCCTTGTTCGTCGCAGCCCGAACACCGACCCAGAAGTTGCGGTTGAGGCTGCCTGGTGCCCACGCCGTGATCGTGAAACGCACCACGACCTCGACATCCAAAACGCCCGGACGTTGAATGTTGTAGTCGCCGCCGGCTGTCGTAAGGTCGAAATGTAAATCGCCTCCGCTGACGGTCGTCGCGTTCCGATTGCCAGACCACGCCGAATCGAGTCGGGTGCCCGCAAAGGCATCGAAAAATAGCACCGCGTCGCCTGCGAGATTGGGTTGCGGATCGCATGCATCACCCACACCATCGGCCAAACGACCGAGGTTCATTTCCCCCAGGTTGAGTTGATCGGTGTTGGGATCCGATGGACAGTTGTCGCATCGGTCGTGGACGCCATCTCGGTCTTCATCCTCGAAAGGCAAACCCACGGCAAGTGAACACAGTGGCGGTGGTCGCACGTCAATGGCCGCATCGACCGGAGACGTTCCAGCGGCATCGACCTGCGGAACCTGTCCGCCCA
>JAWXBF010000309.1:0-7951 GCA_034439895.1 Deltaproteobacteria bacterium
CCGCCTTGTCCCGCCATTCGCCCGAGTCCGCGTAGGCCCGAACTTCGGCCTCTTCGATGGGGCGCATCGAAACCTGGGTACACACGGTTTGTGCCCGGCTCTTGTTGTTGAATCGAATGCAATACGCGGTGAGAACTTCGTGGCGGCGTCCCGCCAATCGCGACAACATTTCCCTGGCCTCGTGCGCATCACCAGGTTTGCCCAGGATGCTGCCGTCGATCGCAACGGTGGTATCGGCCGCGAGCACTGCGAATCCCGGGGCTTGGATGGCAGCGCATTTGGCGGAGGAAACGCGCGCCACATAGGTTCGCGCGGACTCACCGGGCAAGATTGACTCGTCGATGTCTGCGGGTCGAATTTCAACTCGCAAACCAAGGCGTTCGAGCAACTCGCGCCGCCGTGGCGACGCCGACGCCAACACGAGATCGGGGAGGGGCTTGTCGGTCGAGGTCACCCGGTTTTCATACCACCAACCAAAGGAAAAACGTCGCCGTCATTCGATCGTCGCGCAACTTCCCGGAAGGCATGCCCGACAAGCACAGCGTGCCGCGTTTATTGGTTCTGTCTGCAATCATCCTCCTGACAGCGCCGTCGTGTTCGCCCGACATCGATCTCGGCGATGAACGGCAAGGACCGATGGCGACGATGGTGACCTCCGCTTCGGGATTCCGCCTCTTGCAACCGGAAGATGGGGCGGCCGCCGTCCCCATCAACCTCGCTGCTCTCGTCATCCAAACGCCCGCGCCGATTTCTGCAAGGCAACCCGGTGTGGTCGCGCCGTTCCGGTTGAGTGCGAGTTCGGGCACTTCGGTTGGCGTCGGTTTTGCCACGCGCCCATGCCCGGTCGGAATTGCCCCCGAGCTCACCTGCTACGCATTGACGCCCACCGAACGGCTTTCGCCCGTTTCGCGTTACGTTGTCGATGTGGGTGACGCACGCTGGCCCGATGGAACCCCGGTTTCATCCGGAGCCATCGGCCGGTTCGAGACCGCGCCCGTCGCAGATGAGACCCCACCCGTGGTAGCCAATGTGATTGCGGACGTGAGCGAATGTTTGCGCCTGCAAGTGTCGCTTTCGGAACCCGCGCAAACAACCATCAGCGTGACGACAGGTAGCACGAAAATCGAACTCATCTTGCCTCCGTCGGGCACATCACAAAATGCCGTTGTGCCGCTGGCGGCGCTGGGTGCGGCGCTTCCCGCAAACGTGCAGGTGACAGCGGTCGATGCTGCCGGAAACATTGGCCAAAGTGAACCAGTTGCAATCGTCACACCGGCTCGACCCCCTCTGGTTATCGCCGAGGTCCTGGTCAATCCGGCCGGGTCGGAATACACACAAGAGTTCGTCGAAATCGTGAATGTGGGCAATCTGCCTCTGTCGCTTGCGGGCCTCACGATCGAAGACAGCGGCGGCAGCGATCCCCTGGGGACCGGAACGCTTGCGCCGGGGCAACGGGCACTGGTGGTGGCGGCGGGATTTGTCGCCGACGAAGGCAGCGATCCGTCGCCCTCTCCGGGGACCCTGCTGGTCCGTGTCGAGGGTCGTATCGGACGTGATGGCCTCACCAATACCGGCGAAGCCGTGACGATCAAAGCCGCAGACGGTCGCGTCGTTGACCGCTGGGGCGGTTGGTTCGACATGGGCGCCACCGCCTGGAACGGCCGCAGCACCCACCGCTCGCCGCCTGATTATCCCTGCGACGGTAAAGAAACCTGGACGGACAAACCCCAGAATCCAACCCCAGGCTGGTGATTTTTCTCTAGCCTCGCAACGGTCGGAATCGATAGCGGCAAAGTGCCTTTTCTCCCTCGCGATCCAACCGGCCAGCGTTGACCCCCTCCCGCAGATCGCGACTCGCCGTCGCCGTTGAGAGTGTCTTCAAGTGGGCGAGGTAGTCCTTGCGGGTAAACCATTGTTTGGCAAAAAACGCGCGGCCGTTCTCCAATCGTTGTTCGCCCGACACCGGTTCGGGACGAAGGTCTGATAGAAACGCTTCCAGTCCTTCGAGTACCGCCGCAAGCGAAAATTCGATGAATGCGGTTGAAGCGCCAGCCTTGTCGCAGAGGCGAAGGACCCGATAATACTGCTCTTGTTTTCCGTGGATCACGGATTCGAACGGAATCCACTGAAAAATGGGGTGGCGCTTCTGCAACACAACGTGTTGCCAAAGGCGTCCCATACGGCCGTTGCCGTCCGAGAACGGATGAATGAATTCCAATTCGTAGTGCGCGACGGTGGAAACGATCAGACCATCGAGCGTGTGTTCTGCCTTTATCCAGTCGAACAGATTCTGCACCAACAGAGCGACACGTCCTGCGGGCGGCGCGATGTGCGCCACTTCGCTCCCTTGAAAAACCCCGACTCCCTTGGACCGAAACTTACCCGCATCGTTGACGAGGCCCTGCATCATCGTGCGGTGGGCCCTCCGAAGATGAAGTGGCGACGCAGGATTGAAGGTCGGTGCGGCATCGTAGGCTTTGATGGCGTTTTGCAGTTCAAGCACGTCTCGCCGGGGCCCAACCACGCGTTTGCCGTCGAAGATCGCAGATGCCTGTTCGAGCGTCAGGGTGTTGCCCTCAATGGCCACGCTTCCCAGCACCGTGTGGAGGCGCGAACTCCGCCGCAACTTCAGCTGAGGTTTTGCGCTTTGCAATCCCTCGACCCGGCCGATGTGTTGCATGATGTCAATTCGAAGGGCGGGGCCTTGGGGGGAGCCATGATACTATCATTTGATAGTATCACAGAGGCGCCGACCGTTTAGATGGGTGCGTGCAGCAAAAAGGAAACTGCGCGGTCGAGTGCCTCTTCAAGCTCGGCAAGCTTGCCCGGGAACAAATGCTGCGCACCGGGGACGGTTTCAAAGAAACGCGGCTCCGGGAATCGTCGCACAAGTTGCTCAACACTTTGTACGTCGGCCAGTTCGTCCTCGGCACCGTGAATAAATGCCTTGGGCTTGGCCGTGGTTTCCAAAAAGCCAAAGTCGAACATGCGTGGCACGAGACCGACCCCCAGCAAATGCGTGACCCTGCGATCCGGTGCTGCGGTCGCAAGGCCGACCCGAGCCCCAAAAGAAAAGCCAGCGATCCAGAGTGGCAACCCCGGACATTCCACTTGCACCCGGTCGAGCGCCGCCGCCACATCTTCGGTCTCGGAGATCCCCTCACCGTGCGTGCCGGTGGAGGTGCCCACTCCCCGAAAGTTGAAGCGCAGGGCGAGGATGCCGTGTCGGGTCAGGGTCTTGGCGATGCGATAGGTCACGTGGTTGTGCATCGTTCCGCCAAAGAGCGGATGGGGATGGCACACCACGGCTGCCGCGATCGGATACCCCGCCGGCGCGTCGATCAGCGCCTCCAATCGGCCGTGGGAAACGGGGATAAGCAAAGGTCCGGGCATCGGTGTTTTTGTTGGGGTGTGCACAGGCGTTATGGCATGTCGGAGGTGATAAGTGGTAGGAACGAAGTCATGTCGGGTCCGATTGCCAGGCGTTCCACGACCCGGCGCGCAGCAGGGAAACTTCCGGTGAAGGATTCAGCCCCATCGCCCACGATTCGCGTGCTTGGCATCGATCCGGGAACGGTGCGCATGGGCTACGGCATCGTCGAGGCCTCGGTCGAGCGCCCGACCGTGATGCGCTACATCGAATGCGGCGTCATCGCAGTCCCTGCTCGAAAGCCGCGCGCGGAACGGTTGGCACTCATCGGTCGCACCTTGCGGGATATCATCGCCGAGATGCGTCCGGGCGTTGTCGCCATGGAAGAGGCATTTTACGGTGAGAATGTGCAGTCGACCATCGCGCTTGGCGAGGCGAGGGGGGTTGCGCTTTTCCTCGCCGGCGATGCCGAGCTCGCGATCCACGGCTATCCACCGGCCACGGTGAAAAGTACGGTTGCAGGCCACGGTGCAGCGACCAAGACCCAGATCGCCTTCATGGTGAAGGCCATTCTCTCGATGCGCCGCCCACCCGAGGCCGATGCGGCCGATGCGCTTGCGGTTGGGATTTGCTATCTGCGCCACGCAGCCACCGAGAGATCGATTGCACGAACAGCCGTGCGGAGACGAGCATGATTGCATTTTTGCGGGGAGAACTGATCGAGCGCGATGCCACCCGTGTCGTACTGGATGTCGCGGGGGTGGGTTACCTCCTTGTTCCGACCGCGGGCGCGCTGCGTGGTCTGCCCGCCGTGGGGACCGAAACCGTGGTTCCGGTCTACATGCACTATACGACCGACGGTGGACCATCGCTTTTCGGTTTTTCCGATTCGGTCGAGCGTCGACTCTTTCAAACGCTCATCACGGTGAAGAACATCGGCCCAAAGGCCGCCGTGAACATCCTGTCCAACGTGCCGGGTCCGGATCTGGTCAGCGCCATTGTTTCGGGCGACGTGGCGCGCCTGTCAACGGTCAAGGGTATTGGCAAGAAGACAGCCGAGCGCCTTTGTGTGGAATTGCGCGACAACATCGCCAACGCCGCTGCTGGAGCCCGCAAAGAAGCGGCGGGTAAGCGGCCTTTGCCGGGCGCGGGTCCACCGCTTGACGATCGCCTGCGTGAGGTGGCCCATTACCTGGATGCGCTACAACTGCGCCCTGACGAATACGATTCCATCCTTCCGGGACTGGATGCGGCGAGGCCGTTGCCTGATCTGGTCAAGGATGTGCTTGCTCAGTTGCGCGAGAAACGCAACACTCGAATGCGATAGGTGGACGCTTGGCACGACGCAAACACGACGACGACATCGAGATGGTCGAGGCGGTCATGGGGGATGGCAGCGATGCTCGCTCGCTGGCGCCACAGGCGATTGGAGACGACCGTCGTTTCGATGAATCTTTGCGCCCGTCGTCCTTTGACGAGTTTATCGGTCAGCGGACGGTGGCAGAAAAACTGCACGTCTATGTCACAGCCGCCAAGCAACGCGGCGATGTGTTGGATCACGTTTTGTTATCGGGTCCACCGGGTCTGGGGAAAACGACCCTTGCGCACGTGATCGCGCACGAGATGGGAACCGTAGCACGGGTCACATCGGGGCCGACGCTGGAGCGCAAAAGCGATCTGGCGGGCATCTTGACGTCACTTGGCCGTGGGGACGTGTTGTTCATCGACGAAATCCACCGCCTGTCGCCGGTCATCGAGGAAAGCCTGTATCCGGCGATGGAGGACTTTCGCATTGAGATCGTGACCGGAGCAGGGCCCGGCGCTTCGGCCTTGTCGGTACCGCTCGAGCCGTTCACGTTGGTGGGCGCGACCACCCGAACGGGGCGGCTCACGTCGCCGTTGCGCGATCGCTTTGGCATCGTCGAGCGGTTCGAGTATTACAACGCCGAGGATCTGGCGGCAATCGTGTCTCGCTCGGGTCGCATCCTGGGAATCGACGTGGACGATCGCGGGGCGCTTGAAATTGGTGGTCGCGCGCGCGGAACCCCGCGTATTGCAAATCGCCTGTTGCGCCGGGTGCGTGACTTCACGCAGGTGCGCGGCGAGGACCGGGTGACAGCGGATGCGGCACGGTACGGACTGGATCGCCTCGAGGTGGATGCCATCGGCCTCGACAGCAACGACCGCCGCTATCTGGGTCTCATCATCGAACGCTATGCTGGCGGTCCAGTTGGGGTGGAAGCACTCGCGGCGGCGATGTCAGAGGACCGTGACACGCTTGAATACGTGATCGAGCCGTATCTGATTCAAGAAGGGTTTGTGCAGCGCACACCGCGGGGACGTCATGCGTCGCGCCGTGCGTACGAGCATCTAAATGTTCCATGGCCACCGCCTGGTGGGGGGCCCCAGGGCTCGTTGTTTTAGGGGCGTGGGTTGCGCATGAAGCGCGCGATGAAGCTTTCAGTGGGAAAATATCGATCCGTCTTGCCTTGTTTCGTCCGTGCGACGAGACCCTTCTTCTCGAGCATCTGCAGATCCTTGCGCGCCGTAAGGTAGGTTACCCGATGACTCGTGGCATGACCCGTGACCGTAACACTTTGCACAGGCTGTCGTGCAAGGAAGGTAAGCACAGACTGTTGCCGATTATTCAGTTCACGCGTGTTGGAAAGTGCGCTGAGTAAGTGGTTCAAGCTCTCTGAACGCTGTTTGAGGTGCCCCACGAGGTCGTCGGTGGCACGGCGTAGAACCGCAAGTTGATTCAATACAAAGTACGTGAGGTCGCCATCGTCAGTCTCGGTGTGGGCAAACGCCATGTAGTACGCTCGTCGTGATCGGTCGATCGGCCCAGAAATCGAAAGGTACTGCGCGAAGTCGTATCCGCCCCGAAGCATTTGCCAGTAGAACAAGGCACGCGCCATGCGACCATTGCCGTCCACAAAAGGGTGGAGGTACGCGAGCCAAAAATGCAAAACGATGGCGCGTACGAGTGGGTGAATGAAAGGCTTGGTCTCTCTGTCGTTCGCAAACTTGATAAGGGCTAAAAGGCGTTGCGGTAACTCGTTTGCGGGGGGCGGCTGGAACCAAACATCGCCGCTGGCATCCTCAATACGTACATTCTCGTCTGCGGTTCGGAGTCTACCGGCACAATTCTCGGCATCGAGGGAACCGTCTCCGAGGATCGCGTGAATCTCCATGAGATCATCAAGCGTTAGCTCTTGCTCGTTGAGTTCGAGAAGACGCACCATCGCGCTGTAGTTGTTTACGACCATTTTCTCGCCGTGCGATTTTGGGCTCGTGCCGTCGAGAATTATCTGTTTGGCCTGTGCGCGTGTGGTCAGCTTCGCGCCCTCAATGAGGGCTGAATTGATGGCTTCTTCAATGAGCTGGTCGACGCGATAACTCTGACGTACGCCGTCCTCAGACATTGCGCGCAGCATTTCTCGCGTGGCATCGCGCCGATCAAGGTCGTGTGTCGCCCGATCGATGGCATCCAGTCGGCAGTACCAAAACGGTCGGCCTGACTCTGTGAACTCAGGGATAATCACACGCGCGCTGCGACGCGCCATGCAATGGGAAAACCACCATTCGTCGTGGGTGAATCCTTCGGGCGGGGGTCGATTGCGGAGGTCGTCCCAGTGTAGGTAGCGGCCATCGGGCAGTACGGGCGAGTGAGCGCCATATTCAACGAGTTTGGAGGCGGTCGATGGAGATATTGCAGAGTTATCAAAACGGGGCGGCCGCAGTGGAAAACGCATACAACGTTTATAGTACCATAATGTTGTATAAATGAACTATACGGAAGTGTGAAAACATCGGCTGCAATGATGCGAAGCGTTGCAGTCTGTGATCGAAAGATTGTGCGATTTCGGGCTGGCGAATATTCGACGCCCAGGAGCGCGCCTCCGCAGATCCAAACAGATAGGCCTCGTCGGGCGAAAAGCATGCCGACGTGCGGGGGGATCTATGGGCGGCAGCCGTTGGAAACAGCGATGACATAGGCCTCGACGCAGGCAATCTGGTCAGTTGTTAATTTGGTCGGCGTATTCGGCATCTGCTTGGACTCGGGATCGGTTGTGCCGTCCGCACAGGCAGGCATCTCGTCCCGAACTTTGGTAAGCAGAAAACTCTTCTGCGGATCGTCGATATCGATGTAATTGTCATTCGGGCAGACGTCGAAATCGCTTTGGCCTCGCTTGCGGTTCTTCACGCCTGCAAGCTCGACGAAGGCCCTTGTGGGCTGGATGGACGGCTCGCTGGGCGGTAGTCCCATTCTGGTTCCAGCCGTTTTCACGGCGTGGCAAACGCCATTTCGGCAACCGGACGGGCCCGTGTTTCTAATCAGCGCCTTTTCGACCTCCTCGACAGTCGCGTACATCGCGCACTTTTCCTGGTCGATAGGGAGCGCCGCCACCGTGTCCGCCTTGCTCGCGCACGGGAAAACCTCCCCGGTCCCAGCCCCTCCACCACCGCCACCCGCGCCGCCGGCATTGCCCCCCGGATTTCGCGTATCACCGCCGCCGAAGCAGCCGGACAGTACGCCCAGGAGCGCGCCCCCGCAGATCCAAACAGATAGGCCTCGCC
>JAWXBF010000310.1:0-8326 GCA_034439895.1 Deltaproteobacteria bacterium
GGGCTTTCCGTCTTCCGCGTGTTCTGGCAGGACGTTGCTCACGTTGGGTGGGGGTGGCGGGACGGCCTGACACAGAAGTTGTTCGCGAATGAATTTGCCCCGGAGCGTGGGGGACGACGACGTTCGACCCGAATTTCGCGAAAGAAAACTCGCGTGCGACAGGACCCCTCGACGTGACGAATCCGTGGGCAACTTGACCCGCAAGAACTGATCGTCGCCGCCGATTTCGACCTGGAAACCATAGTGTTTGGCCAGGGTCTGGTTGACGAAGGTGAAGTCGGTCTGGAAGATCTCGCGGAAATCGTTGTCGCCCTCGAAAAGCACGCTGTCGATCACCCGCAAGGTTTCGGCCTTCAGATACCCGGCAATTTTGCCTGCGTCACCGGTGAATCCTTTGCGGGAACGTACGGTGCGCTGTAGGCCATCCAGTTTGAAAAACTCCGAGAAAAAATCGCGAACCGTTTCACGTGCCTGCGGCAACGCCAACAACCGCTCCGCGTGAACATCAAGACCTTCGAGGGTTGCCAGCTTGCCGGAAGCGGCCGCATCAAGCAGCTCTTCGTCCGGGAGGGTTCCGGCGAGGAAGTAGGAAAGTCGCGTCGCGACCTCGAAGTCGTTCAGTCGACGCCAACCCCGGTGTTCAGGCAGATCTTCACCAATCTCGATTCGATACAAGAAATTTGGCGATTGCAGCATGGCCGCCAGGGCTGCCTTGAGGCCGTGTGCTGCGTTTTGATTGCGGTTGGCGGATTCGGCCGCAAGGTAGACGAGCCCGACGCGTTCGTCCTGTAGCAGCGGGCGGCGCCAGGCCCTGCGGCCGAATCGACTCACAAATTGATCGGTACAGTCTTCCGCGGCATCGCTCCAGCGAAGGGTCGCCGGTTTCTTTCCGGCCTTTGGCTTGGCACCAAGGCAGCCCATCCACTTTGCTTGAAAAGCTGCGTCCCGAATGGCCCAGGCCGCCAGATCAAACGCAGCGCGGGAGAACTTCTCGGTTGCGGCTCGGCTTGTGCCCACGCGCGCGGCGCCGACGACTGCCGATCCACTGATGATCATATCGGGTTCAAGATCCTGAGGCAGCGGTACCTTGTCACCCAGGAGGCTGCTCAAGCTGTTGTGGTATTGCAGATTCGTGAGGCGCGCGATGCCGGCCGGTTTCGGCTCGAAGGAAGTGTTGGCCTTGGGCACGCGGGCTCCCTGCTTGACCCAGCGCCAAACCGTGTCGATCTCGGTTTCTGTAAACGCCTTGCCGTCAAGCGGCATGCGATCTTCGTCGTCGAGGCCGCGCAAGCGACGGATGAGGTAGCTCGCGTCCCCGTTATTTTCGATAATCGGCATTCCCGAAAACCCGCCCTCCATGAGCTTCGCGCCCGATGTGAGCTGAAGGCCGCCGCTTGCCTTGTGGGGCCCGTGACATTGCACGCAGGCGCGCTCGAAAAGTGGCAAGACGTCGTTATTGAAGTCGACAAGCGGCGGGTAGGGGACGCCGTCCGGGCCCTTTGGTATCGCGGGCTCCGCAGCGCTGACCGCAGGGCCACCGCCAAGCAACAAGAGCGAGAGGGCGAAGAGCGTTGGGACAATTCTGCGCATCAAGATCCACCATCTTTCCCCGAGTCCCGCAAATCCGCGTCAACCTCGGTGTCGATTGACTCGGATTTTACCCTTTTCCTGTGATCCGTGGCGCCACTTCCGACCGCGACCGTGGTCGAAGGCACAGTGCGGCGGTCTTATTGGCCTAGGCAGAGGGGGTGTGATACAGGCTTTGAGATGTCCTCAGGTTTGCGGGTGACTTCGGTGAGCCTCCTTGTCGGGTTGACGCTGCTTTGTGGATGTCCTGTCCCAACGGACAGCATGGTGGACGCCGCCGCGACGGGGCCGCTGGTCACGGACGGTGGCACGACCATCCCATTCACGCCGGGCACCTGTTCGGTCGACAACAATTGCGGCGGCGAGATCTATGGCGCCTGGAAGTTCTTCTCCGGTTGCGTGCTCGGCGAAGACAAGAAGGCGACGGACTACTGTGCCCTCGGCGCTTTCGAGATTCGATATCAGCCGGTCGGCACCTTGCAATTTGCCTTTGAAGGCACCTATGCCCTTGATGTTCAGACGGGTACCGAGGGCGACATTGCGTACCCTGGAGCCTGTTTTGAGGGCGAACCGAGCCTGAGTCGTACCGAATGCAACAACCTGGGTGCGGCGCTTGGTGAGACCCACGATTGCAAGATCGACAATGGCGCGGGTTGCCACTGTCAGTTTTCGACGCCATTCGTGTCACGCACGCGCGAAAGCGGCATCTTCATCGCGGACGGTGGTCAGTTGTTGCTGGGTGAGCTGCGCCACAGCTACTGCATCAGCGGAAATCGTATGACAATCAAGGGTCCCACCGTGGATGGTGAATCGGTGGTTTACACGTTGTTTCGCTCTGACAAACAGTAAGTCTATTCGACGAACTCGAGCCACCAGGCGGGACGGGCCTTGACCCTCGGGCAAGGAAAATAGGCCATCGCTACACCGTCAGGCCATCGCCGTGGCTGGATGCAATCCCGCCTCAATCATCGCGCCGGCCCGTGTCCACCGTGCATGAAACGGCGTCATCCGAAAGCGTTTCTTTGGCACGCAGGGTCACGATGCCCGCGTTCAGAGCTTCCGAAAATGCCCTCAATCGCTTGCCGCGGGAGGACAGAAAGTCGTCTGCGCATTTCGCTGGTCGCCCCTGCCAAGTTGCGGTAGGGCTACACCAATGTCATTCAAGGCGACGGGGAAGTTGCAGAAGATCTTCGAGGCCAAGCAGGTTTCGGATCGTTTTCGCAAACGGGAGTTTGTTCTGGAAATAGCGGATGGTCGATTTCCACAGGCCGTTCTGTTTCAGCTAACGGGCGATCGCTGCGAAAGCCTCGACGCCTTCAAGGAGAATCAGACCGTCGTGGTTGAGTTCAACTTGCGCGGCCGCGAATGGACCAGCCCCAAGGGCGAGGTGAAGTACTTCAATAGTCTCGATGTCTGGACCGTCAAGCAGCCGTCGGCCGGAGCAGGTGGAACGGATGACGAGCCGTTGCCCGACGAGCCGATGGAATCCATGGATGACGTCCCGTTTTAGGGTGTGATGGCGGCGACGCGCAGCTCGCGGGCCCGTCGTCGGTAGTACGTCGTTTTGGGTTCGAGCGCCGCTGCGCGTTCGAGTGCGTCCGCGGCCATTGCACTCCGGCCGAGTGCCCGGTTTAATTCCCCCGCGAGATAGTGCAGCTCTGCGTTGTCGGGAAACTTCGCGAGGCCGGTTTTCAATACTTCCAGTGCTTCATTTGGCGCAACCCGATGCCGAAACGAGAACCAACCGAAGTTGGCGTACCAGTCGACGTTGTTGGGATCGAGTGCCACCAATTTTCGCAGGCACGCCGCGGCCTCGTCGGGGCGTCCGAGTTCAGCATGGAAACGACCCATCATGCGGTAGGCGCGGGCCGCCTTGTCGGTCCCTGGAAAACGGGTTTGCAGGGTCTGCATCTCCCTGATCGCGCGTTCAAGATCGCGATCCAGTTTTGCGGTGATGAAAAAGGCGTGATCGTAGAGGACACGTTCGGCGTATCCCCGGCCATTGTCGGGATCGGCCTGCAGGATGCTCTGCATTTGTTGTTCAGCGGCGGCTTTGTTTGCCGACAACGCATAGGCGGAGGCGAGTTGATAGCTTTTCTCCAGATCGTCGGGGTTCCGGGCCACATCGGCCTGCAACGCGGCGAGTAGGTTTTGTCCCGCAGCAATCTGTTCCACGCCGCGCTTCAACACGTTGGCCGGCGTAAAGTCCACGAGGCGTCCCATTTCGACACCGCTTGCATCAAGCACGAGCACCGTGGGATAGACCTGCACCTGATAGCGTTCTGCTGTCGCCTGTCCATCTTCCTTTTCGATGTCGACGTGAAGGGCGATGAAACCCTGTTCCAGAAATTGTGCTACGGATTTGTCGGTGTAGACCTCCTCCTCCATCCGATGGCAGGGCGGACACCAGTAAGCGCCCACGTCGAGGTAGACGCGTTTGTTTTCACGCTGTGCAAGCGCAATCGCCGCTTCAAGACCTCCCGAAAACCAGTCAACGGCAACGATGACAGAGCCATCGCCCTGGACACCCGGCGCTGCGGCACCGACGGGCTTGTGGGCAGTGTGAGTGCGGCACGCGGACGCAAGCGCTAGCACGACCAAAAGAATCTTTTGCAGACGGTGCGGGGTCAACATGAGGCGCAGGAAACCATGCCCCGCGGCGCTGTTCGTGTCTGTAAAAATTCGCCCAACTAGCAATAGACTGAAGCGCAAAAATCGACTACAAAAGGCGGTCCTCCGTTTATCGATTCGTTTTCAAGCGCACCACCAACACCTTGTCTCCGCGCTTTCTGGAAGAACCCGTTCGTGCCGCATCAACACGAGTTGATGTCTCTGGCGTGCGTCTGCGCGGGTGGCAGTTGAGTGCGCTTGAGAAGTTGGAGCGCCACAAAAAGCGGGATTTCCTGGCAGTGGCGACGCCCGGGGCGGGCAAGACGACATTTGCATTGACCGCGGTCCGCCATGCGCTCGTGGCGCGGCGCGTGCGTCGCGTGGTGGTTGTCGTACCGACGCAGCACTTAAAAGTGCAGTGGGCACATGCCGCCGAGGCGTTTGACATTCATCTGGATCCAGATTGGTCATCGGCGTATGGCGCGCTGCCCTCCGACGTCCACGGTGTGGCGGTGACTTATCAACAGGTTGCAGCCAATCCACAGGCCATGCGAACCCTTGTCGCAGGGGCCATGGTGGTGCTTGACGAGATCCATCACGCCGCGGATTCCCGATCGTGGGGTGATGGTGCACGGCTCGCGTTTGAACATGCGCATCAACGGCTGTGTTTGTCGGGTACGCCGTTTCGATCCGATCAAAGCACCATCCCGTTTGTGGAATACGCAGGCGACGAGGCTCGACCGGATTTCGAATACGGTTACGCCGATGCCTTGCGCGAAACGGCCGTTGTTCGTCCCGTTTACTTTCCGCGCATCAATGGTCGCATGGAATGGACAGCCCCCGAAGGTTTGACCTACAACGCCACGTTTGACGATCCACTGACGCGCGAGCTTGCCAACCAACGCCTGCGCACGGCCCTTGCGGCCAATGGCGAGTGGCTGCCTGCTGTGCTGCGAAAAGCCAACAATCAGTTGATGCACCTGCGGGGCGCCGATCCGAGTGCAGCGGGTCTTGTCATTGCCATGGATCAGGCGCATGCCCGCGGGATTGCCGCTCTGTTGTATCAGATCACGGGTCGGCCCGTTGCGATTGCCACGTCGGATGATCCCGAAGCCTCGAAAAAGATCGAGCAGTTTTCAACCGGTGACGGTGCGTGGATCGTCGCCGTGCGCATGGTTTCCGAAGGCGTCGATATTCCGCGTCTGCGGGTTGGGGTGTTTGCGACCAACACGCTGACCGATCTGTTTTTTCGCCAGGCGGTGGGTCGTCTTGTGCGCTGGCGAGGAAATCTGGAACGCCAGGCGGCCTACATGTTCATTCCGGATGATCTGCGATTGCGGATGTTTGCCTCAACTGTAGCACAGGCTCGGCGCCACGTGTTGAAAAAGCCATCGTGGCTGGATGACGGCAGCGACGCGTTTGGCGGCGAAGAAGTCAAGGATCCACTGGATCAGATCTTGCGCGAAGACGGCGATGGCGAAGAACAGGGCTCGCTGTTTTCCGCCCATTCGGCGGTTCCGCTGGATGCAAACGGTCGCCCCTTGCAAGACAACGGCGTGATTGAGCCAGAATATGCTGATCCGATTCCCGATCTGGTAGACGGGGATGGCGCTGATTCTGATGCGGCGCTTGTTGCCAATCCCTGGTGGAGTGCCCGGCTTGCCGAACCCATCCCGGCTCCGGAAGCCTCGCCCGTGCCGACGCGTGAGGTCGCGGCCGCGAGTGCACCGCTTGCACGTCGGCGAACGTTGCGGGAAAACAACAGCAGCGTCGTGCGCGATCTGGTTCACTACACGGGCCGTGGGCATGCCGACGTGAACACCGAATTGAATCGCAAGGTCGGCATCAAACGCATCAGCGAAGCGACGGCGAAGCAGCTTGAAAAACGCCTGGCGCTGGCGCGTGTGTGGCTAAGCAAGTACTGATTCAACCCGCGGTATCGGCAACGACCTGTACGTCGAAACCGATGCCGTGGGCCGCAAGCGCCTGGCGTGCGGCGACCACGAAGCGGGCGTAGACGTCGCCTGGTTCGGCAATGCAACGCAGGGAAACCAGCACACGTTTTCCGATGTATTGCGGATACTGTTCGGCCAGGAATCCGTCGAGGACGTACCCCATGTAACGGTTGATCTTCTCCTCGATCTGTTGAATCTGTCGCGGGTCCGTACCCCACGCGCGGCGCTCAATCATGGTGAGCACAACCATGTCGGTTGCGGGATCGAGCGCAATCAAGTCCAGCATCATCGGGTTCTGCACCCCCGGTTGTCCGAACTCGCCTTCGATTGCTTCCTTGGTTGAACGTTCCATCTGGTTACTGCGCGCTCGCCGAGGCCTTGAATTCCAGCTTGATGCCGGTGCGTTGCTGTCGACCGCGGTTCTTGAAACCTCGGGTGCCGCTCGTGTCAAAGGGGGGCGGGCTGTTCGGATCGCAGCGCGGCCCGAATCCATTGGCGTCAAACGCATAGCTCAACTTGCCCGAACCATTCGCCTCCGTCCTAGCCTCGATGGTGACCTCGTGCGTTCCCGACCGGCTGGGGCTGCAGTAGCTGAGCAGGTAGTGGCTTTGCGTCCAATGCAGGATGCGATCGGTTACGGCTGCAAACGCGTTGATGATGGATTCGCTATCCGAAGCGCGCGCGTACCCGTTGCGTCCCAAATTGGACAGTGTTTTCTCGTCGATTTCACTACCCACGCCGATGGCAAACACGTCCAGGTTACTTTCAGATATCGCCTTCATCATATCTGAACTGGAGACACGCGCGGCGCGATCGGTTCCGTCGGTGAACACCACAAGGGTTCCAAATCGCAAAGGGGTCTTGGCCCTTTCGACCGCCTGATTCAGGTGTTTCGTTGCTTCGACCATCGCACCGTGCAGGTTGGTCGACGGATCGCGCGGTCGAAACGAAGCGAGGGCCGTGACCCCGCGCCGAGAAGCCCCCTCGCTGGCGGTGAAGTCCTGGATTTTGTGGATCTCTTTCGAGCCGTCAAACGCAAAGACCGCAACTTTGTGATACTGTTCAAGCTGAGCCGTGAACTCGGATGCGGCTTGAACGATGAAGGGAACCGTATCACTTTCGGTGATGCTGGCGCTCATGTCGACAAGCAACAGGGTGTAGTGTTCTGCCGCTATCTCCGGGCTGACGATGGTCTGGTTGCTCTCGTAAAGCGAAATGAGCTTTCCATCTTCATAGATCTTGAATTGATCGGCCGTGAGTCCCGTGACAGGAACATCGTTTCGGTCTTCCACGGTGAAAAACACCGCCACGTTGCTGGGTTTACGGTAGGCCGCGTCGATGGTGTTGAGGCGCAGTCCGCTGCAGCCTGCGGAGAGGGCGAGGAATGCAGCGGCGAGGGCAACGAGGGGGCGGAGCGTGGGCATGGCCCGCCATCGTAGCATCGCCTGGGTGCGGTGGCGCGCCACGGGTTGGGCGCGCGCGGAAGGGGCAAGGGTTAGCCGCTGCACCAGGCGGTTCTGGCTCTAGTTGTTCCGGTTCACCAAGGTGGCGAACGCGCGGGTATCGATCGTGCAATTAGCCGGTGTGGTGGGTGCGCCGCAACCCGCACTGGCCGTCGCGCCCCTGCAAATTGGCGCAGATAGCGGAATAGATCCTGCGTTGGTACAGGCCGTCGTTACGAGGTTGCCTGGCTGGCCAACGTTCAAGAATTCCTGGGCGATGCGAACCTGAGCTTCGCAGTACTGCTGAAATCCGCCACGGTCAACGCAGTCGCGCATGATGTTCTCGAAGCCACGGATTGCGTTCATCCACAGGTAGCGCGAGAAAGGGTAGCTTTGGTTTGCGATGAAGGCACTTGAAGGTGGCAGGCCGTTGATGAGCGCGGGCTCGTTGTCGAGATGCGCCGTTTGTCCCACGTTGTATGCCGCCTCGCGGGCAGCGAAACCGATGGTGCAGCGCGACTTCGAGGTCAAGCAACCGATGTTGCGGGTTGCGTCTGCTTCCGTGCAAACGTAGTCCGGTGAAGCGAACAAGGTGCCCGAGGTGAACAAAGCACCGTTGTTCAGGTTTGCCATGTTCTGACGGAACATTGCGGTGTACGGCATGCGGCGGGTCGAGCCGTCCTGGAACAGGATGGTTCCGGCTGGCGTCGTATCATGCACCACGTAGTTGTA
>JAWXBF010000311.1:0-3974 GCA_034439895.1 Deltaproteobacteria bacterium
GGACGTGGGTCGGGGGGGGAATCTGGCGCCGGGGGTGGCGCATCCGGTGGCGACGGCGAAGGCGGCACCACAGGCGGTGATGTCGTTTCCTTCACCTGCGACCTGAAAGCCACCGCAACCGAGCAAGCGATGAAACGGCTAACCACCACGCAGTATCGCAATACGATTCGCGACTTGGTCGATTCGGCACTGGGGGGCAAGTCGGATGCGACGGGCATCGTCATGCAGTCATTGCAACCCGCGCTTGCCAAGCTCCCCGCGGACAAGCGTGAAGTATTGGCAGTTGACAATCGCGGTACGTTTCGCCGTCTCGATCAGGACATCCAGCAGGTCCATGCCGATGCGGCATACGCCATCGCCACCGCGGTTGGGGCCGCGCTCACACAGCCCACACGCATCGCCACGGTCGTGGGCGCCTGCGCCACCGACGGAAATGCCAGCAACGATGAAGCCTGTTTGAGCGGGTTCATCGATCGTTTCGCACGCATGGCATTGCGACGACCCATCAATGCCAGCGAAAAAACTCTGTACCGTTCCGTCTACGGCGCGGGTGCATCCGCCGACCCGGCCGGCTACGCGGACGTGATCGCCTCGTTGTTGCTGTCGCCCTCGTTCATTTTCCAGATGGAACATGGAACCGAAGCCGTGGCGGGTAAAACAAGTACGTTTGCACTCTCACCTCAGGAGTTGGCCAATCGTTTGGCCTATCAACTTTGGGACACGATGCCCGATGCACCATTGCGCGCGGCTGCAGACGCGGGTGAGCTGAAGGATTCCGCAACGTATGCAGCTCAACTGGACCGCATGCTGGATGATCCGCGGGCGGTCACAACCGTGAAAGATTTCTTCCAAGATTGGCTCAAGCTTGAGCTCTTGCCAGCGTTCGACCAAATCGCCAAGGGCGCGGCTTTCAAGGCATTCTCGGCCGCCAACCTTCCCACCGCGAACTTGCGGCAGGATATGATCGACGAGTTGATGACCACCGTCGAAGAGCAGGTGTGGAAGCAAGGCGGGAGTGTGAGCGATTTGTTTCTCGACGACCATATCTACACCCGCGGGGCAGAGTTGGCGCGCATCTATGGTGTGCAGCCCTGGGATGGCACGTCGGAGCCTCTTCGCTTCGCCGAAGGCACACGCCCCGGCTTGCTGACCCGTGCCGCGTTGCACTCCTATGGCAGCACAAACACCCGTCCGGTGATGAAGGGTGTGTTCATTCGCCGAGCGATCCTGTGCGACGAGTTGCCACCGCCACCCGAAGACGCGGCCGCAGTCGAACCCGTCCCCACCGAGACGCTGCAGTCGACCCGGCAGTTGGTCGAAGCGATCACCGAGCAAACTGGCTCGCCTTGCAAGACTTGTCACGGTACGATCTTGAACGGGATCGGGTTTGCCACCGAGAACATCGACTCACTCGGCCGATTGCGTTCAGAACAGAAGGTCTTCAATATCGAGACAGGCGCATTGCGTGGTACGGTACCCATCGACACCCAAAGCGCTCCTCGTGTCGATCTGGATGATGAGACGTTGGTTGATGGCCCGCAAGGTTTGGCGGAACTTATCGCTGGCAGCCCCAAACCCGCGGCGTGTCTAGCCCGGCAGGTGTTCCGGTTCAGTTTCGGTCGCTTGGATGATCCCGAGACCGATGGGTGTGCTCTTGAGCAAATGCGCAAGCGGCTCCGCAATGGTGGAAGTGTCCGCGGCATGTTCCGCGAGGTCACGTTGGTCCCGGCATTTTCGCAACGTTTTATTCCCTGAAAGGCAGTCCGTCATGAGCAATAAAACCCATTTCTCGAAAACGATCGTTTCGTCTAGGCGGCAGTGGTTGCGGGGCGCAGGTGGAGCCGCAATGGCGCTCCCATTCTTGCCATCGTTGGCGACCCCGCCGCGGGCATACGGTGCTACGGTTGTCGGCGCAAACAAGAAATCCTTCGTCGCTTTTTGCACGCAACACGGTGCCATCGCGCCAAGCAACATGTACCCGCTATCGTCGGCGGTGAACAAGCAATCGGTGTTGGGTGGCCAAGTTTCATTCGGGCCGCTGCAGCGAAAAGTGCAGGGAAACGACGCGGTGATCTCGCCGACGCTGACTGCGCCTGCCGATGTGCTGACCGATCGCTTGGTGGGAAAGTTGCTGGTGCAGAAGGGTTTTGACATTCCGTTCTACATTTCGCATCACACGGGTGGCCATCTCGGCAACGTGGCAGGCAACGATGGTGTTGCCGGCGGTGATCAGGTTGCGTCCCAGAAGTTTCCCAACCCAACGATCGATCAGACGATGGCTTGGTCCGGTTCCTTTTACCCCGATCTCGCCGGTGTCCGTTTGCGCAACATCGAGTTGGGTTACGGGGGATGGTCGTATGGCTACTCAAGTCCTACGATGCGGTCAGGCAGCATTCTACGCAACGGCCGAGGCGTCACCAGCGCTCAGGATGCGTTCACGCGAATCTTTGGCGGGACCACAGCCGCGGGCAACGCGTCGCCAGTTTCGACCCGCAAGCCGATCGTTGATCAAGTGCTTGCCCATTGGAAGTCGGTGCGAGAAAGCAACGTGCGGCTTTCGGCTTCCGACCGGCAACGGATGGGTGACTTCATGGATCGGATGTCCGAACTTCAACGCAGCTTGAAGGTGACCGTGGCCCCCTTGTGTACCAGCCTGAAGCAGCCAGCGACGGACACCCCGGGACTCAACGGCCAGACCGAGAAAACGCCCTCGGATTCGATCCGCCGATTCAGCATTTGGAACGATGTCATATCGGCCGCGATCCTGTGTGGCACCACACGCATCTTTGTTGTTTCGGTGCACGATCTGTTCATGCCCTTCGGTGGGGATTGGCATCAGGAAGTGGCACACACTCAAGATCAATCCAAACTCGTGCCTTCCAACCGCGATTTCTTTCGATATGGGTTGACCGATCTTGCGAGAAAGCTGGATGTGGATGCAGGCGATGGTGGTACGTATCTCGATCGCTCGCTCTTGCATTGGTCACAAGAATCAGGCGACACAACCCACCACGGGATGAACCAAGCGATCGTCAGCTATGGAAGCGCTGGCGGATTCTTCAAAACCGGCCAATTCGTCGACTGGTCAAATCCCACCGCGGCCAAGATCAATCAATACGGCGTGTTCAAGAACCCCGGCATTCTCATGAACCATTGGCACGCCAACGTGATGCTCGGAATGGGCATCCCGAAAGCCGATTGGCCGACGGTCAACAACAAAGGTTACGGCAATCTGTGGATGGGAATGCAGTTCCGTTCGGGGTACAGCGCCGCAGCGCAAGCGGCAATGGGCGATCCCCTCCCGATCATCACCGGTGGTTAGCGCGAACGTTCGTTGTCTACCGAAAAGTGGACGGGTCAGGTGTCGCCCAAAGGCCTACTTTGAGAGGATGCGAAACCCTGGTTTTCTCCCCAGGACGGCTCTGTGTTTTCTCGGGTTGGCGCTGGGAGCGTGTGCCAGTCCAGCCGAGCTGCGTCCGCAGACATTTGGAAGAAAGATGCTCGCAATTATGGCATATCGAGAATCATTGAAGAAAATGGAAAATCTACGGATAGTGTGTGACGATTGAAGGATGCCAGTTGTGAGTTCGCGTCGTAGCTATGACCACCGCCTGCGCGCCATTTTCAGGGATGGGTGCGACCCACGCCTGCTTGGCGGCATTGGGATTCCGCGCTCGACGATATCCAGTTGGATTGCCCGTGGTCCCGCGAATGTCGAAACGCTTGATTTGGAAGACACCGCGGTGCTGCAAATAGAGCTCCTCAAACTGCGGCATCGCGTGCGAATTTTGGGTGCTGTGATCGGCCTTTTGAAAATCGGCTCCTCACCAGAATCTATGGGTGAAAAGGATAGGCTCAGGAAGTTGGCCTGGCCAATGAAACAAGGCAGTTTCGAGCGCATCGAAGGTACGAAAGCCGCGCGCTGTTCTGATGGCGAATTTGGCATTGGAGTTCAATGCCTCGACGACAGCGGA
>JAWXBF010000312.1:0-8315 GCA_034439895.1 Deltaproteobacteria bacterium
CGCTGGGCCATCAATGGATCCGCCGCCGCCTCGCCAGCGTACATCGCGGAGCGCCACCGGTGGCTGCGTGCTTGTGTTGCGAAAAGCTTCGGAGCCGTGGCGGCTGAAGAAATACGGGTTCTTTATGGCGGCTCGGTGTCGTTGCAGAACGCACCCGCTCTTTTGCAAATGCAAGACGTGGACGGACTATTTGTTGGACGGTCGGCTTGGACGGCATCCGGGTATGCCGAGTTGGCCCGCCTGGTCGCCGCAACAGTCGGCACCGATGTCTCCGATGGGTTGTCCTACGAAACAGCAACGAGAAAGCGAGGAAACCATGCGAGTGGCATTGGCGGGTGATTCGGCAGGAAAACCTTTGACAGACGTGTTGCGTGATCACCTGCGCGGCCGTTCCGATCTGACCGTGTTTGACTTGAGCGATCCCCCGGGCGGAGACAAAGAACTCTACGCGGAGATGGCCCGTCGGGTTGCAGAGCAGATCAACCAGGGGCGTTTCGACCGAGCCATTCTGTGCTGTGGAACGGGCATTGGCGTTTGCATCTCGGCGAACAAAGTGCCGGGGATTCGTGCGGCACTGGCTCACGATGTGTACTCAGCCGAACGGGCTGCTCTTAGCAACAATGCGCAGATCATAACGCTCGGCGCCCGCGTTGTGGGAACGGAACTGGCGAAGTCGATCGTTGAGGCCTACTTGCGCGCGCACTTCGATCCGACCGGACCGTCGGCAGCCAACGTGCGCGCGATCGATTCACTCGACGCGGGACACATCAAGCCGTTGTCGCTGACAGAAGGGTTGTGATGTTCGGCTCGAATATTCTGCTCCCTTGTTTGCTAACCATCGCCGCCAATACCGCGCCTTTGCCGAAGGTGCAGGCAACGGCACTGGATCTGTTGGAGAAACACTGCGTTCGATGTCACGGCCCGGAAAAGGGATCCGGTGGATTGCGGTTGACCACACGCGAATCCGCCGTGAAAGGGGGCGCTGAAGGCCCAGTGCTGAAGGACGGCGACGGCGATGCCACGAAAAGCCTTTTGTTGCGCGCCATCGGTTACGGCGATCCGGAACTGGAGATGCCGCCGGCAAGCAAGTTGAACGCCGGCGATATCGCGATCATCGAAACCTGGGTCAAAAACGGTGCGCCGTGGCCCAAGTCGCGTCGTCTCGGGTCGGGAACGTGGTGGGCTTTTCGCGAAGTGAAACGTCCTGCGGTACCCGAGGGGACTGCCTCTAGTCCCATCGATCGCTTTGTCGACCAAACCCTACGCGATCAGAAACTATCCCCTGTCGCCGAAGCGAGCAAAGCCACACTGTGTCGACGCGTGACGCTGAACTTGACTGGATTGCCGCCGACGTGGTCCGAGATCCAAGCTTTCGTTTCGGACGCCGACCCCGGCGCGTATGAACGGTTGGTCGATCGGCTGCTCGCTTCTCCGCGATATGGCGAAAAATGGGGCCGGCATTTCCTGGACGTGATACGGTACAGCGACAGCACCGGTTTTGAGCAGGATCCCTTTCACCTGGATGCTTGGCGTTTTCGAGACTACATCATCAAGTCATTCAATGATGACAAACCCTATGATCGATTGGTTCGCGAAATGTTGGCCAGCGACGAGTTGTCACCTGACGATCCCGCCGCTCGAGTTGGCACTGGTTTCTTGCGCGTTGGCCCCAATCGAGATTTTCTCAATCGCAATGAAGAGGTCAACCGTGTTGAAAAACTGACGGATTTTGTTGAGACCACGAGCGCGGTATTTCTCGGTCTTACCGTTGGATGTGCCCGCTGCCACGATCACAAATTCGATCCGATTCCGACGCGAGATTTCTACCGCTTGCAGGCGATCTTCGAGCCAGCGGTGTACGACAACATCGTTGTCAACTACGAAGCCAACAAAGGTTGGGAACGAAGCCAAAACACACGCGAGTTCAAACTGCGCCAGCTGGCCAAGCCTCTGTCGGACATTTACGATCGGGTTCGTAAGAAGTATCCCAAAGAAAATGTGCTGCAGTTGCGCAAATACCTCAGCGCCAAAGAACGCGAAGATGTCGCGCGGTTAGAGCAGACCATCGCGATGCTGTTTTTGAACTACGGTCCCCCGCCGACTGCTCCCGGTGTGACCGATGCTGCGCCGGTCGCGCCCAAGTCCTTTGTGGCGGTTCGCGGCAACGCAAAAATTCAAGGTGAGCGGGTGAATCCGGGCTTTCTGACGGTGTTGGGTGGTGGGGATATCCCAGATGCGGGTCCCGATTCGCGTACGACGGGTCGTCGCAAGGCGTTGGCGCAATGGATGACACGGCCGCAAAATCCATTGTTTGCCCGCGTGATGGTCAACCGTCTTTGGCAATGGGTTTTTGGACGCGGGTTGATCGCCACCGCCAATGACTTTGGTCTGCGCGCGGGTTTGCCATCGCATCAACTCTTGCTCGATTGGCTGTCCGCGGAGTTCGTCGAACGCGGTTTCTCGATGAAAGCCATCACGCGTCTCATGGTCACGAGTGCGGCCTACCGACGCAGCAGTCAACCAAACCGCGGTGCGAACGATCTCGATCCCGAGAACCTTCACCTCGCGCACTTTTCACGCCGTCGGTTGTTGGCTGAAGAAGTGCGCGATTCGGTCTTGTTGTCTTCAGGTGCCCTTAATCCCAAAATGGGTGGAATGCCGGTGGTGCCACCGCTTTCGCCAAGTGAGCTGTTCGGCATTCAAGGACGTCCGGAAGACAGCTGGCCGGTCACACCGGATCCGGAAGAATATGCGCGCCGCAGTGTCTATTTGCTGAATCTGCGCACCTTTCGGCCGCCGATGTTCGACGCGTTCGATGCCCCCGACGGCCTCGCATCGTGTCCCCGCCGCCACGAGAGCACGACTGCTCCACAGTCGTTGACACTGCTCAACAGTGATTTCATGGTCGACGAGGCCGCCCGGTTGGCCCGAAAGACGCGGAGTTCAGAGGGCGTCTTCACGAGTGTGCTCACTCGGTTGCCACGCGCAGAAGAGAAAAAACGCACGGACGATTTTGTCCGACGTCAAACCCAAGCGCTTGGCTCCCGCGAACGTGCTTTGGCAGAACTCGCCCGCGCACTGCTTAACACCAACGAGTATTTGTATGTCGATTGAACAATTCTCAAGACGTTCCTTGCTGTTGCGATCCGGCGGTGGTTTTGGCGCACTTGCTGCGTCGACCTTGTTGCCATCGGCAAGCAGTGGAGCCGTTTCACCGCTTGCACCCAAGCCGGCTCCGTTTCCGGCGAAAGCACGTTCGGTGATCTACCTGTTTCAGCACGGTGCACCCAGTCACGTCGATACATTTGATCCGAAACCCGAACTGCAGAAACGCGACGGTCAATCGCTGCCATCTTCGCTTGCGGCGGCCATCAAAACCAGCTTTATCCAAGATCCGGCGAACGCGAAGATCCTCGGGAGTCCGTGGCAATTTCGGCCCGGTGGAAAGTCAGGGTTGCTGGTTTCCGATCTGTTTCCACATGTCCGCGAGCGAGCCGATGAGCTCGCCGTGATACGGGGGTGTTACGGCGACGTGTTCGATCATTCGCCTGCGATGTATCTGCGACTTTCCGGAGCACAATTTCCTGGTCGCCCTTCGCTGGGGTCTTGGGTGACCTACGGGCTCGGATCTGAGAATCAGGATCTGCCCGCGTTTGTGGTGATGACCGATGGGTCGATGAAATCGGGGCCGCCGGTTTACGGTTCGGGCTTTCTACCGGGATCGTACCAAGGGACGTTGCTGCGCAAGGCGGGCGATCCGATCCTGTACCTGAAGAACCCCCCGGGCATTCGTGACACGACACAGAAACGCACGTTGTCGTTCATAGAGCAAATGAATCGCGATCATTTGACGGACCGCGCCGAAGACAAAACGCTGGAAGCGCGCTTGCTTTCGTACGAGCTCGCCTTTCGCATGCAAGCCGCTGCCCCCGGCGCGGTGGATCTCTCGAAGGAATCCAAAGCGACGCGCGATCTATACGGAATTGACGAAGCACCGACCGATGACATGGGCCGAAAGTGTTTGCTGGCAAGGCGTTTGGTTGAGCGCGGTGTTCGTTTCGTGCAACTTTTCTCGGGAACGAATGTCGGTACCGATTGGGACGACGCCCACACGGATCTCGTCTCGTCGCATGAAAAGATGGCGAAGAAAACCGACAAACCCATTGCCGGTTTGCTGGCCGATCTGAAATCGCGCGGCTTGCTCGACAGCACCCTGGTGGTTTGGGGTGGCGAGTTTGGTCGAACACCGATTGCCCAAGGCCGAAATGGCCGCGACCATCATCCGTACGGCTTTT
Organism: Deltaproteobacteria bacterium; assembly: GCA_034439895.1. Taxonomy (GTDB): domain Bacteria; phylum Myxococcota_A; class Polyangia; order Fen-1088; family Fen-1088; genus JAWXBF01. The sequence continues at coordinate 4,296 of JAWXBF010000312.1, forward strand.
CGATCTGGATGGCAGGAGCGGGGATTCAAGGCGGACGCGCCCTGGGTGGTACGGATGAGCTGGGCGTGGCGGCGGTTGAAATGCCGGTCGATGCCCACGATGTGAACGCAACCATTCTCCGTCTGTTGGGCTACGATCACGTTCGACTGACGTACCTGTATCAGTCGCGCGAGTACCGACTTACCGACGTGCATGGCGACCGCGAGTTTTCGTCTCGCTTGCTGTCGGTCTAGCGGTCACCGCGCGCTGGCTAATATTGAGGTGGCTTGACGTGGCCGTCTTCGATGAGGCCGATGAATCCCAACAGTCCGCCCCACGAATAGAACGAATCGGCGCTGTCGACGTCTCCGCCTGTGCCTGTTACCGAATTGTAGTTCTCGTAGACGTGGTGATGTGCTTGCCATTCCTGCAACAACAAACGCTCGGAGGCATCGGCCAATTGTTTCCGTGCTTCAGGTAGGGTGTAATTGTGCAGGCCCAAATAGACCAGCAAGTTCATCGGTCCCCACACACGCCCGCGCCAGTATTCGTTGTCGGGGAATGCGGGATCATCACGTGTGATGCTTGGTATCATCCAAGTGCCACCCAACTTTTTCGGATTGAGTAGATATTCATTCACCATGCGGGTGGCCTGCTCTTGCGTCGCCACCTTGGCGAGCAGCGGGTATAGATTGCCCGGACCGATGCGATGGCTTGGTTCTCCGGTGCGCAGATTGCGATCAAGAAAGATCCCGGCCTCTTCGTTCCACAATTCACGCAACTTCGCGCCATAACGATCGGCGCGCTCGCGCAATTCGGTGGCGTTCGCGGTCTTGCCAAGCACATCCGCGATCGCTGCCAACACACGGCAGTCGGCCACGTAAAGTCCCATCAGATCCACCGATGCAAGATCCAGCATGTGCGTCTTCTCGTTGAAGGAGGCGTCGTCGAAGTTCGGGCTGTTGTCGAGGCCCGACTCCCACATTGCACCCTGCTTCGTGTTCCCTTGCATGCCTTTCGGATGGGGTGACGATCCCCACGACAGAAACCCCTGGTTGTCACGCGCTTTGGGCCACCAGCGGTTCCAACCCAGCAGATCGTCATAAACCTCATCGAGGAACCACTTCTCACCGTGGCGATCGTAGATCGCCTTGACGATCAAGCTGCCAACGGGGGGTTGCGATCGATCATAGGACTTTTGGTCAAACGACGCAGCAACATTGGGCACAAAGCCATCGGATGTGTGTTCGTGTGTGATCGCGATGACGTTGGAGTAAGCCAGGTCTTTGTGATCAAGCGACAGCATGTACGCGCCGAAATAAGTGTCCCAATCGAATAGAATGTACCCGCCCCATGCTTCGTTCCACGTACGCGAAACAGGGGTGATGACGCGGCGATTGAATGCGTCGTAGATGGTGTCCCATCCCAGGACCGACGATATTGCGCGGTAACTTTCGGCTCGCGGACCAAAGCGCAGCGCGTTCGCCTCGAAACGGACACGCGCGGTGTTCACCAATTGTGCGATTTCGGCGCGCGTGCGACGAATACCGGTAGAAAACCCGATTGCTTCGCGTGATTCGAACGCGAGGTACGGTGAGCCGATCGGCAAGGGTACTTCTGCCTGCGTCTCGGTCGCGAAAACTGTGACGGTGCGATCGGATAGCCGTGCTACCAACGTGTCGCCGTCGCGGGATAATGTGCCCGGACGGTTCCAAAGCATCGCTTCTTTGAAAAGTATCACCGGGGCAAATTTTGGCAGCGTTTCCGGCTCGTACAGCATCAGTAGTTCACCTTCGTGCGTGGCGGTTTGCACGCGGGCTCGGACGCCGTTCCACTCGAACACCAGGCTTGAATAGCTGCCATCGACTGCGTTCGGGCCCGGTTCCACCTTCACCTTCGTGGGCTTTCGGCCGCTTGTGACGTAGCTTTCGTCCAGATAGGATTGGCCGCTGCGCTTGCTGCGCGCCGAAAACTGCAACGACAACCCGTAAGGCATCAGAACGTGAGACAGCAACGCTGGGTTGTTCCAGGTGTGCCAACCTGTAGCGAGCCGCTGTTGCAACGCCGCGTGTTTGGAGGACTTGCCACTCTCGGAGGGGGAAGTGCGCTCCGCTTGCGGGTGGGCACACGCATGAAGCAGGGTGCAAAGCACGAAGAATCTCGCCAGGCCCAACGCGTGTGTCATTCCTTCACAATGTATGTCTTCCGAGGGTCTCGCGACTGCCAATGGGTAACTCATCAAACTCCCCATACGACGATGGCCGTGATTCGGCCCAGTGAAATCATCCCAACGGATCTCGGTCTTTTCATTCGAAACCGTCCAGACGCCGATCGCGGACCGTACGAGACAACAGGTACGGTTCGTCGCGTCGGCTTCTGAGGCGGTCTAACATGCTAGGACTCGCGCATGGTCCTGCGTAAGAATATGCGATGGCTGACGCTGGGCGCTTTGCTGGCGGTGGGGGTGGTAGTAGGGGCTTTCTACACTTTCAGGCCTTCCACCGACGAACGGTATCGTTTTCAAATCCGGACACCGATACCGGGCGCAGACAGCGACATTCGTTCAGCGATCTACCAGAGCCTCGGAACGCGGATGTTGCCTGGTCACACCGTGACGTGGCTCAATAATGGCCAAGTGTTTGATGCCGTTGAGCAATCCGTTCGTGCCGCCAAAACGAGCATTCATATGTTGCTCTACATTTGGGAAGAGGGTGCTGCGTCTAACCGTATCACGGACGCCGTGATCGGTAGAGCCAAAGAGGGTGTCGAGTGTCGCATTCTGGTGGATGCATTTGGAAGTTCAGCGTTCGGCAAAACGGTCCAACCTCAGCTCACCGCGGCCGGTTGCGACGTGCGTATCTTTCGGCCCCTCGCGGGTGGGGCAAAGCTGTCGCGAAACCATAGGAAGATTGTGGTGGTTGACGGTGTGACCGCAGTGACAGGAGGCTTCGGCATTCGCGATAGTTGGTTGGGCGATGGCGTCAACAATGATGGGTGGCGTGACGCGAACGTGTTGTTTTCCGGCCCCGCCGTCACCGAAGCGCAACAGGCCTTTGCAGAAAACTGGCAAGAGGCTGGGGGGGCTTTGCTTCCTGAAGGGGCGTTTCCCCCCTTGGCAAACTCTGGCGGTGCCGAAGCTTGCTTTGTTGCCAGCACCAACTCCACAACGGTGACCCGTGCTGAACGCCTGACTCAGCTTTTGATCGCTGCGGCCAAGCGAAGGCTGTGGATTTCAAACGCGTATGTCGTTCCCTCATCAGCCATCTTGCAAATGTTGAAGCAGAAAGCCTCTGAAGGCGTTGATGTACGCTTGCTGGCTCCCGGCAAGAAAAGTGACTCGAAGACCTCATTTGGGCTCCAACACACGCAATATGGAAGCTTGCTAAAACACGGCGTACGCATCTGGGAATACCAGCCCTCCATGTTGCACTCAAAGACGATGCTCGTAGACGAACGGATTGTGGTGGTGGGATCGATAAATCTCGATCCGTTGTCGTTAAACAAACTAGAAGAAGGCGCTCTGGTCGTGAGCGACGAGATCTTTGCCGGTCAGTTGGCACGCGCGTTCCAAACAGACTGCACGCACAGTCGCGAGCTCACCAAGTAGCGCAGCGCCAACACGCTCGGTCTTCGGCAGCCCTTGTACGTGGTCTGCGCGCGGTCGGCGCCATCGGATTGTTCCGCGGCAATCACTTCGCCGGGCCGGAAGTTGCTTCCGAGATCTTTCCACATTCCGAGCTCGGTGGCGACCCAACGCCGGGACCATTCCACGGCAACGTAAATACCGTGTGAGTATGCGAGTCCCGAGCCGGGAATGGAGACGGTCGATTCAACCCAGGTGATGCCATCAACTGAGCGAAATGACTTGAGGCCGTCGCCGCGAAGAAAGAAAAACGTTCCGTTCACGAAGAACACGCCTTTGCCGTCAGCGTTCGTACCGGTGCCGATGCAGGGCGAAAATGACACACCATCCGTTGAGTGTTCGCACCGGCCCTTGGTGGTCAACACGAAGCGGCCCGCACCAAACGCAACACCTTCCCA